>DATMBJ010000238.1:0-7541 GCA_035559315.1 Actinomycetota bacterium
TCGATGGCCCGCGCCGCGAGCTCGAGGCCCTCCTCGACGCTCGCCGCTCGGCCGGCCACCTCCAGGGCGACCCCGGCGTTCAGGAGCACGACGTCGCGCCGGGGCCCCCCCTCGCCCGCGAGGACCGACCGCGCGATCCGCACGTTCTCCTCCGCGTCGCCCCCGCGGAGGTCGTCGGGCGCGGCCCGGGCCAGGCCCAGCGCCGCGGGGTCCAGGCTCCCCTCCGCGACCGCGCCGTCCCGGACGTCGAGGACGACGGTGGGGCCGGTGGTGGTGAGCTCGTCGAGCCCGTCCTCCCCGCGGACCACCTTGGCCCGGGTGCCCCGGCGGGCCAGGACCTGGGCGACGAGCGGGAGCATCCGGGGGTCCGAGACCCCCACGACCTGGGCCGCCGGGCGTGCCGGGTTCGTGAGCGGGCCCAGGAAGTTGAACACCGTCGGGATCCGGAGCTCGCGGCGGACCGGCGCCGCGTGGGCCGCGGCCGGGTGGAAGACCGGGGCGAACATGAAGCCGATGCCGGCCTCGGCCAGGCACCGCTCGACCCCCTCCGGCCCCAGGTCGATCCGGACCCCGAGGGACTCGAGCAGGTCGGCGGAGCCGCAGCGGGAGGAGGCGGCCCGGTTCCCGTGCTTCGCCACCGTCGCGCCCGCCGCCGCCGCGACGATCGCGCCCAGGGTCGAGATGTTGAAGGTCCCCGCCCGGTCGCCGCCGGTGCCGCACGTGTCGAGGACGGGGCCCGGCGCGCGGACCGGCCGCGCCAGCTCGAGCGCGGTCCGCGCCAGGCCCTCGAGTTCGTCGACCGTCGGCCCCTTGGCCCGGAGCGCGATGAGGAACCCGCCGATCTGCGCCGGCGTCGCGAGGCCCTCCATGATCGCCCGCATCGCGGCGGCCGCCTCTTCCACGGAGAGCGAACCCCCGTCGGTGAGGAGGCCGAGCACGTGGGGCCAGAACCCCGGGTCCCGCTCGTCCATCTCGGGCAGTGAACGCTAGCAGGAACGCGAGCGGGGACGCCGGGTCGCACGCGACCGCCCCGGCCCGCTACACTTGGGTCCGGTGGGTCCGCCGGCCGCAGGGCCGCGGGACGCCGTGCGGGTGTAGTTCAATGGTAGAACGCGAGCTTCCCAAGCTCGAGGCGGGGGTTCGATTCCCCTCACCCGCTCGATGAGGAAGGGCGCCGCGCGGCAGCGCGGCGCCCTGCTCTTCGCCCTCCAGGCGGGGGCGATCCCCCGGTCTCCGCCCCAGGCGAGCGCGATCCCCGCGTATCCGCCCCGCCCCGTCGCCGCCCGACGGGCCCGCCGAGGTAGGCGGGCGCCGTCGGGCAGAGGTCAGCCAGGGGGCACGCCTCGCAGCGCGGGCGGCGGGAGACGCACACCTCCCTCCCCAGCCGGATCAACCCGACGTGCAGCTCCACGCGGAGCTCCGGCGGCACGAGCTCCTCGAGGATCCCGTGCGCGGCCTCCGCGCTCGCCCGGGGCGGGATCAGGCCGAGCCGCCGCGAGACCCGGTGGACGTGGGTGTCGACGGGCATCGCGGGGCGCCCCAGGGAGAAGGCGAGCACGACCGCCACGGTCTTCGGCCCGACCCCGGGGAGCGAGGAGAGGTACGCCCGGACCTCCTCGTCCGGTGCCCGGCGCATCCAGGAGAGGTCCAGCCGCCCCTCGCGCCGGCGGATCTCCCCGAGGATGGCGAGGATCCGAGCCGCCTTGATCCGGGCCAGCCCGCCCACCCTGATCGCGTCGGCCACGTCCTCGGGCCGGGCGGCGGCGAGCTCCTCCCAGGTCGGGAACCGCTCCCGCAGCGAGGCGTAGGCGCGGGAGCTGTTCGCGTCGCTCGTGTTCTGGGAGAGCACGGTGAAGACGAGCTCCTCGAGCGGATCGGTCCTCCGCGGCGGCTCGAGGGCCCCGTAGAGGCGGAGGAGCCGGCGGTGGATGGCCCGGACGCGGCGTCCGTCGGCCGGCCCCGCCACCCGCCCGGGCCCGCTCACGGTCCGCTCACTGCTCACCGGGGAAGTGGTTCCGGAACTGGGTGAGCTCGGGGAGGAACGTGAGCGGCACGGTCCCCGTGGGGCCGTTCCGGTGCTTGGCCACGATGATGTCGGCGACCCCCTTCTTGGCGGGGTCCAGGTCGTCGCGGTGGATGAACATCACGACGTCCGAATCCTGCTCGATAGCTCCCGAATTATGAGTAACGATTCCGTCTGCCAGCCAGCTCGCGGGGCCCGGTACTGTCATATCAAATACCACCTCGTCTCCCAGCCGCTCTACGCTGACGACTCGATCCCAGAACAGGTCGCTGTTGGCCCACGCTCGAAGGCCGTCGTCGTCCAAGGCCTCCGCGTATTCGTCGATCAGCGCACGGGAGGGCGCGAAGCGCGATCGTAGATCCACCTTCGTGACGCCCCTCGCCGTGGCCAAGGCCTGCCGCGTCAACCCTCGCTCCACCATCGCTTCCCGAACCTGCTCGAACACCTCTCGGGGGAGGGTATCCACGTTGCTCCCGCTCCTGCGGCCCACGATCGCATCGCGCAGCGTGGCCGCTGCAGCCGCACGCTCGCCGAACCCCCCCACCGTGGCCAGGAAGCGGAGCTGCTGATCGCGGCCGGACACGTCGACGGTGAACCACGGACGTCCCGTCCCTGGATGCGCCCGGCGAACTCGGGCGACCACCCCCAGCCTGAGCAGGAGACCAGCCACGTCCCAGGCGAGGCCCGGGCTCGCCGTCGAGAAGTAGATGCGGTGCGCCCCTCGGCCGGCCTTCCGCGTCGAGATGGAGCCGTCCGTCGCCCAGAGGTGTCGGAGGAGGAGCGCGACCTGACGGTTGGAGAGACGGAAGGCCTCCCTGGGGAGACGTTTCTCGTGGGATCGCTGTCCGAAGATGCCGAGTTCGCGCAGCCAGGCGTTGACGCCTCGAGGCTGCCAGCGGTTCCCGTTGCCGCTGATCAGGAGCTGATGCCATGCGCCCCTTCCCGCGTACCGCACGACCTTCGCGCCGAAGAGCTCTTCCGCTGCCGTCCGTACGATCCGGCTGTTCTCTTCCGAGCCCGTCGTGTACCGCATGGGAGCGTTGTTCAGGTAGCTCCCATCCCCCACCATCTGACCGAGCAGTGCGACCTGCAGGTCCGGCCACTCGATCGGGTCCTCCGGCTCGGGCACGCACCGAGCGACGGCGACCCGGTCGCCGACGCGGAGATCGGCGATCCGCACCCAGCCGCTCGCCCCGTAGAGGCGGTGGTCCGCCGTCGCGCGGATCGTCCGTCCGCTCGCGAGCGTGACGCGGAAGGTGGGTCGGACGCCGACCTCCCATACGAGGTCGCTCTTCGCGGTCACGATCCGCCCCTCGGGAGACATCGCGAGCACGTCGGGACGCGTGCCGACCAGCTCGCGGATCGGGACGCGCCGGCCATCGGCCAGCCACACGAGCGTGTCCCCGACCACGCATTCGCGGAGGTCCGAGAGCTGGGGCCGCTTGTCCTGGCGTCGCTCGGGGTCCCGGTTGAGCTGGGAGACCGCGATCACCGGGATGTCGAGCTCCTTCGCGAGGAGCTTCAGGCTCCGGCTGATCTCGGCGATCTCCTGCTGGCGGTTCTCCACCCGCCGGTGGTGGGTCATGAGCTGGAGGTAGTCGACGATGATGAGGTCGAGCCCCTGCTTGCTGGTGCGCATCCGCCGGGCCTTGGCGCGGATGTCCACGATCGTCACGTTGCCGGAGTCCACGATCGAGAGGGGGATGTCGTAGAGCACCTCCGCGGCCTGGACCACCCGCGACCAGTCGTCGGCCCCCACCCGCTTGTTCCGGATCCGGTCCCAGGGCACCCGGGCCTCCCCGCAGAGCAGGCGCATCCCGATCTCCCACCGCGACATCTCGAGCGAGAACAACGCGACCGGGTGGCCGGCGACCGCGATGTTCCGGGCGACGTTCGTGACGAACGAGGACTTCCCGACGCCGGGCCGGGCGGCGACCACGATCAGGTTCCCCCTCTGGAGCCCCGAGAGGAGCGTGTCGAGGTCGCGGAAGCCCGTGGGGATGCCGGCGTAGGGGGCCTCCCGGTTCTGGATGTGCTCGAGGTCGATCATCGCCTGGTCGACCAGGTCGCGGATCCGCACGATCTCCTCCCGGTCGTCCCGGCGGGCGACCTCGTAGATCCGCTGCTCGGCCTCGTCGGCGACCCGCTCCGGGTCCTCCGGCGCCCCGTAGGCCATCTCCATGATGTCGCCGGCCGCCCGGATCAACCGGCGGAGGAGGGCGGTCTGGGCCACGATCCGGGCGTAGTGGGCCGCCGCGGCGGGCGTGGGCACCTGGTCCACGAGGTCCCGGATGTAGAGCGGGCCTCCGACCTCCTCGAGGATCCCGGCCCGCTTGAGAGCCTCCACCGCGGTCACCACGTCGACCGGCTCCCCCCGCGCGTAGAGCCCCCGGAGGGTCTCGAAGATCTTCCCGTGGGCGGCCCGGTAGAAGTCCTCGGGCTGGAGCACCTCGACGACGTCGGCGATGGCCTCGGCCGAGAGCATCATCGAGCCCAGGACGCTCTGCTCGGCCTCGACGTTCTGCGGTGGCACCCGCTCCGGCCGCAGCCTCCGGACCTCGTCGGCGGCTCGCGCCACGGCTACCTCCCCCCTCTCCGAGCCTGGGACGGCGGGGAGAGCCTAGGGGCCGGCTCTCCACAGCGCATCCGAAACCGGGGTGTGGATACCGCCCACCCAGGTCGGCCCGGGAGATTCCTTGTCACACCCGTCACGACCAGCCTCTCCACATGTGGAAAACCCTGTGGACAGGTGTGTAGTACCTCCCGGCTCTGACACTCGGGGCGGCCGAGCCGGGGCACGGGCGGAGGCAGGAGACACCGAGCGGGGGCACGGGGCCCCGGGGGGCTCCCCGAGCCCGGCGCTACTCCGCCGGGACGACCTCGACCTGGACGACCGGGTCCACGCCGGCGAAGAGGTGCACCCGGACCTCGTGGACCCCGACGCTGCGGATGGGCTGCTCGAGCCGGACGTCGTGCCGGTCGACCGCGACCCCGGTCTGGCGCTCGATCTCCTCCGCGATCTGCTCGGCGGTGATGGACCCGAACAGCTTGCCCTCCTCGCCGACCCTGGCCGGGATCCTGAGGGCGGCGGCGGTGATCCGCTGGGCCGCCGCCTCCGCCTCGGCTCGGGCCTTCGCCATCCGGGCCTCGTGCGCGCGCCGGAGGCTCTCGGCGTGCCGCATCGCGCCCTTGGTGGCCTTCACCGCGAGGCCCCGCGGGACCAGGTAGTTCCGGGCGTACCCGTCGGCCACCTCCACGACGTCGCCGGGCGCGCCGAGGTTCTCGACGGGCTTCTGGAGGATGACCCTCATCGCGTCGAGTACGGGAGGAGGGCCATCTCCCGGGCGTTCTTGATGGCCGCCGCCACGTCGCGCTGGTGCTGGGCGCAGTTCCCGGTCACCCGCCGGGCCCGGATCTTCCCGCGCTCGGAGATGAATTTCCGGAGCATCGCCACGTCCTTGTAGTCGACGTAGTCGATCTTCTCCTTGCAGAAGATGCAGACCTTCTTCTTCTGCTTCTTCTGCCAGCCCTTGTCGTCCTTCTCCTTCTTCTTCTTCTTGGTCTTGGTCGTCGGCATGGTCCTCGCTTCCGGTCCGCGTCCTCACACGTCGGGGTCGAGCGGCGTCTCCTCCTCCGGGGCCGCGGCCCCCACCGGGACCCGCTCGGACCAGTCCGAGCCGCTCCGGGTCTGCCGCTCGACCTTCGCCGTCGCCCACCGGAGCGACGGCCCGACCTCGTCGGCCTCGATCTCCACGGTGGTCCGCTTCTCGCCGTCCTGCGTCTCCCACGAACGCCACTGGAGCCGCCCCGCGACCACCACGCGGGTGCCTCGGGTGAGCGACTCCGCGATGTTCTCGGCCAGGCTCCGCCACGCGTTCACCGTGAAGTACGACGTGTCCCCGTCCTTCCACTGCCCCGCCTCGTCGCGGAACCGGCGGTTCACGGCGACGCGGAACTTGCAGACGGCCGCGCCGTTCGGCGTGTACCGGAGCTCCGGGTCGTCGGTCAGGTTCCCGACGATGATCACTTGGTTGTCGCTCGCCATCTCCATCACCACCTCTCCCCGACGCTCCCCGCCGGGGGATGGCGCCCGCCGGGGAGGGGGAAGGACCCGCACCGCTACGCCGCCCGCACCACGACCTTGTGCCGGAGCACCTCGTCGGCCAGGGAGAGCGTCCGATCGAGCTCCGCGATGGCCCCCGGCTCGGCCTTGAAGGTCACGACCAGGTAGTACCCCTCGGTCTGCTTGGCGATGGGGTAGGCGAGCCGCTTCCGGCCCCACCGGTCGAGGCCGGAGATCTCGCCCCCGCCCCGCTCCTGGAGGACCTTCGTGATGCGATCGACGACCCCGCCCACGACCGACTCGTCCGCGTCGGCGGGCAGGATGCACATGACCTCGTACTGCCGCAACCCACCTCCTCTGGTCTGGACGGCCCCCTCGGGGGGAGCAGGAGTGGACGTCCAGAGTGTACCGGCTCTCCCGAGGGGCGACCCTAGCACCCCCCACCGACATCCGGGGCGGCCGTAGACTTGCCCCGACAGCCGTGCACTCCGTGCACCCGAGGGAAGGAGGCGCGAGCGATGCCAGTCACCGTCCACGACCTGCGGGCGTGGAAGGAGGCGGGCCGGCGGTTCGTGATGCTCACCGCCTACGACACGCCGACCGCCAGGATCCTCGACGAGGCCGGGATCCCCGTGCTCCTGGTGGGGGACTCCGTGGGGAACAACGTCCTCGGCTACGACACCACGCTCCCGGTCACGATGGAGGAGATGCTCCACCACACCCGGGCCGTCGCCCGCGGCGCGCGGAACGCCATGGTCGTCGGGGACATGCCGTTCGGTTCGTACCAGCCGAGCCTGGAGGAGGGGATCCGCAACGCGGTCGCGTTCGTGAAGGCCGGCGCCCACGCCGTGAAGATCGAGGGCGCCCAGGTGGAGCTCACGCACCGCCTCACCGACCTCGGGATCCCGGTGATGGGCCACATCGGGCTCACGCCGCAGTTCGTCCACGCGATGGGCGGCTACCGGGTCCAGGGGCGGACCGAGGAGGCCGCCCTCCGCCTCCGCGAGCAGGCCGACGCCCTGGAGAAGGCCGGGGTGTTCAGCATCGTCCTGGAGGGGATGCCCTCGCAGGTCGGGCGGGCCATCACCGAGGCCGTCCGGGTCCCCACCATCGGGATCGGGGCCGGGCCGCACTGCGACGCGCAGGTCCTCGTGGTCCACGACCTCCTGGGGCTCAACGAGCGCCTCCCCCGCTTCGCCAAGGCCTACGCGGACCTCCGCGGCGCGATCGCCGAGGCCGCCCGGGCCTTCGCCCGGGAGGTCGAGGAGGGGAACTTCCCCGACGCCGCGCATTCCTACGAGTGACCTCCACGCGATACGCTCGCGCCGGTGGGAGGGAGCGAGGGGAGCCGCTGGGCCCTCGTCGCCCGGGCCGTGGTGACCGCGTCGCTCGCGGGCGCCCTCGCGGCCGGGCTCGCGGGCGCGCCGGGGGTCGCCGCCGCGGCGTCCGCCCTCG
>DATMBJ010000239.1:0-17081 GCA_035559315.1 Actinomycetota bacterium
GGGGACCAGCCGCGGGCTCCGCGTCCGCCGCCGCCCCGGCGGCCACGCTCTCCGGCGCGGAGGCGCCGGCCGGGGGTTGCTCGCCCGGGGCGAGGATCCTGGCGATCGCCACCCCCACGGGCACCTCGTCGCCCTCGGCGGCCGCGATGCCCCAGAGCGTGCCGGCGGCGGGCGCCTCGATCTCGACCGTCACCTTGTCGGTCTCCACTTCGACCAGCGGGTCCCCTTCGCGGACCTCGTCGCCCTCCGCGCGCAGCCATCGCACCACCCGGCCCGAGTCCTGGGCCATCCCCAGCGCCGGCATCACCACGTCCCGCATCCGTCCGTCCCGTCCCCCGGCCCCGATCCGCCGCCCATCCTCACGACGCCCCGCACAGCTCCCGGGCCGCCGCCGCGACCATCTCAGCGGTCGGCACGGTGGCGTCCTCGAGCACCGGCGAGAAGGGGATCGGTACGTCCCGGGCGCCGATCCGTCGCACCGGCGCGTCGAGGTGGTAGAAGGCGCCCTCGGCGATCACCGAGGCGAGCTCGGCGGTGACCCCGTAGCGCTCGTACCCCTCGTCCACGACGATCGCCCGGCCCGTCTTGACCGCCGAACGGACCAGGGCCTCGCGGTCGAGGGGGACGGTCGTGCGCGGGTCCACGACCTCGGCGTCGATCCCGTCGTCCTCGAGGAGCCGCGCCGCCTCCAGGGCGACCTGGACCATGCTGCTCGTCGCGACGATCGTGACGTCGGAGCCCTCGCGCTTCACGTCGGCGACCCCGAAGGGGATCGTGTACTCCCCCTCGGGGACGGGCCCGGCCAGCTGGTACATCATCTTGTCCTCGAACACCACCACCGGGTTGTCGTCGCGGATCGCCGTCTTCCACAGGCCCTTCGCGTCGTAGGGCGTCGACGGGAGCGCCACCTTCAGCCCCGGCACGTGGCTCAGCCACGCGTGGAGGCTCTGGCTGTGCTGCGCGGCGGATCGACGGGTGGCCCCGAGCGTGGTCCGCACCACGAGCGGCACCCGCAGCTTCCCCCCGGACATGTAGTGGACCTTCGCCGCCTGGTTCACGAGCTGGTCCATGGCGAGCGTGATGAAGTCGCCGAACATCACGTCCACGATCGGGCGCAGGCCGGTCATCGCCGCGCCGACCCCGATGCCGGTGAACCCCGCCTCGGAGATCGGCGTGTCGATCACCCGCCCGGTCCCGAACTCCTGGACCAGGCCCGAGAGGACCTTGAACGGCGTGCCGGCTTCGGCCACGTCCTCGCCGAGGAGGATCACCGAGGGATCGCGGCGCATCTCCTCGGCGATCGCCTCGTTCACCGCCCGCGCCATCGTGATCTCGCGCATGCCGGCGGCCTCCGGGGGAGCGGGCTCGACCCTAGGCGTAGACATGCAGATCCACCTCGCTGGGGTCCGGGTAGGGAGCCTCGAGCGCGAAGGCGACCCCGGCGGCGACCTCCTCCCGCACGGCCGCGTCGATCGCCTCGAGGTCCACCCCCGGGCGCCCCTCGAGCCGCTCGGCGACGATCCGGATCGGGTCCCGCTCCTCACGCCACCGGCGTTCCTCCTCCTTCGAGCGGTAGTACGAGCGGTCCACGTCCCCCACGTGGTGCCCGAGGAACCGATAGGTGTGGCACAGGAGGAACCGCGGCCCCTCCCCCGCGCGCGCCGCCGACACCGCGGCCCGGGCGGCCGCGTGGACCGCCTCCACGTCCTGACCGTCCACCTCGTCGGCCGCGACGCCCAACGCCCGCGGCCGGGCCAGCACGTCGCCCGCGGTGGTCTCCGAGAAGTGCGTGTACTCGTTGTAGAGGTTGTGCTCGCAGACGAAGACCACGGGGAGCCGCCACAGCGCGGCCATGTTCATGACCTCGTAGAGGATCCCCTGGCCCAGCGCCCCCTCCCCGAAGAAGCACACCGCCACCCTCCCGGTGCCCAGGACCTTGGACGAGAGCGCCGCCCCCGCCGCGATCCCCACGCTCCCCGCCACGATGGCGTTCGCCCCGAGGTTGCCGGTGTCGGGGTCGGCGATGTGCATCGACCCCCCCTTGCCCCGGCAGTAGCCGGGCTCCTTGCCGAGGAGCTCGGCGAACATCCGGTCCACCCGGGCTCCCTTCGCCAGGCAGTGGCCGTGGCCGCGGTGGGTGCTCGTGATGAGGTCGTCGGGGCGGAGGGCGGCGCAGACCCCGACCGCCACGGCCTCCTGCCCGATGTAGAGGTGGGCCAGCCCGGGCATCTTCGCCGTGAGGTACAGCTCGTTCACCTGCTCCTCGAAGCGGCGGATCGTGAGCATCCGCCGGTACGCCTCGACGAGGTCGAGGCCCGGCGCCGTGCCCTGCGCCGGGGCCGGTTGGCTCACCGGTCCTCCCCCGCGGTCCGCTCCGCGCCACCCGCCATCCGGTCCAGGGCCTCGAAGAGGACCGCGAAGTCCTGCTTCTCGAAGCCCATGGCCCGGGCCGCCGTCAGGAACTCGTTGGTGATCGAGGTCGTGGGGAGGGGGACGCCGAGCCGCCGGCCGGCCTCCAGGGCCAGCAGCATGTCCTTCTGCATCATGTTCACGTCGAACCAGGCCTCGGCCGGCATCCCGAGGACGAAGGGCCCGCGGTAGTGCAACATGGGCGAGGCGATCACGCTCTCCAGGAGCACCCGGACCGCGATCTCGCGGGGGATCCCGCTCCGCTCCGCGAGCAACACCCCCTCGCTGAACGCGAGCATCTGGACCGCCAGGCTGAGGTTCGTGGCGATCTTCATGAGGACCGCCTGGCCGTTCCCGCCGACCCGGGTGACCTTCGGCCCGATGTCGAGGAGCACCGGGCGGACGCGCTCGTAGACCTCCGGGTCACCCCCCACCATGATCGACAGCCGTCCTTCCTCGAGGGTGCTCACGCTGCCCGAGACCGGGGCGTCGAGCATCGCCGCGCCCCTCGCGGCGACGGCCTCCGCGATCCGCCGGCTGGTCTCGGGGCTCACGGTGCTCATGTCGACGTACACCTTGCCGGGGCCCAGGCCGGCCACGATCCCGTCCTCGCCCAACGCCACCGCCTCCACCGCCCGCGAGTCGGCGAGCATGCTGAACGTGACCTCGGCGGCCTCGGCCACCTCCCGGGGCGAGCCGGCCCACCGCATCCCGGCCTCGATCAGCGGGTCCGCCTTGGAGCGCGTGCGGTTCCACCCCGTGACCCGGTGCCCGGCGTCGAGCAGGCGCTTGGCGATCCGCCCGCCCATCGTCCCCAGCCCGATGAAGCCGACTTCCACCGCTCAACCCCTCCCCTGGTCCGCGGCGGCCCGGATCCGGAGCCCCTCGGTCTCCCGTTCCACCCGGACCAGGTGCTCGAGCATCCGCGCCCGGGCCGCGGTCGGGTCGCCGGCCCGGATCGCCTCGTAGATCTCGCGGTGCTGCGCGGTCGAGAGCTGCGGGCTGCCCGGGATGTGGAAGATCGAGCGGAAGGCCTGGCTCAGGACGCCCCGGATCGCCTCCATCATGCGGAGCGCGATCCGGTTCCCGCTGGCCCGGACCACCGCGAGGTGGAAGCGGACGTCGGCCCCGATGTACCCCTGCTCGGAGGCGAGGTGCTCCTCCATCGCCTCCAGGGCGGCCTCCATCTCCGCGAGGTCGTCGGCCGACCGGCGCTCGGCGGCGAGCCCCGCCATCTCCACCTCGATGATCTTCCGGACCTCGAAGAGCTCGGGGACGTCGACCTCCTCCATCGCGAGCAGGAGGTCGATCGAGTTGTTCAGGGGGTTCGCGAGCGTCGCCACCTCGAACCCCCCGCTCCCGGTGGACCGGATCACTCCCTTGGACTCCAGGACCCGGAGGGCCTCCCGGACCGACGACCTCCCGACCCGGAAGGAGGTGGCGAGCTCGCGCTCGGTGGGGAGCGCCTCCCCGGGGCGGAGGCGTTGGCCCCGGATCTCGGCCAGCAGCCGGTCCGCGACCAGCTCGTACACCTTCCGCCGTTCGATCGGCTCGAGGCCCCCGGGGAGTCTGTTCATCAGACCATAGGACAGGCAGACGATCGACCGCGGACGTTACCGGAGACGCCCGACCCCGGTCAAGGGGGGTGGATCCCGGGAGCGGGCGTGGATCCCGTGGGAGCCGGGCGGCTCCTTCAGGTCCCGTCGCCGATCCGGAAGGGCCCGGGCGGGAGCCGGTGGAGCCGCTCGGCGCCGGCCGGGGTGACGAGCACGAGTTCGCCCGTCTGCACCCCCGCGGATCGGTCGGGGGTGATCACGTTCGGCTGGATCACGATCGTCATCCCCGCCTCCAGGACCATGTCCGGCGCCCGCTCGGGGCTCGGTCCCTCCAGGACGGGGGGGAGGTACCCGCCCACGAACCCGTGGACGAGGTCGTCGCAGGTGGTGAAACCGGCCTCCCCGATCACCGACGCGGCCTCCGCCAGCTCCACGGCGTGGGCGCCCGCCCGCACCCTCGCGAGGACCGCGTCGAAGGCCGCCTGGGCCACGTCGTGGAGGTCCCGGTAGAGCGGGGTCGGGTCGGCGGCCACGGTGAACGTGCGGAGGGCCTGCCCAGGGTAGTCCCAGAACGAGGCGCTGATCTCGGTGAGGAGCGCGTCGCCCGGCTGGAGCGTCCGGCCCGAGGGGAACTGGGCCGGCGCGCAGCGCTCCGGACGGGCCATGGGGGTCGAGGCCAAGTAGTGGATGTGCGTGGTCCCGCCGGCGGCCACGTACGCCTCCTCCACGATCGCGGCCAGCTCGCGCTCCGTGCGGCCCGGGCCGGCGCGCTCCCGGAGGGCCTCCACCGCCCGGTCGGTGAGGGCCGCGCCCACCCTCGTCCACTCGATCTCCTCCGGCGACTTCACGAGCCGCAGGCGCGTGTACCCCGCGTCCAACGGGACGACGCGCCCGACCGCCGACGCGAGGACTTCGTGCTCGGCCCGGCCGAGGGGACCGACGACGCCGACCGCGCTCCGCGCGGCCCCCCGCTCCGCGAGGATCGCAGCGGCGGCCGCGACCGTGGAGGGCCCGCCCCAACGGACCTCGGCGTCGGGCGCGAGGACCCGGGCGTTGGGCACGTGGTTACGGAACTGCACGAGCAGGACGTCCCGTTCCCCCGGCGTCACCACCACCAGGGCCTCCCGCGTGACGGGCCAGCCCGTGAGCCACGGCACCGCCGACCCCGCCCGGTTCGCGCCGTACAGGACGAGGTGCGCGCACCCGTGCTCCTCGGCCAGCGCGAGGAGGCGCGCGCGGCGCGCTTCCATCTCGCCCCGCGAGAACCGCGGGTAGCCCCCTTCCTCGCGGATCGGCACGCGCGCAGTCTACGGTCGCGCGCCCGCCTCGGCGCCGGCGCCGCTCAGCCGTAGAGGATCGCGGTGGCCCAGACGCGGAGGCCCGGCCCGCAGCTCCGCCCCTCCCTGGTGGCGACCGGCCCCAGCCCGACCCGGCGGAACCTGGGATCGAGGAGGATCGACCGGTGCTCCGGGCTGCCGAGCCACGCCCGGACCAGCCGGTGGAGCCGGAGCGCGCACCCCAGGACCTCCCCCGACACCCGCCAGCGGTAGGGGCGGAGCACGCTGGACAGGTCCTCGGTGTGGAAGAGCCGGTCGCGCCGGATCATGGCCCGGGTGTGCCGCTCCGCGTCGTCGGAGAGCCGCTCGGAGAGCCGCAGCGGCGGTACCCCGTGGCCCTCCCGCGCTCGGTTGATGAGGAGCAGGAGCCGGGTCCGCAGGGTGGCCGCCCCCGCCCGCGGCGGCCGCGGCGCGCCCAGCACGAGCGCGCCGGCGAGCAGCACGGTCAGGGGGAAGGCGACGCGTCGCTTGGTGGAGGGGCCAAGCACCGGCGCCAGACCCTAGCAGACGTCGCCGGTCGGTTCCACCCCCTCGAACCGGTTCGGTGGGACTACCCGACGGCCGCCCGGGGGCGGCCCTCGGCCTCGGCCGCCCCCACCACCGGGCCGGGGAGCAACACCCGGAACCGTGCGCCGCCCCCGGGGCGATCCTCGACCCACGCCCGGCCGCCGTGGAGCTCGGCGAACCTGGCCACGAGCGAGAGGCCGATCCCGGCCCCGGCGGAGGAGCCGCTCCCCCCCCGGAAGGGCTCGAAGACCACGGGTTTGAGGTCGTCGGGGACGCCCGGCCCTTCGTCCTCCACCGTGAGCAGCACGCCCTCGGGTTCGCGGGACCGGTGGACGGTGAGGCGGACCGGGGTGCCGGGGGGCGTGTGCCGGGCCACGTTCCGCACGAGGTTCTCGACGATCCGCTCGACGAGCCCTCGATCGAGGAGCACGATGGTGCCGTCGGAGACCACCTCGACGGGGCGCGGCCCGAGCTCGGCGGCCTCCGCCACCACGGCCTCGGCGAGCCGGCCCAGGTCGGTCGGGGCCCGCTCGGGCTCCAGGAGCCCACGCTGGAGACGGTCGAGGTCGAGGAGGTCGTCCAGGAGGCGGTCGAGCTTCCGCGCGCTCATCTCGATCGCCTCGAGGAGCGATGCCTCCTCCTCGGCGGTGAGCCGGAGCGCTCGGCGCCGCCGGAGGGTCTGCGCGGAGCCGAGGACCGCGGCGATCGGGCCCTTGAGGTCGTGCGAAACCGCCCGCAACAGCGTGTCCTTCAGCGCGTTCAGCTGGCGGAGGTCCTCGGCCGCCCGCCGCTCCAGGGAGGCCCTCCGCCGCTCCCCGTCGAGCATCTCCCGGATCGTCGCGAGGAGGGACGCGACCACGACGAACGTCGCGGTCCGGACGAGGGCGTTCCAGACGGCGATCGGCGGCCCAGGGAGCTCGCCCGCCGCCACCTGGGTCCCGGTCCAGGCCGAGGCGATGGCGGCCGCCGCGAGCACCCCCGCGACCCGGCCGGCGTTCCAAGCCACCAGGCCGACCGGGACCAGGTAGAAGATCGCGAACACGAGGTCGGGCCCGGTGAGGGCGTCGGCGACCGCCACGGTGGCCGCGAGGACCGCGCCCCCGGCGAACACGACCCAGCGGGGCCGGGCAGCGAAGAACCGCTCGCTCCTGAGGAGGAGGTGGAGCGAGCGGGGCCCGCCCCCCTCGCCGGCATCCGGCGCGCGTGCCACGGTCCAGGCGTCGGCACACGGAGGGTCCCGCTTGAGCCCCGCTCCCTCGGCCGCTCGCGCTCACCCCGGGCTCGGCCGGGCGCCCCTGGAGCGCGTCCTCACGCCGCGCGGAGGACCTCCGCCAGGGCGCGGAGCGCGCGACCCCGATGGCTCACCCGGTCCTTCTCCTCGTCGGAGAGCTCGGCCATCGTGGCCTCCCATCCGGCGGGCACGAAGATCGGGTCGTAGCCGAACCCCCGTGTCCCGCGGGGTCGCGTCACGAGCGTCCCCTCGCAGACCCCCTCCGCCCAGACCTCCCGCCCGTCCGGCCACGCCACCACGGCCACGCAGCGGTACCGCGCGGTCCGCCCCCCCGGCGGCACCCCGGCCACCGCGCGGATCAGCTGGCGGAGGTTCTCCTCGTCGGTCGCGCCCTCCCCCGCGTAGCGGGCGGAGCGCGGCCCGGGCGCGCCGCCCAGCGCGTCGACCTCGATCCCGGAGTCGTCGGCCAGGGCCGGCACCCCCAGGGCCTCCGCCGTGGCCCGGGCTTTCCGTCGGGCGTTGTCGAGGTAGCTCCGACCGTCCTCGCGCACCTCGGGCCAGGGGCCGGGATCGCGGTCCGGGATCAGCCACCGCACCGGCCAGTCGGCGCAGATCCGGAGGATCTCGCGGAGCTTCCCGGGGTTCCGCGAGGCGATCGCCAGGACCTCGGGGAACCCCATCTCAGCCGCGGAGCGCTTCGCGTTGGATCTCGGCCAGGCGCCGGGTCCCCACCTCCGCCAGGTCGACCAGGGCGTCGAGCTCGGCCCGGGTGAACGGCTCGCCCTCCGCCGTCCCCTGGACCTCCACGAGCCGTCCGGACCCGGTCATCACGACGTTCAGGTCGACCTCGGCGACGGCGTCCTCCTCGTACGTGAGGTCGAGCCGGGGCTCGCCGTCCACGATGCCGACCGAGACCGCGGAGACCGAGTCGCGGAGGGGGTCGTCGGCGAGCACCCCGCGCTCGCGGAGGGTCCGGCAGGCCAGGGCCAGCGCGAGGTAGCCGGCCGTGATGGAAGCGGTGCGGGTGCCGGCGTCGGCCTGGAGCACGTCGCAGTCGATCCAGATCGTGCCCTCCCCCAGGCGCCCGAGGTCGGTGACGGCCCGCAGCGATCGACCGATCAGCCGCTGGATCTCGTGGGTCCTGCCCGACGGCCGCCCCTTCGCCACCTCCCGCGGGGTGCGCTCCATCGTGGCCCTGGGGAGCATCGAGTACTCGGCGGTTACCCAGCCGCGGCCGGTCCCCTGGAGGAACCGGGGAGGGTGCGGGTCGTAGCTCGCGGCCGCCAGGATCCTGGTGCGGCCCATCTCGAACAGCACCGAGCCCTCGGCCCACCCCTGGTAACCCAGCTCGATCCGCACCGGGCGGAGGTCGGCGGGGCCGCGGCCATCGGGTCGCCCCATCAGATCTCGAGCCGCATCCCCTCGACCGCCACGTCGATCGGGCCGGCGTAGGCCTCCGCCGCCTGCGCCCGGGACCGCTCGGGGTCGTGGGTGGGCCAGATGTGGGTGAGGACGAGCCGCCCGACCCCGGCCTCCCGCGCGTGCTCCCCCGCCTGCCGGGCGGACAGGTGGAAGGGTTTGAGGTCGTCGTCGTCCTGCCAGGTGGCCTCGGAGAGCAGCACGTCCGCGCCGGCCGCCAGACGGACCAGCGCCGGGGTGGGCCCGGTGTCGCCGGAGTAGGCGAGCACGCCGTCGTCCGCCTCGATCCGGAACCCCGCCGCGGGGATCCCGAGGTGTTCCATCTGCTCGCTCTTCACCCGGAACGGGCCGACCTCGAACGCCTCGCCGGGCGCGAACTCCCGGACGTCGAACGCCACGGCCATCCCCTCCCGGCTCTCCCGCGACACCAGCGCCGCCGCGAGGTCGAACAGCCCGGTGGGGACGTGGAGCGGGAGCCCGGGCGGCCCGAGCTCCCCGTAGTAGCGGGCGTAGAACAGCGGGTAGAGGTCCACGAAGTGGTCGGGATGGGCGTGGGTCACGAGCACCGCGTGCACCTCCGAGACCGGGACGACCTCCTGGAGCCGGCCGAGGGTCCCGCTGCCCAGGTCCACGACGAGGTTGAACCCGTCCGAGCGGAGCAGGTAGCCGCTGGTCCCCCCGCCCCGCGAGGACCACGAGCCCCCCACGCCGAGCGCGATCAGCTCCACGCGCCGCCTCCCACGGGGACCGCTCGGGCCACCCGGACGTCGTGCACGTCGGGGCCGAGGAACCGCCGGACCAGACGGCGGAACGCCTCCGGATCGCCGGTGGTGAGCCACTCGTGGGTCGGGGGCTCGGGGTCGTCCCGGAGGAGCCCCTCGCGGAGGAGCCTCGCGTACACGTCCTTCGCCGTCTCCTCGGCCGAGGAGACCAGGACCACCCCATCGCCCATCACGTACGAGATCAGCCCCGACAGCAGCGGGTAGTGGGTGCAGCCCAGGATCAGGGTGTCGACCCCGGCCTCGCGGAGGGGCCCGAGGTAGCCCCGGGCCAGCGCGAGGAGCTCCTCGCTCGAGGTATCGCCCCGCTCGACGTGCTCCACGAACGCCGGGCAGGCCCGGGTGAACAGCTCGACCCGGGCCCCGGTCGCGGCCACCGCCCGCTCGTAGGCGCCGCTCCGCACCGTGGCCTCGGTCCCGATCATCCCGATCCTCCCGTTCCGCGTGGCGCGGACCGCGGCCCGCACCCCGGGGTCGATCACCCCGATCACCGGCACCCCCGCGGCGTCGGTGACCTCCGAGATCGCCGCCACCTCCACCGAGTTGCAGGCCACCACGATCATCTTCACGTCCCGGCGGACCAGGTCCTCGGCGATCTCGACGGCGAACCGCCGGATCTCCTCGATGGGCCTCGGGCCGTAGGGGAACCGGGCCCCGTCCCCCAGGTAGACGATGGGCTCCTGGGGGAGGAGGTCGAGGACGGCGCGGGCCACGGTGAGCCCCCCGACCCCCGAGTCGAAGATCCCGATGGGGCGGCTATCGGCCACGCGCTACCACCACAGGGTCTCCGCGACCGTCTTCTCCGCCCGCTCGAGGTCGGGGGACCACGCGTCGGTCGAGAGGTACTTCCAGCCGCCGTCGGCGAGGAGGCAGACGATCTCCCCCCGGTCGATCTCCGCCGCGACCCGCTGGGCCACGTGCACCACGGCCCCCGAGGAGATCCCCGCGAAGATCCCCTCGCGCTCGGTGAGCTCCCTGGTCGCGCGGAGGGCGTCGGAGGACCCCACGAGGAACTTCCGGTCGAGGACCGACTCGTCGAGGACGGGCGGGATGAACCCCTCCTCGAGCGAGCGGAGCCCGTACACGAGCTCCCCGAGCTCGGGCTCGGCGGCGATCACCTGGATCCCCGGGTCGTGCTCCTTGAGGCGCCGGCCCACCCCGGTGAGCGTCCCCCCCGTCCCCAGGCCGGCCACGAAGTGCGTCACCTCCGGGAGGTCGCGGAGGATCTCCGCCCCCGTCCCCTCGTAGTGGGCGCGGGGGTTGGCCGGGTTCCCGTACTGGAACGGCATGTAGTACCGGGGGTCCCGGGCCATGGCCCGGGCCACCTCGATCGAGCCGTTCGTCCCCTTCTCCCCCGGCGAGAGCACGATCTCGGCCCCGAACAGCTCCAGGAGCCGGATCCGCTCCTCGCTCGCGTTGTCCGGGATCACGACGGTGAGCCGGTACCCCTTCCGCCGGGCCACGAGGGCCAGGGAGATCCCGGTGTTCCCCGAGGTCGGCTCGAGGATCACCTTGTCCGGGGTGAGCTCCCCCGAGGCCTCCGCCGCCTCGATCATCGCCTTCGCGATCCGGTCCTTGAGCGAGCCGGTCGGGTTCTGCCCCTCCAGCTTCCCCCACAGCCGCACACCGGGCTTGGGGCTCATCCGCGGCAGGGCGACGAGCGGCGTGTTCCCGATGGCGTCGAGGATGTCGTCGAAGCGCACGCAGCGATTATCCCAGGGCGGTACGGGCGAGAGCGGCAGGGAGGGGGGCCCCTCGGGAGCCCCCCTCCCGTGCCCCTGCTAGCGCAGCAGTCGCTCCTGCGATTGCGGGTTCATCTGCCCGAGCGGGATGTCCTGGATCCCCAGGCCGGTCACCTCGAACACGGCCAGGCCCCTGCCGGTGGCCGGGTTGTGCACGCCGTCCGTGGTGAAGATGGCCAGGCTCGCCCCCTTGCGGGGCGGGGCGTACCAGTAGGCGGACCAGTTGTCCCCGCCGGTCGCGCCCGCCGGCGCGATGTCGTAGAAGGCCACCTCCTGCGGATCCGTGGGGTCCGTGAAGTCGACGATGTCGGCGCCGCCCAGGTACCAGGCGTTGGCCGCGAAGTACCCGTCCCTCGTGTGGACGACGTTCCCGAGGTGCGCCGAGCAGTAGTCGGTCTCCACGGCCCGGTCGATCATGAAGTGGCTCAGCTTCGTGCCGGTGGCGGCGTCGAAGAAGAACATCCGCCCGGTGTCCCCCGGGTGATGCGAGACCGGCGTGGTCGGCGGGCATCCAGCGCCGAAGGACTCGTCGATGCCCACGACGACCTCCCCGTCCCACGAGAAGGCCGCCGAGTGCCAGAAGTCCACGACCACGCCGGGGTCGGCCGGGTCCCCGGTGATCCCCGTCTCGTCCTCCTCGTCGTCGAACACCCAGACGGGGTCGGCGGTGTCGGGGATCCCCGTTCCCGGGTCGATGTTCCACAGCTGGAGCTGCTCGTTGCAGGCGCCGGCCGCGAGGTTCAGCTCCCGGAACACCGCGATGTCGTGGCAGGCCCGGGCGGCGAACTCCAGGACGCCGGGGATGAACGGGATCCCGTGCTCGGACCAGACGAACCGGCCGTCCGGGTCACCCGGGTAGGTGATGGGCGGCTCCGCCACCTCGTAGGCCCCGGCCGGGTTGTTCAGCGGGACCGCGAACACCTGGATCACCCCGTGGAGCGGGTCGCGCCCCGATACCCCCGGGGGGATCCCTGCGAACTCGCCGCAGGTGGGGCCGGGACGCAGGGGGTAGGAGGACGCGTAGACGATCAGCTCGTTCCCCACCTGGCCGTAGGGCGTGATCGTGTGCGCCCCGCAGTCCAGGTAGAGGGCCCCCACCTGCCTCGGGCGGCGCGGGTTGCTCACGTCGAAGATCCTCACGCCCTCCCAGGCGTCCGGCGTGGTGAAGGGCACGCGTGCAGACCCGCACTCCGGGCCCGCCATCGTCTGGTCCACCGCCAGGAGCAGGATCCGGTTCTGCCACACCACGGGGTCGTTCTGCGGACCGTCGCAGTCGAAGCTGGACAGGAGCTTCGGGCTGAACGGGTTCGAGATGTCGAAGATCCGGAACCCGCCGTAGTCGCCCTGGTACAGACGGGTCCCCCAGAAGGCCATGTCGGAGTTGATGCCCCGGCCTGCGGCGAGGAACGGCCTCTCGTTGGGGGAGGTGAACCGCAGCCGCATGTTGTCGCTGTGCTCGTCCGGGTTGTGCGAGGCTGTCGCCGGAACCGCCGTCCCGGCCAGGGCCAAGAGCACCGCGACCGGGAGGATCCATCGCGCTCGTCTCATCGGCTCAGCACCTCCTCGGGTCGATCCGCCGAACGCTGAGCGCAACACCCCCGCCTGGGGGCCCCCGGGGGAGGATCGGCGGCATCGGTCGCTCGGGAAGCTCGGCGATGCCAGCCTGGGCGCGAACGGCGGACCTGCGAGGCTGATCACGCACCTGCCGTGGCGCGGCCGTCCACGACCCTTCCCCGACCGGCATCGACCGCCCCGTAGGTCCGCCCCCCTGGTGGATCCGAGCATGCACCAGGACGCGGAGCGCGCGCAAGTCGAGCTCGTCGACCACGACGAGAGGAGCGGGCGAGGCTTCCTGGGTCGGCTTCCTACCCGCCGGCGACCGCGGGCAGGATCGAGACCGTGTCGCCGTCCCGGACCGCGGTCTCGAGCGACCCGAGGTAGCGGACGTCCTCGTCGTTCAGGTAGACGTTGATGAAACGGTGGAGCCCGCCGTCCTCGGTGAGGACGTTGCGGGTGATGCCCGGGTAGCGCGACTCGAGGTCCTTGAGCACCTCGCGGAGGGTCGTGCCCTCGGCCTCGACCTGGGCCTCCCCCCCGGCGTGCTTCCGCAGGATCGTCGGGAGCTTCACGCGCACCGCCATCGCCCTGGGCGTCCTCCTCGCTAGGCCTCCGGGTCCGGCCGGGCCGGGACCCCGCAGAACTGCTCGTAGTCGATCAGCTGGGTGATCGACGGCTCCTTGCCGCACACCGGGCAATCGGCGTCCCAGCGGAGCTTCACGGTCGTGAACTCCATCGAGAGGGCATCGAACAGGAGGAGGCGCCCCACGAGGGGCTCCCCGACCCCGGTGATCAGCTTGATGGCCTCGGTGGCCTGGATCGACCCGATGATGCCCGGCAGCACGCCGAACACCCCGCCCTCGGCGCAGGAGGGAACGGTCCCGGGCGGCGGGGGCTGGGGGAACAGGCAGCGGTAGCACGGCGTCTCGGGACCCGGCATGAACACCGTCGCCTGCCCCTCGAACTGGTAGATCGAGCCGTACACGAGGGGCTTGCCGAGCATCTGGGTCGCGTCGTTCACCAGGTAGCGGACGGGGAAGTTGTCCGTCCCGTCCACGATCACGTCCCACGGCTCCAGGATCTCGAAGGCGTTCTCCGAGGTGAGCAGCGTGTCGTAGGGGACGATCTCGATCGTGGGGTTGATGTCGCGGAGGCGGTCCACCGCGGACTCCACCTTCGACCGCCCCACGTCCTTCGTCCCGTGGATGATCTGCCGCTGGAGGTTCGTGAGGTCCACCCGGTCGAAGTCGAGGATCCCCAGGCGCCCCACGCCTGCGGCGGCGAGGTACATCGCGACCGGGGAGCCGAGCCCGCCGGCCCCGATGCAGAGCACGCTCGCGTCGAGCAGCTTCCGCTGCCCCGCCCCGCCGATGTAGGGCAGGATGATGTGGCGCGCGTACCGCTGGACCTGCTCCTCGGTGAACGGGGCGCTCATACGATCCTCAGCTCCTCCTCGGTGACCTCGCCCTCGACGATCCGGAAGGCCCGCAGCACCGGGCGCTCGCGGTCGGCGAGGCCCAGGATGAGGTACAGCGGCTCGGGGTAGAACGCCTGCCGGCGGTCGGTCTCGGAGGGGTAGGGCTCGCTGTGGGTGTGGCTGTGGACGATCCCGAAGAGCTCGAGCCCCTCCCGCTCGAGCTCGTCGAACACCCGCAGCTGCTCGCGGGGGTCGAGGCGGTAGGTCACCGGGCTCGCGTCGGCGTTCCGCATCGGGTAGAAGCGCACGGCCTGCCCGTCCCTGCCGGCCAGGAGCCCGCAGGCCTCGTTGGGGAACTCGCGGAGGCCGTGCTCCACGATCTCCTTGAACAGCACCCCATCCAGCTCCGTCATTCGCAGGTGCAAAGTCTACCAAGCGGGTGCGGTTCCCCGGCGCCCGAGGCTCGGGTCAGCCGGGGACCCGGCCGGTCACCTCGACCCGCCCCGGGGCCCCGGCCAGGGTAACGCCGATCTCCCACCAGGATGTTCCCCGCGCCTCCAGCTCCCGGACCAGGCCCTCGCGGTCGGTCGCCGCGATCAGGAGCCCCCCCGAGGTCTGGGCGTCGGCCAGGACGAGCTGCTCGGGCTCGGTGAGGTCGCCCCAGGCGACCGCAGCGCGGACGAACGCGTGGTTCCGCCGGGTGCCGCCCGGGACGACGCCGGCCCTGGCCAGGTCGAGCACCCCCGGGAGGAGCGGCACGGCGGACGCGTCGACGCGGGCGGCGAGGCCCGAGGCCCGGAGCATCGCGTGCAGGTGCCCGAGGAGGCCGAACCCCGTGACGTCGGTCGCCGCCTCGGCCCCGGCCGCGACCATGGCCCGGGCGGCGGCGGCGTTGAGGGCCACCATCGCGTCCACCGCGGCCCGGACCTGCTCGGGCCCCGCCTTCCCCGCCTTGATCGCGGTCGAGATGATCCCGGTGCCCAGGGGCTTCGTGAGGAACAGACCGGCCCCCGCCACCGCGGTCGAGTTCCGCACCAGCCCGTCCCGCGGCGCGAACCCGAGGGCGACCATGCCGTACTTGGGCTCGGGGTCGGTGATCGAGTGGCCCCCGACCACCACGGCCCCGGCCTCCCGCGCCACGTCGGCCCCGCCGCGGAGCACCTCGCCGAGGAGCTCGAGCGGGAGCTCCTCGACGGGCCACGAGACCAGGTTCAGCGCCAGGGCGGGCTCGCCGCCCATCGCGTAGATGTCGCTGAAGGCGTTGGCGGCCGCGATCCGCCCCCAGTCGTAGGGGTCGTCGACGATGGGCGTGAAGAAGTCCACGCTCGCGAGCAGCGCCCGCCGCTCGTCGAGCGCGTAGGCGGCGGCGTCGTCGCCGGTCTCGAGGGAGACCAGCACCTCCTCCGGCATCGCCGGGGTCGCGAGCAGGCCCAGGACCTGGGCCAGGTCACGAGGACCGAGCTTGCACGCTCAACCGGCGCCGTGGCTGTACTTCGTGAGCCGTACCTCGGTTCGCACGGACCGAGCATACGCCGCGCCGTGCGTCAGCCCTCCCCGGCCCCGAGGTCGGCCCCCATCGCGTGGTAGCCGCCGTCGACGTGGACGATCTCCCCGGTGATCCCGACCGACCAGTCCGACAGCAGGAACGCGATGGCCCGCGCGACCGGGGTGGGGTCGGTCGGGTCCCACCCGAGCGGGGCCCGCTTTGCCCAGCCGTCGGCCAGCGCGTCGAAGCCCGGGATGCCCTTCGCGGCCACGGTGCGGAGCGGCCCGGCCGAGACGCAGTTCACGCGGATCCCCCGCGGCCCGAGGTCCCGGGCGAGGTAGCGGGTGACGGCCTCGAGCCCCGCCTTGCACACCCCCATCCAGTCGTAGATGGGCCAGGCCACCGAGGCGTCGAAGTCGAGCGACACGATCGAGGCGCGGCGCCCCTCCAGGAGCGGGAGCAGGGCGGCCGCGATCTCCTTGAGCGAGTAGGCGCTGGTCCGGAACGCGACCGCCACGCTCTCCCAGGGCGTCCGCAGGAAGTTCCCCCCGAGGGCGTCCTGGGGGGCGAAGGCGATCGCGTGGAGCAGCCCGTCGAGGCTCCCCCACCGCCGCTCCAGCTCGGCCGCGACCGCCCGGACCTGGTCGGGGTCGTTCGCGTCCATCTCGAGGACGTCGGGCGGCCGGGGGAGCCGGCGGGCGCTCTTCTCGGTGATGCTCATCGAGCGGCCGAACGACGTGAGCACGATCTCGGCGCCCTCCTCCTGGACCAGGCGGGCCGCCGCGAACGCGATGCTCTGGGGCGTGAGGACGCCCGTGATCAACAAGCGCTTCCCCTCGAGCAGCATGCTCCCTCCTCCGCCCTCCGGCCGCCGACATGCTAGGCGGCGGCCGCCGCCGTGGCGAGCCGCAGGCCGCTAGCATGAGGGCCGGCGTCCGCGCCGACCGGCCTGGCGGACGCGCGGGAGGATGGGATGGACCTCGGGATCGCCGGCCGCGTGGCCCTCGTGACGGCGGCGTCGAGGGGCCTGGGGCGGGCCGTCGCGACGGCCCTCGCCGAGGAGGGCGCCTCGGTCGCGATCTGCGCGAGGAACGAGGGGCCGCTGCGCGAGGCGGCCCGGGCGATGCCGGGGGACGTGCTGGCGATCCCCGCCGACGTCACGGCCCCCGACGCGCCCCGGCGGCTCGTGGAGGCGACCGTGGAGCGGTTCGGGGGGCTCCACATCCTGGTCGGGAACGCCGGCGGCCCCCCGCCGGGCCG
The DNA here is from genome assembly GCA_035559315.1 of Actinomycetota bacterium. GTDB lineage: Bacteria > Actinomycetota > UBA4738 > UBA4738 > HRBIN12 > DATLZM01. The sequence goes on from DATMBJ010000239.1 coordinate 16,701, forward strand.
GGCCCTGGAGGTCACCGACGACCAGCTCCGGGCGGCCCTGGAGGCGAACTTCCTCACCTCGGTGCGCCTGGTCCGCGAGGCCGTCCCGCACATGCGGGCCGCGGGCTGGGGACGGATCTGCCTCCTGACCTCCTACTTCATCAAGCAGCCGAGCCCCACGCTCGTGCTCTCCAACGCCGCCCGGACGGCGCTCTGGGCGTGGGCGAAGACGGCGGCCCAGGACCTGTTCCCCGAGGGGATCACGCTCAACCTCGTCTGCCCCGGCCCCCACGCCACCGATCGGATGCGGGAGCTCGGGATCGAGGGGCCGGCCGGCGACCCGGCCGACCTCGGCCGGGTGGTCGCCTTCCTCTGCTCGACCCACGCGAACTTCATCTCGGG
>DATMBJ010000240.1:0-4397 GCA_035559315.1 Actinomycetota bacterium
GGGCGGTGGTCGCGCCGGTGCGGGAGCGGCGGCGGCTGTCCCGGGAGGAGCGGCGCCGGCTCCGCGAGGAGCGGCGGCTCCGCGAGGAGCAGGAGCGGGCCGAGGAGCTGGCCCACGCCCCCACCGCGACCGGGATCCTCGACATCCTCCCCGAGGGCTACGGGTTCCTTCGGACCTCGGGCTACCTGCCGGGGCCGGAGGACATCTACGTCTCGCTCTCCCAGATCCGCCGCTTCATGCTGCGGAAGGGCGACGTCGTCACCGGGAAGGTCCGCCACCCCAAGGACAACGAGAAGTACTTCGCGCTCCTCCAGATCGAGAGCGTGAACGGCCTGGACCCGGAGGAGGCCAAGCAGCGGCCCCACTTCGAGAAGCTCACGCCGCTCTTCCCGAACGAGCGGTTCCGCCTCGAGAGCGGGCCCACCGCGATCACCGAGCGGATCATCGACATGATCGCCCCGATCGGGAAGGGCCAGCGGGGGATGGTGGTCTCGCCGCCCAAGGCCGGGAAGACCACGGTCCTCAAGCAGATCGCGAACGGGATCCTCCACTCCTCGCCGGAGACCCACGTGATCGTGCTCCTGGTCGACGAGCGGCCGGAGGAGGTCACGGACTGGCAGCGGACGGTGGCCGCGGCGGAGGTCGTCTACTCGACCTTCGACAAGCCCGCCGACCAGCACATCCAGGTCACCGAGCTGGTCCTCGAGCGGGCCAAGCGGCTGGCCGAGATGGGCCGGGACGTGGCGATCCTCCTCGACTCGATCACCCGCCTGGCGCGCGCCTACAACCTGGCGGCGCCGGCCTCCGGGAAGATCCTGTCGGGCGGGGTGGACTCGACCGCCCTCTACCCGCCGAAGCGGTTCTTCGGTGCGGCGCGGAACATCGAGGAGGGCGGCTCGCTCACGATCATCGCGAGCGCCCTGGTCGAGACGGGCTCCCGGATGGACGAGGTGATCTTCGAGGAGTTCAAGGGGACCGGCAACATGGAGCTCCGGCTGGACCGGGCCCTCGCCGAGAAGCGGCTGTTCCCGGCGATCAACGTCGAGGCCTCGGGGACCCGGAAGGAGGAGCTCCTGATGCCGCCCGAGGAGCTGGCGCTCGTGTGGAAGCTCCGCCGGGTGCTCCACGCCCTCGAGCCGGCCGCCGCGATCGAGCTCCTGATCGACAAGATCCGGGCCACGAAGTCCAACGAGCAGTTCCTGAGGGAGATCGCGAAGGCGCCGGGCGCCTAGGCCGGCGCCGCGAGATGGGGGCGACGATGAAGAAGGGCATCCATCCCGAGTACGTGCTGGCGACGGTCCACTGCTCCTGCGGGAACACGTTCCAGACCCGCTCCACGAAGCCCGAGCTGCGGGTCGAGATGTGCTCCCGGTGCCACCCGTTCTACACGGGCAAGCAGAAGCTCGTGGACACCGGCGGGCGCGTGGAGCGCTTCCAGCGCCGGTACGCGAAGCGGGGCTCCTGACCGGCGCCCCGATGGCCGAGCCCGCCGCTCGCTCGCCCGGCCGGGCGGCCGCGCCCGGAGCGCGGGAGCACCTGTACGGCGGGCAGGCCGTGATCGAGGGCGTCATGATGCGGGGGCGGGACCACTGGGCCGTGGCGGTCCGCCGCCCCGACGGCGGGATTCACCTCGAGTCCCACGACGTCGACCCGGTGACCCGGCGGTTCCCGTGGCTCGGGAAACCGGGGCTCCGGGGGATCGTGGTCCTCGGCCAGTCCCTCCGGATCGGGATGCGGGCCCTCCAGATCTCGGCCAACGCGGCCGCGCCCGAGGACGAGCGGCTGTCGTCGGGGCAGATGGCGATCTCGATGACGCTGGCCGTGGCCCTGTTCCTCGGCCTGTTCATCGCGCTGCCGGCGGCCGCCCTGGGTTGGGCCGACCGGTGGCTCGGGTCCGGGCTCCTGGCGAACGTCCTGGAGGGGGTGTTCCGGATCCTCCTGTTCCTGGGGTACCTGGCGCTGATCGGCCGCACCGCGGAGATCCGCCGGGTGTTCGAGTACCACGGGGCCGAGCACAAGACCATCGCCGCCTTCGAGCACGGCGACGAGCTCACGCCGGAGGCCGTGGACCGGTACCCGACCGTCCACGTCCGCTGCGGCACGAACTTCCTCCTGATCGTCATGATCCTCACGATCCTGGCGTTCGCGCTCTTCGGGGACCCGCCGCTCGGGTGGCGCATCGGCTCGCGGCTCCTCGCGATCCCCCTCGTCGCGGCCGTGGCCTACGAGTTCCTCCGCCTCGGCGCCCGCTTCCCGCGCTCGCCTGCGCTCCGGGCCCTCATGGCCCCGGGGCTGTGGCTCCAGAGGATCACGACCCAGCCACCGGCGCGGGACCAGATCGAGGTGGCGATCGCGGCGTTCGCCGAGGTCCGCCGGCGCGAGGCCGAGGCCGGCGGGCCCCCGGCCCACTGAACGCGCCCACCGAGGGCGCGCGGGCCGGCCGGGGTCGTTGCATCCGCGCTGGTCGGGGCTAGAGTGGTGCGGGCGGCCCCCGCGTCGAGACGTCCCGAGGAGGGTGTCCATGAACGCCACCGAGCTGGACCTCCCGGTGCTCCCGTCGGCCGACCAGATCCGCCGCCGGGAGTTCGCGACGGTCCGCCGCGGCTACGACCCCGACCAGGTGCGCGACTACCTCTCCGCGGTCGCGGAGGCCGTGGAGGCCCTCGAGCACCAGCTCCGCGAGGCCAAGCGGGAGCTCGAGGCCGCGCTCCGGGAGAAGCGCGAGGCCCGCCCCGACCCCTACCGGGAGGTGTCCGAGCGGCTCGCCGAGCTCCTCCGGTCCGCCGACCAACACGCCGAGCGCATCGTTCGGGAGGCGAAGGAGGAGGCCCGACGGATGGTCGAGGAGGCGCGGGCCGAGGCCGACCGGATCCGGCTCGACGCGCAGGCGCGGGCCGAGGAGGCGCGCCAGCGCGGGCACGAGGCCCTGGAGCGGGCCCGCGAGGAGGCCGACCGGATGCTCGCCGGGCTCGCCGAGCGGCGGCGCTCCCTCGTGGACCAGCTCCGCTCGATGCAGGAGCGGCTGATCGACGTGGCCAGGGAGCTCGAGGTGGCCATCGAGCCCGCCGCCGACGAGCCCGCCACCCCCCGTGCCGCCGAACCCGCGGCCGACGAGCGTGCCCCGTCGGCGGCGGCACCGACCGCGACGTCCGAGCCCGGCCCCGTCGAGCTCCTCGGGGGCGGTCCCGCGGAGGACCTCTGGGCCGGGGAGGACACGGTGGACCTCTCGGGGCTCGAGGTCCCGCCCCTGGACCTGGACCTCGAGGACGAGGACGACTGAGGGGTTCCACCTCCGCCGCACGGGCGCCGGTCCCGTACCATCGAGGCGTGGACCAGCGGCTGGAGGAGATCGAGCGGAGGTTCGAGGAGGTCGAGCGGGAGATGACCTCCCCGGACGTCGTCGCGCTGCCCGAACGCCTGCGGGAGCTCGGGAAGGTCTACGCGGAGCTCCGCGAGATCGTCGAACCGTACCGGGAGTACCGCGCGGTCCTCCGCCAGCTCGAGGAGGCCCGGGAGCTCGCCCGCCGCGAGCGCGACCCCGAGATGGCGGCCTACTTCCGGGAGGAGGCCGAGCGCGCCGAGGCCCGGGCCGCCGAGCTGCGGGAGCGGCTGGAGCTGCTGCTCGTGCCGAGGGATCCCAACGACGAGAAGGACGTGGTGGTGGAGATCCGAGCCGGGGCCGGCGGCCAGGAGGCGGCGCTCTGGGCCGGGGAGCTCCTCGAGATGTACCGGCGGTACGCCGAACGCCATGGGTTCCGGACCGACGTGCTGTCCTCCTCGCCCTCCGACCTCGGGGGGTTCAAGGAGGTGGTGCTCGAGGTCCGGGGCCGGGGGGCGTACTCCCGGTTCAAGCACGAGTCCGGGGTCCACCGGGTCCAGCGGGTGCCGGTGACGGAGTCGGCGGGCCGGATCCACACCTCGACCGCCACGGTCGCCGTCCTCCCAGAGGCGGAGGAGGTGGAGGTCGAGATCCGCCCGGAGGACCTGGAGGTGGACGTGTTCCGGAGCTCCGGGCCCGGCGGGCAGTCGGTGAACACCACCGACTCCGCCGTCCGGATCACCCACAAGCCCACCGGCATCGTCGTCACCTGTCAGGAGGAGCGGTCGCAGACGCAGAACCGGGAGAAGGCGCTGCGCTACCTCCGGGCTCGGCTCCTCCAGCGCGCGCGGGAGGAGGCGCGGGCGGCGGAGGCCGAGGCCCGGCGTTCCCAGGTCGGGACGGGGGAGCGGGCCGAGAAGATCCGCACCTACAACTTCCCCGAGAACCGGGTCACCGACCACCGGATCAAGCTCACGCTCCACCGGCTCCCCGAGGTCCTCGAGGGCGACCTCGACCCGTTCGTGGATGCCCTCCTCGCGGCGGAGCGCGCCGAGCAGCTCGCCCGGCAGGACCGGGA
>DATMBJ010000241.1:0-6440 GCA_035559315.1 Actinomycetota bacterium
CTTCCCCGAGCGAGGAAAGGGGGCGTCCGCGGTGGCGACGAAGCAGGGAGACGTGGGGGTGGCGCGCACGGGGCTCACGTTCCGGCGCTACTTCACGAAGGAGGGGGTCCACCCCTTCGACGAGGTCGAGTGGGAGATCCGTGACGCGGTCATCCCCAACTTCAAGGAGGGGGGGAACGCGTTCGAGCAGCGGGGCGTGGAGTTCCCCAAGACCTGGTCGCAGAACGCCACCAACATCGTCGCCCAGAAGTACTTCCGGGGCCCGCTCGGCACCCCCCAGCGCGAGTCGAGCGTCCGCCAGCTCGTCTCGCGGGTGGTCGACACGATCCGCGGGTGGGGGGAGAAGGACGGCTACTTCGCCACGGCCGAGGACGGGAGGATCTTCGCCGAGGAGCTGGCCCACCTGCTCGTGAACCAGAAGGCGGCGTTCAACTCCCCGGTCTGGTTCAACGTCGGGGTCCCCAACACGCCTCAGCAGTGCTCAGCGTGTCAGCCCTATGACTCGCTAGTCAGTACCCCGGAAGGCCTCGTCCCGATCGGCCAACTCGTTGAGCGCGGGGCTGTTGGACGGAAGGTCTATGACGCACACGGCGTTACGCGGATCGTTGCCGTCAAGCACAACGGCGTGAAGGAGGTACTCCGGATTCGCACGAAGGCCGGGCACGTCCTGGATGTCACACCCGATCACCTCGTCTGGCGTTGCAGCGGGGACGGGTCGGGGAGGTTCGTCGAAGCCGGCGAGCTACGCCCGGGCGATCAGCTGGAGTGGCATCGGAGGGTTTCCTTCGGAGATGGGGAGATCGACCTCCGCCAGATCGCTGAGGCCGCGCTGGCGGGGTGGCTGCAGGGGGACGGGTTCGTCGGTCGCTACGACCACGGGACCAACCGGTCGCTCACGATCGAGGCGATGGTGGTAACCCCGGAAGAGCGGGCATGGGTGCTCGATGCGCTCGATCGTGTGCTCCCCGGCGTCCACCGGCACGAACGGAAGGTCCCAACGGAGGATCCGGCCCTGTCCTGCCGTCGTATCCGCCTGTACGGGGAGAAGCTCCGTTCCTTCGTGGAGCGTTGGGGGCTCCTTGCTCGGGGGGAGGACATGCGGGTGCCTGAGAAGCTGCTCACTGCGCCCCTCCCCGTGGTCGCAGCCTACCTCCGCAGCCTCTTCCAGGCCGAGGGATACGTGTCCCGGACGGGACCCGGCTCCGGCCGCATCGGGCTGGACATGATCAGCGAGGAGCTCGTCCGCGGGCTTCAGCAGCTACTGGCGAGGTTCGGGGTCTTCGCCAGGGTGAGCTGGAAGGCGGACCCCCGCCCGGGGCGCCGAGGGTGCTGGTCTCTCTCGATCGGGAACGTCGGGGACCAGCAGATCTTCGCCGAGGAGATCGGGTTCATCGATCCATCCAAGCAGCGGAAACTCGAGGCGCTCCTGGGCCGGCGGGGCCGATCGCACCGGGACGTGAAGCGCCTCGTCGTAGACCGGATCGAGCGGCTCGGTCGGATGGACGTGTACGACATCCAGACCGAGAGCGGCGAGTACCTCTCGGGCAACCTCCGCGTTCACAACTGCTTCATCCTCTCCGTCGAGGACACGATGACCTCCATCCTCAACTGGTACGTGGAGGAGGGGATCATCTTCAAGGGCGGCTCCGGCGCCGGCGTGAACCTCTCGAGGATCCGGAGCTCCAAGGAGCCCCTCGCGGGCGGTGGGACCGCCTCGGGGCCGGTGTCGTTCATGCGGGGCGCCGACGCCTCGGCCGGCACGATCAAGTCCGGCGGCAAGACCCGGCGCGCCGCCAAGATGGTGATCCTCAACGTCGACCACCCCGACATCCGCGACTTCATCTGGTGCAAGGCGATCGAGGAGCGGAAGGCCCGGGTGCTCCGCGACGCCGGGTTCGACATGGACCTCGACGGGCGGGACAGCTACTCGATCCAGTACCAGAACGCGAACAACTCGGTCCGGGTGACCGACGAGTTCATGCAGGCCTACCTCGAGGACCGGGACTGGAAGCTGAAGGCCGTCCTCACCGGCGAGACCATCGAGACGGTCCGGGCCCGCGACCTCATGCGCGAGATCGCCCAGGCCGCGTGGGAGTGCGCCGACCCCGGGATGCAGTACGACACCACGATCAACGACTGGCACACCTGCCCCGCCTCGGGCCGGATCAACGCCAGCAACCCGTGCAGCGAGTACATGCACCTCGACAACTCCGCGTGCAACCTGGCCTCGCTCAACCTCATGAAGTTCCTCGACGGGGAGGGGAACTTCGACGTGCCGGCCTTCAAGCACGCGGTCGAGATCGTGTTCACCGCGCAGGAGATCATCGTCGGGAACTCCGACTACCCGACCGACGCGATCGCCCGGAACGCCAAGGACTTCCGCCAGCTCGGCCTGGGGTACGCGAACCTGGGGGCGCTCCTCATGGCCCGCGGGCTCCCCTACGACTCCGACGCCGGGCGGGCCTGGGCCGGGGCCATCACCGCGCTCATGACCGGGTGGGCCTACCGCACGAGCGCCCGGATCGCCGAGGTGATGGGCCCGTTCGCCGGGTTCCCGCCGAACCGCGACGCGATGCTCCGCGTGATGCGCAAGCACCGGGCGGCGGCCGACCAGATCGACGCCGAGCTCGTGCCGGAGGCGCTGCTCTCCGCCGCGAAGCAGGCCTGGGACGAGGCCATCGCCCTCGGCGAGGAGCACGGGTACCGGAACGCGCAGGCCACGGTCCTCGCGCCAACGGGGACCATCGGCCTCATGATGGACTGCGACACGACCGGGATCGAGCCCGACCTCGCCCTGGTGAAGACCAAGAAGCTCGTGGGCGGTGGGACGATGCAGATCGTCAACCAGACCGTCCCGCGGGCCCTCGCGCGCCTCGGCTACAGCCCGAGCCAGGTCGAGGACATCGTGGCCTACATCATGGAGCACAACTCCGTGGTGGGGGCGCCGCACCTGCGCGAGGAGCACTACCCGGTCTTCGACACCTCGATGGGCGATCGCGCCATCCACTACATGGGGCACGTGCGGATGATGGCCGCGGTGCAGCCGTTCATCAGCGGGGCGATCTCCAAGTGCGTGACGGGGGAGACCCTCCTCACGACCGAGGACGGGCTCGTGCGGATCGGTTCGCTCCACCAGGGCGAGCGTCCGGACAGCTTCCGGGAGCATGTGATGGCGCTGGCCTCGCTGGACGGGGTCGCGAAGACCGATGCCTTCTACTACGGCGGGGTGCGCCCGGTGCGAGAGGTCGTGCTCCGTTCCGGCCACCGGATCAGGGGCACGCCCAACCACCGGCTCCTGGTCTCCGGCGACGAGGGCCTCGAGTGGCGGGCCCTCGACGAGATCCGGGTCGGCGACCAGGTGGCGGTGCGCTACGGAGCCGAGATGTGGTCGCCGCTCCCGGCCAGGCTCGACGGCTTCACCCCGTCGGCGCCGTACGGCGCCCAGAAGGCGGTGCGGCTGCCCGACGAGATGACCGAGGAGCTGGCCTTCCTCCTCGGTGCGTACGTGGCCGAGGGGCACGTGACCCGCTCGAACTGGACGGTGACGATCACGAACGCCGACGAGGGCGTCCTCGCGCGGGTGGGGCGTGCCTGGCGGGAGCTCTTCGGGCTCGAGCCGCGCGTGGTCCGGCACGCCGGGAGGTGCCCGGCCCTGGCGGTGTCCTCGAAGACCGTCGTGGAGTTCCTCGGGTGGCTGGGCTGCGGCGAGCGGTCCGGCGAGAAGCGGATCCCGGACGCCGTCCTGCGCTCACCGAGGTCGCACGTCCTGGCGTTCCTCCAGGGTCTCTCGCTCGACGCGTACGTGACCTGGGTGGGGTCTTCGCCGAAGTGGGGGATCTGCGTGGCCTCGCCCGAGCTCCTGGACGACCTCCAGGCGGTGCTCACGAACCTGGGCGTCGTCCACTCCCGGATCGCCAAGAGGAACGCGGGGAACGGGAAGGTCTACGACGAGGTCTACGCCTCTGGTCCGCACGCGCAGCGCCTGATCCGGCTGGTGGGCTTCGCCGAGGAAGCCAAGCGGAGGCGCGCCGCGGAGATGCTCCGGGCGGATCCCGGGAACAACGCCGCGGACGTCGTGCCGGGCATCTCCGCACGGCAGCTCTACGAGCTGATCCCCCGCGGCAAGCCAGGCCGGGGCGGCCACGGCGACCGGAGCGCCTTCGGGTTCCTGCTCGATCCGCGGACCCGCTTCGTCAGCCGTTCGACGTTGGAGCGGGTGGCACGCCTGCCGGGGGTCCGGCTGCCGGATTGGCTCGAGGCTGTGCTCCGCGACGGCCTGCACTTCAGCCCCGTCGAGCGGGTGGCCGATGCGGGCGAGCGGGAGGTGTTCGACGTCTCGGTGCCGCTCACCCACGCCTTCGTGGGGAACGGGGTCGTGAACCACAACACGGTCAACATGCCCGAGCACGTCACGGTGGAGGAGGTGGAGCAGCTCTTCGTCGAGGGCTGGCGGCTCGGGCTGAAGGCCATCGCCATCTACCGCGACAACTGCAAGGTCGCCCAGCCGCTCCAGGCCGAGAAGAAGGCGACGGCGGCCGCCGCGGCGCCGGCCGAGGCCCGGGAGCCCGTGCGGAAGCGCCTCCCGCGGTCGCGGCCCTCGCGGACCATCTCGTTCTCCGTGGGGGAGGCCGAGGGCTACATCACCGCCGGGGAGTACCCCGACGACGGGATCGGCGAGATCTTCCTCAAGGTCTCCAAGCAGGGGTCCACGCTCTCGGGCGTGATGGACGCCTTCGCCATCGCGGTCTCGCTCGGGCTCCAGTACGGGGTGCCGCTCGAGGCGTTCGTCTCGAAGTTCGTGAACATGAAGTTCGAGCCGTCGGGGATGACGAACGACCCCGACGTCCGGTTCGCGAGCTCCCTCGTGGACTACGTGTTCCGGCGCCTCGCCCTCGACTACCTGCCGAAGGAGAAGCGGGAGGCCCTGGGGATCCGCTCGGTGGAGGAGCGGAGGGAGGAGATCGCGAACGGCGGGGCGGACGGCAGGGGGACGTCGGGCCCGGAGGCCGCCGGGGATCCCGCGCCGCCGGTCGAGCTCCCGGTGGTCGAGCCGGGGCGGTCGGCGCCCGGGCTGCAGGCCCTGGACGCACCGCTCTGCTACGCGTGCGGCTCGAAGATGCAGCCCTCGGGCTCCTGCTACGTCTGCCCGGCCTGCGGGTCGACCAGCGGCTGCTCGTGACGGACGCGGGCGGGTGGGCCGGGCCTCCCTCCCGGCCCACCCGCTCCCCGGTCCTCGGAGGGAGGCGCGGATGTCGGTGTGGCTGATCGAGGGGGACGAGCTCCGGGTGCGGGTCCCGGAGGGCGGCGAGGCGGAGGCCCGCCGGTTCTACGGTGAGGTCCTCGGGCTGGAGGGGCCCGCCGGCCACGGGGTCCAGCTCGCCTTCGACATCGAGGTCCCGTTCCGGCCGGTCGAGGAGCTGGCCGCCCTGGTGGTCGCGGACCTCGAGGCGCTCCTCGAGCGGCTGGCCGAGCACGGGGTCCGCCCGGACGGCGGCGAGCAGCTGGGGTTCTTCGAACGCGTGTACGTCCGCGACCCCTTCGGGAACCGCCTGGCGCTCCTCGCGGAGCGATGACCGAGCTGCCGTTCAAGCGGCTCGACCCGGGGATGCCGCTCCCGGTGCGGGCCCACCCCGGGGACGCCGGGCTCGACCTCCGCTCCGCCGTGGACCTCGAGGTCGCACCCGGCGGGCGGGCCCTGGTGCCCACGGGGCTCGCGGTGGCGATCCCCGAGGGGCACGCGGGGTTCGTGCTGCCCCGCTCCGGGCTGGCCTCGAAGCACGGGCTCACGATGGCCAACGCCCCCGGCCTGATCGACGCCGGCTACCGCGGGGAGATCGTCTGCGCCGTGGTGAACCTCGACCGCGAGCACGCGGTGCGGATCTCCCGGGGGGACCGGATCGCCCAGCTCGTGGTGGTGCCGGTGGCCCAGCTGGAGCCGGTCTGGGTGGAGGAGCTGCCGCCCTCGTCCCGGGGCGAGGGCGGGTTCGGCTCGACCGGCGTGGGGTAGGCGGGCGAGACCGTCCGGGCCCGAGCCGGGCGGCTGACCTGGGCGGTTGAAGCCGGGCCGGCGGCTTCATAGACTGAGGGCGGAGCCCCTCCGGGGGCGCCGTGCGGACGTGGCTCAGTTGGTAGAGCACCACCTTGCCAAGGTGGGGGTCGCGGGTTCGAGTCCCGTCGTCCGCTCCCCGAGGGGCGGCCTGCGGGCCGCCCCCGTTCACGTAGACTGGTCGTGGAGCCCGAGAGGGGCCGCCACGGCGGGGTGGCCGAGTGGTTAGGCAGGGGTCTGCAAAACCCCGTACAGCGGTTCAATTCCGCTCCCCGCCTCTCCCGCCGCTCGGTAAGATGAGCGGCGCCCGGGCGCTTAGCTCAGGGGGAGAGCGCTTCCTTGACGCGGAAGAGGTCGGAGGTTCAAATCCTCCAGCGCCCACCGAAAACCGCAG
>DATMBJ010000242.1:0-6813 GCA_035559315.1 Actinomycetota bacterium
CCGCCCCCGGGCGAGGGCGAGGTCGTGCTGCTCGCGATGGACGAGGATGGCTACGCGGAGCTGTGCCGGCTCATCACCGACGCCCACACGACGGTGGGGGAGCGGCGGGACCCGTGGGTCGCGCCCGAGCAGGTCTGCGCCCACGCCCGCGGCCTGGCCTGCCTCCTGGGCCCGGCCTCCCCGCCGGGGCGCCTGGCGGCCTCGGGCCGCCCGGCCGCGGCCCGCCGCGCCGCGGAGCCCTTCCGCGAGGCGTTCGGCGAGCGCCTGTGGGTCGCGGTGCAGCACCGGATGGAGCGGGCCTCGGGGGCGGAGATCCGCGCGCTCCTCCGCCTGGCCGAGGCGCTCGGGGTCCGGGCCGTCGCGACGAACGGCGTCCGCTACCTCGTGCCGGAGGACGCGTTCCTGGCCGACGCGCTCGACTGCATGCGCAGGCTCGTCCCCCTGAACCCGTGGAACGTCCGGCGGGTGAACGCCGAGGGCTACCTGAAGCCGGCCGAGGCGATGCGGATGCTGTTCGCCGAGCGGCCCGACCTCTGCGACGCGACGCTCGAGCTCGCCGAGGCCTGTCGGTTCGACCTCGGGCTCCGCCGGCCGCGGTTCCCGACGTTCGAGGGGGAGGGCGGGCGCTCGGCGACCTCGGTCCTCGCCGAGCGGTGCTGGCGGGGGCTCGAGCGGCGGGGGATGCGGCCCACCCGCGAGGTCCGGGACCGGCTCGACCTCGAGCTCGGGACCATCCACCGCCTGGGCTACTCGGCCTACTTCCTCGCGGTCGCCGACATCGTCGCCGACGTCCGGGCGATGGGGATCGCCTGCGCCTGCCGGGGCTCGGCGGCGGGCTCGCTCGTCTGCTACCTCACGGGGATCTCCGACGTCGACCCGCTCCGGCACGGGCTGCTCTTCGAGCGGTTCGTGAACCACCTCCGGGACGAGCTCCCCGACATCGACGTCGACGTGGAGTCGGCCAGGCGCGAGGACGTCTACGACATGATCCTCTCGCGCCACGGCGACGACCGTGCGGCCTGCGTCGCGATGGTCGAGACCTACCGGGCGCGCGCGGCGATCCGGGAGGTGGGGAAGGCCCTGGGGCTCCCCGAGGTCGAGGTCGACGCGGTGGCCAAGGCGTTCCCCAGGATCGGGGCGGGGGACATCGGCCGGGCCATCGAGCTCCTCCCCGAGCTCGCCGGCTCGAACCTCCGGGCGGCCGAGCTCGAGCTGCTGTTCCGGGTGGCCGAGCGGCTCGACGGGTTCCCCCGCCACCTCGCGCTCCACCCCTCGGGGATCGTCCTCTCCCGCGACGACCTCGTCCGGACCGTGCCCCTCGAGCGCTCGTTCCGGGGGCACCGGATGGTCCAGGCCGACAAGGACGACGTCGAGCTGCTCGGGTTCCTCAAGCTCGACGTGCTCGGGGTCCGGATGCTCTCGGCGATGCGGCACGCCCTCGACGAGGTCGCCCGGACCGAGGGCGTGAAGGTCGACCTGGACGAGGTGCCGCTCGACGACCCCGCGACGTTCGAGCTGATCCGGGCGAGCGACACCCTGGGCTGCTTCCAGATCGAGTCGCCGGGCCAGCGGGAGCTGCTCCAGAAGCTCCAGCCGGAGCGGTTCGAGGACCTGATCGTGGACATCTCGTTGTTCCGCCCGGGGCCGGTGAAGTCCGACATGGTGACCCCCTACCTCCGGCGGCGGGCGGGGATGGAGCGGCCGACCTACGCGCACCCCGCGCTCCGGGAGGTCCTCGGCGAGACCTTCGGGGTGATCGTCTACCACGAGCAGGTGATGCGGACCCTCGCCGTGGTCGGCGGCTACGACCTCGCCGAGGCCGACCGGATCCGCCGGCACCTCGACGACGGGGAGGAGGTGGAGGGGATCCGCCGGGACTTCCTCCGGCGGGCCCGCCGCCGGGGCGTGGACCCGGGGGCCGCCGAGCGGGTGTGGCGGGAGGTGGCCTCGTTCGCCTCGTTCGGGTTCTGCAAGGCCCACGCCGCGGCCTTCGCGGTCCCCACGTACCGCTCGGCCTGGCTCAAGGCGCACCACCCGGCGCAGTTCCTGGCCGGGGTGCTCACCTACGAGCCGGGGATGTACCCCCGGCGGCTGATCCTCGACGACGCGCGCCGCCGCGGCATCGAGGTCCTCCCCCTCGACGTGAACCGGAGCGAGCGAGGGTACGTCGTGGAGGTGCTCGAGGAGGGCCCGCCCAGGCGGTTCGGGATCCGGCTGGCCCTGGCCGACGTGGACGGGATCTCGGAGGCCGAGGTCCGGAGGATCCTCGAGGCCCGGGCCGAGCGCCCCTTCCGCGACGTGGACGACTTCCTCCGCCGGAGCGGGGTCTCGCACCCGGTCGCCGAGGCCCTGGCCCACGCCGGCGCGTTCGACGGGATCGGCGGGGGAGGGACCCGCCGGGACCGGCTGTACCGGGCCATGACGACGAGGCCGGAGCGGCCCGGGGACCAGCTCGAGCTGGACCTCGGGGCGGCGGCCGAGGGGGCGGCGGTCCCGGGCGGCGGGGGGGTCGCCGGCGCCGCCCCGCCGCCCTTCTCCTTCCCCGACTACACCGACGCGGAGCGGGTGCGCTCCGAGCTCGAGGTCCTCGGGCTCGACGCGACGCGGCACCTGATGTCGTTCTTCGAGCCGCTCCTCGACGACCTCGGGGTGGTCCGGGCCCGCGACCTCCCGCGGCACCGCGGGGGCGAATGGGTGATGGTGGCCGGGGTGAAGGTGGCCTCCCAGACCCCGGCGGTCCGGAGCGGGCAGCGGATCGTGTTCCTCTCGCTCGACGACGGGACCGGGGTCACCGAGGTCACGGTGTTCGAGCGGGTGCAGCCGAGGGTGGCGCGGACCGTGTTCCACGCCTACGCGATGGCGGTGTGGGGACGGCTCCGGCGGACCGGGGTCCGGGGGGTCGGTATCATCGCCGAGGACGTCTGGGACCTCGCCGCCCTGCACCGGGCGCGCCGGGACGGCCGGCTCGCGCGGGCCCTGCGGGAGCGCGCCGCCCCCGGCCTCCCCCCCAGGAAGCTCTGGCACGCGAGCCCGGGGTCGGCGGGATGGTGAGCCCGGATCGTCGGGGCGGCGGGCCCGGGGCGGCGATGGGAACGGCGGAGGGCGCGGTGGGCGAGGGCGAGCGGATCGGTCGTCTCCCGGACATCTCCCCCCTCGACCACACCCCGCCCGAGGGGCCGCCCGAGCCGCGCCTGCTCGCGAACCGCCCGTTCCTGTTCCTCGTCCTCGGCGAGGGGGTGGCGGCGCTCGCGTTCTGGGCCTACCTCCCGATCTCGTTCTCCGAGGCCGCCTTCCGCTTCGACGCGACCCCGCGGGAGATGTCGATCCTCCTGGCCTCGTTCTCGCTCCCGTTCGTGCTCTCCAACCCGATCCAGGGCGCGCTGGTGGACCGGTGGAGCCCGAAGTGGATGAACCTCCTCGGCTACCTCGCGCTGGTCGGCGCGATCCCGCTCGCGATGGCCGCGACCTCGCTCCCGTGGCTCTACGCCTCGACGTTCATGGTGGGGCTGGCCGACGCCACGATCCAGCCGTCCCGCTCGGCCCTCACCGGGCTCCTGGTCCCCGCGGACCGCCTGGTGCAGGCGAACGGGGTGCTGTGGGCGGGGGTCCACCTGGCGCTCGTGGTCGGGCCCCTCGCCGGGGGCATCGTGCAGCGCGCGGCCTCGAACGACGCCGCGCTCGCCGCGGCCCTCGGGGTCGGCCTGCTCTCGCTCCCGTTCTTCCTCCTGGTCCCCGACCGCCGCCCGGGCGGGGAGCGGCCGCCGGCGCGCCTGCGCGACCTGGGGGAGGGCTTCCGCGTCGCGGTGCGGGAGCCCGAGCTCCGCCTGCTCCTCGGCCTCGCCGCCTCGCTGTTCCTCGTGATCAACGCGTTCTGGGCGCTCGAGCCGATCTACGTCCGCCACGCGCTGCGCCGGGGCGGCGACGCCCTCTCGTTCCTGTGGGCGGCCCACGGCGCGGGGGCGTTCGCGGGGGCCCTCCTCGTGAGCAGGACGCGGGAGGCCTCCCGGCGGGAGCTCCTCCTCGTGGCCGGGGGCGTCCTGGCGGTGGGCGTGGGCCAGCTCGCGTACACCGGGACCGCGCGCTACGGGGCGGCGCTCGCGGGCTCGGCGCTCATGGGGCTCGGGCTCTCGTTCTACTTCGCGGCGGGGCTGGCGCTGATCCAGCGCGTCGCGGGCGACGCCCGCCGGGGCCGGGTGACGAGCGTGTTCGGGGTGCTCCAGGAGGGGACGGCCCTCGCCACGACCCTCGGGATCGCGGCCGCGGGGCTCGCGGTCGGCCTGGTCGTGCCGACCCTCGTCGCGGGGGGCGGCGTGCTGGTGGCGGCGGGGCTCCTCGGGGTGCGGGCGTTCCTCCGGCTCGCCCGGCGGCAGGGGGTGGCGCGGCGTGCGGCCGCCTGAGCCGATCCTCCACGTCGACCTGGATGCCTTCTACGCCTCGGTCGAGATCCGGAAGGATCCCGCGCTCGCCGGCCGACCGGTGGTCGTGGGGAGCGGCGGCCCCCGGGGGGTCGTGATGGCCGCCTCCTACGAGGCCCGGGCCTTCGGGATCCGCTCGGCGATGCCGATGGTGCGGGCGCGCCGCCTCTGCCCCGAGGTCGTGGTGGTGCCCCCGGACCTCGAGGCCTACCGCGCCCACTCGAACCGGTTCCGGGAGGTCCTGCGCTCGTTCACGCCGCTCGTCGAGCCCATCGCCCTCGACGAGGCCTTCCTCGACGTGGGCGGCGCCACCCGCCTGTTCGGCCCGCCGGTCCGGGTGGCGGAGCGGCTGCGGGAGGAGGTCCGGCGGGAGGTCGGCGTGACCTGCTCGGTGGGGGTGGCGCCCAACAAGCTCGTGGCCAAGCTCGCCTCGGCCCGGGCCAAGCCCGACGGGCTCCTCCACGTCCCCGCCGGGGAGGTCCGGGCCTTCCTCGACCCCCTCCCCGTGGACGCCCTCTGGGGGGTGGGGGAGCGGACCGGGGAGCTGCTCCGCCGGCTCGGGGTCCGGACCGTGGGGGACCTGGCGCGGACCCCGGCCGCGGTCCTGGCCCGGCTGGTCGGCGACGGCCCCGCCGCCCACCTCGCGGCCCTGGCCCGGGGCGAGGACGACCGCCCGGTCGTCCCCTACGAGCCGCCCAGGTCGGTCTCGCACGAGGAGACCTTCGACCACGACCTCGACGACGAGGAGGCGATCCTCCGCGAGCTCCTCGCGCTCTCGGGGAGGGTGGCCCGGCGGCTGCGGGAGGACGGGTACCGGGCGCGGACCGTGGTCCTCAAGGTCCGCCTGGCGAACTTCACGACCCTCACCCGCTCCCGGACCCTGCCCGCGCCGACCGACGTGGGGGGCGAGCTGTACCGGGTGGCCGCGGAGCTCTGCCGGGGGCTCCCCGGGGAGCGCCGACGGGTGCGGCTCCTCGGCGTGCAGGCCACGGGCCTGGTCCCGGCGGGGGCCGACCAGCTCGCGCTGCTCCGGGGGAGCCGGTGGGGCGAGGTGGAGCGGGCCGTGGACCGGATCGAGCGGCGCTTCGGGCGGGGCTCGGCGAAGCGCGCCGCCCTCCTCGACCGGGACCGCCGGCGCTGAGCCCCGCGGCCCCGAGCCGTCGGCGTCGGACGGCCCGGACCCCTCTCCCGACCGCGGGGCGCCTCCCTATAATCAGGGAAGAGCCGCGGAGACCCGGAGGCAGGACCGGATGCCCCTCTCGCCCGACGAGCAACGCATCCTCGAGGAGATCGAACGCCGGCTCGCGGAGGAGGACCCCCGCCTCGTCGAGCAGGTCGGGAAGACCTCGCTCTACACGCACCTGGCCCGGCGCATCCGCCTCGCGGCGCTCGCGTTCCTCGCGGGCTTCGTGATGCTCCTGCTGTTCTCGATCCAGCTCTGGATCGCGGCGGTCGGGTTCGCGGTGATGCTCGCCTCGACCCTCCTCATCTACCGGTACCTCCGGCAGATGGGGCGGGACCAGGTGCGCGCGGTTCAGCAGGGCGGGCGCTTCTCGCTCGCCGCCTTCCTCGCGCGCCTCACGGGTCGCCGCGGTCCCGCGAACCACGGCTGAGCGGGGCGGCGGCCCCCGGGCCGCCGCGCGGAGGATGGTGCTCCCGCGAAGCGCCGCGTCGGCGTCCCCCGTGACCTGCTCGCTTGCCGGGCTCCCGCGGCCGCGGTACAACGTGCGACGCCTTCCCCGGGCGTGTCGGCGGCGACGGCGGTCGCGCTTCCCCCGGCCCCGGCCGTCCGTTCGACCAGCGAGCGAGAGGATCGGAGGCGCGCGTCCGATGGAGGGATTCACCGCTCACCAGGCGTGCAAGTTCACCGGGTGCACCCCGCGGCAGCTCCGCTACTGGGACCAGATCGGGCTGGTGAGGCCGTCGGTGCAGCAGACCGGGGGGCGGCCGGGCGTGCCGCGCCTGTACTCGTTCCGCGACCTCGTGGCGCTCCGCGTCGTCCGGTCGCTGCTCGACGGGGGGATGTCCCTCCAGCGGGTCCGCCGCGCCTGGGACTTCCTCAACCGGAAGGCCGGCCTGGACCGGCACCTCTCCGAGGTGAAGCTCATCACCGACGGCGTGTCGATCTTCAAGATCGCCCGCCGCGACGGCGAGATCCTCGACGCGCTCCGCGAGGGGCAGCTCGCGTTCTTCGTGGCGATCGACGAGATCGCCTCCAGCGTGGAGGCCGACGTGGCCCAGTTCCGCGAGGACCGGGAGCGCTTCCTCCGGGCCCTCCGGGAGGCGGCCGCCCACGAGCAGGCCGCGGTGAAGGCGGAGGGACGCGGGGCGCGGCCCCGCGGCGCGGCCGGCCGAGCCTAGGCCGCAGCCTCGGCGCGGCGGGCCGGGCGCCGCTCAC
>DATMBJ010000243.1:0-17276 GCA_035559315.1 Actinomycetota bacterium
GGCGATCAGCATGGCGCCCGCCGCGGCGGCCGCGCCCCCCGCGGCCCGCGGTCGGGCGAGGAGCACGAGCCAGGCCGAGGCCCCGGAGAGGGCCACCGCGCCCGCGGCGAGCGGGACGGTCCAGCCGGTCCCCTGGGGCCCCACCGACATCGCGGCGGCGAGCGTATCACCGGGCACCGGCCCGCCGGAGGGGGCGGGGGGGACCGCGCTACGATATCGGGTCCCGGGGCCGGGACGGCAGCCGACGGAAGGGGATCCATGAAGGCCTACGACGCGAAGGACATCCGCAACGTGCTCCTGGTGGGCCACGGCGGAGCCGGCAAGACGACGCTGCTCGAGGCGATGCTCTACACCGCCGGCGCCATCGCCCGCATGGGGAAGGTCGAGGAGGGCAACACGGTCTCCGACCACGACCAGGAGGAGATCCGCCGGGGCATCAGCGTCTCGCTCTCGATGGCCCCGGTCGAGTGGGAGGGCGTGAAGATCAACGTCCTCGACGCGCCCGGCTACGCCGACTTCGTGGGCGACGTGCACGCGGCCGTGCGGGCCGTGGACGCGGTCCTCCTCGTGGTCTCCGCGGTCGACGGCGTCGAGGTCCAGACCGAGGTGGCCTGGGAGCTCGCCGCCGAGCAGGGCCTCCCCCGGGCGATCCTCGTGAACAAGATGGACCGGGAGCGGGCCTCGTTCGAGCGCACGCTCGACCAGCTCGTCCAGGCCTTCGGGACCCAGGTCGCGCCGCTCCAGCTCCCGATCGGGGAGGAGCACGCGTTCGCCGGGGTCGCCGACCTCCTCTCCCGGAAGGCGTACCGGTACGAGGGCGGGCCGCGCGGGATCGAGGGCGAGTGGCCCGACGACCTCTCGGGCAAGGCCGAGCCGCTCCGGGAGAAGCTGGTGGAGGCGGTCGCCGAGTCCGACGACGCGCTGATCGAGAAGTACCTCGAGCAGGGGGAGCTCTCCGAGGAGGAGGTCGTGCGGGGCGTGAAGGCCGGGTTCGCGGAGGCCCGGATCGCGCCGGTCCTGGTGGCGGCGGCCTCGCGACCGGTGGGGGTCGACCGCGTGCTCGGGTTCATCGCCGCCGAGTTCCCCTCCCCCCTCGAGCGCCCGCCGGTCCGGCTCATGACCCGGGAGGGCCAGGAGGTGGAGCGGAGGGCCGACCCCGACGGCCCCCTCGCGGCCTTCGTGTTCAAGACGGTCTCCGACCCGTACGTGGGACGGATCACGATGTTCCGGGTCTTCTCCGGCAAGGTCCGCCCCGACTCCTCGGTGTTCAACGCGACCAAGGGCCAGGAGGAGCGGGTCGGTCAGCTGTTCACCGTGCGGGGCAAGGAGCACGAGACCGTCCCCGAGGTCCCGGCGGGCGACATCGGGGCCGTGGCCAAGCTCGCGCACACGACGACCGGCGACACGTTCACCTCGAAGGACGCGCCGGCCACGCTCCCGGCGGTGGCCTGGCCGGAGCCCCTCCTCTCCTACGCGATCGAGCCGAGGACCAAGGGCGACGAGGACAAGCTCTCGACCGCCCTGGCCCGGCTCCGCGAGGAGGACCCCACGTTCCGGGTCGAGCGGTCCGAGGAGACCCACGAGACCGTGATCTACGGGATGGGCGAGGCCCACCTCGACGTGATGATCGAGCGGATGAAGCGGAAGTTCGGGGTGGACGTCGTGCACCGCCCGGCCCGTATCCCCTACAAGGAGACGATCAGGGGCACCGCCAAGGCCCAGGGGAGGTACGTGAAGCAGACCGGGGGCCACGGGCAGTACGGGGTGTGCTGGATCGAGGTCGAGCCGCTCCCCCGGGGCGGCGGGTTCGAGTTCGTCGACAAGATCGTGGGCGGGGTGATCCCCAACCAGTTCATCCCCTCGGTGGAGAAGGGCGTGCGCAAGGCGATGGAGGAGGGGGTCCTCGCCGGCTACCCGATGGTGGACATCCGGGTCACGCTGTACGACGGGAAGGCCCACAGCGTGGACTCCTCGGACATGTCGTTCCAGATCGCGGGGTCGCTCGCGTTGAAGGAGGCCGCGCAGCAGGCCGGGGTGGTCCTCCTCGAGCCCATCGTCGAGCTCGAGGTCGTGGTCCCCGAGGCGTACACCGGCGACATCATGGGCGACCTCAACGCCAAGCGCGGGAAGATCCTGGGGATGGAGTCGGCGGGCCCCGGCAAGCAGCGGATCCGCGCGCTGGTCCCCCAGGCCGAGGTGGCCCGCTACGCCATCGACCTCCGTTCGCTCACCGGCGGCCGGGGCTGGTTCACGATGCGGTTCTCCCACTACGAGGAGGTCCCCCCGCACCTGGCCGAGAAGGTCGTGGCCGAGGCCCGGAAGGAGAAGGAGGAGGCCGCCAAGCACTGACCCGGCGGCCCCCTCGGCCGGCGCTCTAGACTCCGGGCCGTGGCGGCGGAGGCGGGAGGGCGCCGTTCCCGCGCGGACGAGGTCCCGGCGGCGCTCCGGCGGGAGGTGCGGCTGCTCGGGGGGATCCTCGGCGAGATCCTCCGCGAGGACGGCGGGCCGGGGCTCCTCCGCGACGTGGAACGCCTGCGGCGGGCCACCATCGCGCTCCGGGCCGAGCCCACCGACGCCCGCCGCCGGGCGGTCGAGCGGATCGTCGCCGGCTTCTCCCCCGAGCGGGCCGAGGAGGTCGCCCGGGCGTTCACCGTCTACTTCCAGCTCGTGAACCTGGCCGAGGAGCACCACCGGGTGCGCGCCCTCCGGGAGGCGGGGCGCGGCCCTCGGCCGGTGCCGGAGTCCGCCGCCGAGGCGGTGCGGGCGGTGCGGGCCAGGGAGGGGCGGGCCGGGCTCGAGGAGCTGCTCCGGCGGCTCGAGGTGACGCTGGTCCTCACGGCCCATCCCACCGAGGTCCGCCGGCGCTCGGTCGTGGAGGCGCTGTGGCGGATCGCCGCGCAGCTCGAACGGCTCGACGACCCCCGCCTGTCGCGGGCCGAGGAGGCCGACGTCCACCGCCGGCTCCGGGAGGAGGTGGCCGCGCTCTTCGCGATCGACCAGCTCCGGCCGGCCCGCCCCACCCCCCTCGACGAGGTCCGGGCGGTGATGGCGCTCTTCGACCAGACCCTGTTCCGCGTGGTCCCCGCCCTCTACCGCGAGCTCGACACCGCGCTGGGGCCGGCCGACGCGGGCGCGAGGCCCCCGCTCGTGCGGCCCTTCCTCCGCTACGGGAGCTGGGTGGGCGGCGACCGCGACGGGAACCCCGAGGTCACGGCGGAGGTCACCGAGGCCGCCGTCGGCATCCAGGCCGACCACGTGCTCCGGGGGCTCGAGAACGCGGCTCGGCGGATCGCGCGGGAGCTCTCGGCCTCCGAGCGCTCCGTGCCGCCCTCGGCGGAGCTCCGGGAGCTCCTCGCCCGCCAGCGCCGGCTGCTCCCCGAGGCGGCGGCCGAGGAGGCCCGGAAGATGCCGGACGCCCCCCACCGCCGGGCGCTCGCGGTGTGCGCGGAACGGCTCCGGCTGCGCCGGGTCGACGGGCGGGGCGGGTACCCCGACGCGGATGCCTTCCTCGAGGACCTCCGGACGATCCAGGCCTCGCTCGCCGCGGGCCGCGCGCCCCGGCTGGCCTACGGCGAGCTCCAGCACCTGATCTGGCAGGCGGAGACGTTCGGCTTCCACCTGGCCTCGCTGGAGGTCCGCCAGGACTCGGCGACGCTCGCGGCCGTCCTCGACGAGCTCGCGCCGGAGGCCTCGGGGGACGCGGCGGCCCTGGACCGGCTGGCGGAGGAGGGCTGGCCCGACCGGCCCCGGTCGCGGTCGGCGACGGCCCGGGAGGCCCTCGCCACGTTCCGGGCCATGGCCGCGCTCCAGCGCCGCTTCGGGACCGACGCCTGCCGCCGGTTCATCGTGAGCTTCACCCGCTCCCCCGCCGACCTCGCCGCGGTCCGGGCGCTGGCCCGGCTCGCGGTGCCCGAGGGGCTCGCCCTGGACGTCGTCCCGCTGTTCGAGACCCGGGTCCACCTGGCCCGGGCGGTCGACGTGCTCGAGGCGTACGCGGCGCTCCCCGACGCGGGGCGGGCGCTCGCCGAGGCGGGGCGGCTCGAGGTCATGCTCGGGTACTCGGACTCCTCGAAGGACGCGGGCTTCCTCGCCGCCAACGTCGCCCTCCACCTCGCCCAGCGGGACCTCGCGGCGTGGGCCGCCGGCCGCGGGCTCGCGCTCACGCTGTTCCACGGGCGGGGCGGAGCGCTCGGGCGCGGCGGCGGGCCCACCAACCGGGCCATCCTGGGGCAGGCCCCCGGCTCGATCGACGGGCGCTTCAAGGTCACCGAGCAGGGGGAGGTGACCTTCGACCGCTACGGGAACCTCCGGATCGCGCAGCGCCACCTGGAGCAGGTGACGCACGCGGTGCTCGTGGCCTCCACCGCGCGGGCCGTGGAGCGGGGCCGCGAGCTCGAGGCCCGCTACCTCCCCGCGGCCTGCGAGATGGCGGAGGCCTCGGAACGCGAGTACCGCCGGCTGGTCGAGGCGGAGGGGTTCGCCGACCTCTTCGCGCGGGCCACGCCCTACGAGGAGGTGGTGGGCCTCCCGATCGCCTCCCGCCCGGCCCACCGGCGCCCGGCCGCCGACCTGGCCTCGCTCCGGGCGATCCCCTGGGTCTTCGCCTGGACCCAGAGCCGGGTCAACCTCCCGGGGTGGTACGGCCTCGGGACCGGCCTCGCCGAGCTCGCGCGGCGGCCCGGCGGGCTCCGGCTGCTCCGCCGGATGCACCGGGAGTGGCCGTTCTTCTCCTCGCTCGTCGAGAACGCGGAGCTCTCGCTGGTCAAGGCGGACCCCGAGGTCGCCGAGCGGTACCTCGCCCTCGGCGGGAGGCCCGAGCTCGCCCGCCGGATCATGGAGGAGTTCCGCCGGACCGAGGAGCTCCTCCTCGCCGTCGCCGGGCACGACCGGCTCCTCGAGTGCCGGCCGGTCCTGCGGCGGGCCGTGGACCTGCGGAACCCCTACGTGGACGCGCTCTCGTTCCTCCAGCTCCGGGCGCTCCGGGAGCTCCGCGAGGGGGCCCCGGACCCCGCCGCGCGCCGCCTCGTGATGGCCACCGTCTACGGGGTCGCAGCCGGCCTGCAGGACACCGGCTGACGCCCTACCGGGCGCGCTCGGCGAACCGCGGTGCCAGGCGCCGGTAGGTCTCCTCGAGGAGCTCGGGGACGACCTTGGTCTCCCCGATCACCGGCATGAAGTTGGTGTCGCCGCTCCAGCGGGGCACGACGTGCCAGTGGACGTGGTCGGGGATCCCGGCCCCGGCGACCCGCCCGAGGTTCATCCCGAGGTTGAACCCGTGGGGTTCCATCTCCTCCTTGAGCACCACCACGGAGCGCTGGAGGAGGCGGTCGACGTCGGCGAGCTCCTCCGGCGTCACCTCCTCGAGCTGGCCCACGTGGCGGAAGGGGGCGACCATGAGGTGCCCGGGGTTGTAGGGGAACGCGTTGAGGACCGCGAACGCGCGCCCCTCCCGGGCCAAGATCCGGGCCTCGGCGTCGTCGCCCAGGCGCGGCAGCTCGCAGAAGATGCAGCCCTCGGGCTCCTCCTTGGCCGCGCGGATGTACTCCATCCGCCACGGCGTCCACAGGTGCCGCAGCTCTCCCACCGCGTCAGCCCCCGAACCGGGAGGGCTCGAGGGAGCGGGTGCGCACCTCCTCCAGGAGCGCGTCCAGGAACGCCTGGAGCGGGACCCCCCGGGCCTCGCGCCCCTCGCGGTCCCGGACCGAGACCTCGTCCCCCGCCTCCACCTCCCGGTCCCCCACCACGAGCGTGTACGGCACCTTCATGAGCTGCGCCTCCCGCACCTTCTTCCCCACGGTCTCCGCGCTCTCGTCCACGGAGGCCCGCAGGCCCGCCTCCCGGATCCTCCCGGCCAGCTTCCGCGCGTGGTCCAGGTGCCGGTCGGCGACGGGGACCAGCCGCACCTGCTCGGGCGCGAGCCAGAGCGGGAACGCGCCCGCGTAGTGCTCGATCAGCACCCCCAGGAACCGCTCGATCGAGCCCAGGATCGCCCGGTGGATCATCACCGGACGGTGGCGGGCGTTGTCGACGCCCACGTACTCCATCCCGAAGCGCTCGGGGAGCGCGAAGTCGACCTGGACCGTGGTGAGCTGCCAGAGCCGCCCGATCGCGTCCCGGAAGTGGAAGTCGACCTTCGGCCCGTAGAACGCGCCCTCCCCCGGCGCCTCCTCGTAGGCCAGGCCGCTGCGGTCGAGGGCGGCGCGGAGGGCCTCCGTGGCCCGGGCCGCCATCGCCTCGTCCACGATCGACGCCTCGGGGGCGAGCGTGGAGAGCGCGACCACGGGGTCGGAGAACCCGAAGGTGCGGTGGATCTCGAGCGTGAGGTCGAACACCCCGAGGATCTCGTCCACGAGCTGCTCCTCTGTGCAGATGATGTGGGAGTCGTCCTGGGTGAACCCCCGGGCCCGGAGCAGGCCGTGGAGCACCCCCGGCCGCTCGTGCCGGTACACCACGCCGAGCTCGGAGAGGCGCATCGGGAGCTCGCGGTAGGAGCGGGTGCGGCCCTTGTAGATCAGCACGTGGAACGGGCAGTTCATGGGCTTCACGAAGTACTCGTTCCCGTGCGGGTCGACCATCGCCGGGTACATGTTCTCCCGGTACTTCGCGAGGTGGCCCGAGGTCTCCCAGAGCACGGCGCGGGCCAGGTGCGGGGTGGCCACGATCTCGTAGCCCCGCTCGAGGTGGAGGTTCCGCACGTAGTCCTCGAGCTGCTTGCGGAGGATCCCGCCCCGGGGGTGCCAGACGAACAGGCCCCCGCCGAGCTCGTCGGGCGAGGAGAACAGGTCCAGCTGCCGCCCGAGCCTGCGATGGTCCCGGCGCTCGGCCTCCTCGAGCCGGTGGAGGTGGGCCTCGAGCTGCTCCCGGGTCGGCCAGACCGTGCCGTAGATCCGGGTGAGCATCGGCCGGCGCTCGTCCCCCCGCCAGTAGGCGCCGGCCAGCGAGAGCAGCTTGAAGGCCTGGCCCACGAACCGGGTGGAGGGGACGTGGGGGCCGCGGCAGAGGTCGGCCCACCCGTCGTTCCGGTAGACGCGGACGGTCTCGGCCCCCGCCCCCTCGGCCTCCTCCAGCCCCTCGATGATCTCCTGCTTGTACGGCTGGTCGGCGAACCGCCGCAGGGCCTCCTCGCGGGGGAGCTCCTCGCGGACGAACGGCTGGTCGGAGGCGACGATCTCGCGCATCCGCTCCTCGATCCGCGGCAGGTCCTCGGGGGCGAGGGGCCGGGGCAGCTCGAAGTCGTAGTAGAACCCGTCCTCGATCGGCGGCCCGATGGCGTACCGGGCCCCGGGGACGAGGTCGCACACGGCCTGGGCCATCACGTGGGCGGCGGAGTGGCGGAGGATCACGAGGCCGTCGGGGTCCTCCGGCCGGACCGGGACCACCTCGCAGTCGCGTTGGGGCACGAACGAGAGGTCCACGAGCTCCCCGTCCACCTTCGCGGCGATCGTCCCGGGCGGCAGGGCGGAGCCGACCGGCTCCCCCTCGGGGAGCTCGACGGCGGACCCGTCCGGGAGGCGGAGGGTGGGCATGGTCGCGCCATCTTAGATGAGCCCGGGCGCGGGCCGCGGCGGTCGGGTACCCTTCCGCGGCTCGTGCTCGGCGGCGTGGCGGGCCCGGGAAGGCGTCCCGCCCGGGAGGGGGTGACCGGGATGGAGGTGGCGGCCGGCGTCAGGCGGCTCACGATGGGGGTGGTCAACTGGTACCTGGTGGAGGAGGGCGGGAGCTTCACGGCCGTCGACGCGGGGACCCCCGCCGACTGGCCCCTCCTCGTCCGGACCCTCGAGGGGGCGGGGCTCGAGCGCCTGGAGGCCGTCCTCCTCACCCACGCCCACCCCGACCACATGGGCTTCGCCGAGCGGGCCCGCCGGGAGGCGGGGGCGACCGTCCGGATCCACCGGGGCGATGCGGACGTCGCGCGGGGCGGGCGGCCCGGCAGGAACGAGCGAGGGATCGCGGGCTACCTGGGGAGGCCCCGCTTCTATCGCACGCTGTTCTCGCTCCTGCGGAGGGGCGCGGGCAAGATCATCCCCGTCGCGGAGCTCTCGACGTTCGAGGACGGCGAGGTCCTCGACGTCCCGGGCCGCCCCCGCGTGATCCACACGCCGGGCCACACCCCGGGGAGCTGCGTCCTCTGGCTCGAGGGGCGGAGGGCCCTGTTCTCGGGCGACGCCCTCGTGACCTCGAACCCGCTCACCGGACGTGGAGGTCCCCAGATCATGCCCGCGGCCCTGAACCGCGACAGCCGCGAGGCCCTGGCCTCGCTCTCGCGCCTGGAGGCCGTCGCGGCCGACCTCCTCCTCCCCGGGCACGGCGAGCCGTGGCGGGAGGGCCTCGCCGAGGCCGTGGAGCGCGCGCGGCGGGCGGGGATCTCGTAGCGCGGCCGCCCCGGTCAGGTCACCGTCACGTCGACGAAGAACTCGCCCTGCACGATCTGGCGGAGGGTGCGGACGGCCTGGGCGAGCGCGAACCCGCCGTCCGGCGGGACGCCGTCGGCCACGACCACCTCCCCCTCCCCGCCCTCGAACACGAAGGGCTCCTGGAGCTCGGCGATCAGGTCGTTGTTCCGCTCGGCCCCCTTGAGCTGGGCGAGCAGCTCGTCGAGGGACCCGGCCTCGGGCGCCGCCCCCGGCTCCTCGAAGAAGAAGAAGTCGGAGAACGCCCCCCTGCCCCCCCGCACCGCGAGCTGGAGGGTCGTGCCCCGCGCGACGAAGTCGGGGACCTGGAGCCGGAGGGTCTTCTCCACGGCCTCCCCCCGCGGGGGCCGCAGGGTGACCGTCACCGTGAGGACGTCGCCGGGCCGGGCCTGAACCCCGAACTCCACGGGCTCGGGGTGCGAGCTCGAGGCCACCCGCACCCGGGTGATCTCGAGCGTCCGGTCGCGCTGGCTCACGTCCCCCTCGAGGCGCATCGAGGTGATCCGGACCGGCTCGAAGGGGTTGTGGAGGATCGCGGAGAGGTTCAGGAACGCCGGCTCGATCAGCGCGTCGATCGCGATGTCGAAGTCCGAGCGGAACATGTTCTCCCGGTGGAACCGGAAGGTCTCCCCGCCCCGGCGGGTGCCGGTGATGGTCCACGCCAGCCGGGAGCTCCCCGAGCCGATCCGGTCGAAGGCCCGGTCGAACTCAGCGAGGAGCGCCGAGAACGCGAGCGAGTCGAGGAACTCGAAGTCCCGCACGATCCGCGTCGCCCCGCCGCGGCTGACCCCGAGGTCCAGGTTCCGCAGCCGCGCCCGGACCGGGGTGAGGTCGGGGAACCGGCCGGCCACGCCGGCCACGCCCGCCAGCCGATCCTGGGTGAGCAGGCCGTGCGGGAGGCCGACGTTCGCCACCTTGAATGGGAGGAGGATGTTCCGGACGACCCCGACGACGCTCCCGCCGTTCAGGCCCATCCGAGCGGGCCCGGTGAAGAAGAACGGGTGGCCGAAGGCCACGCTCCGTCGCCCGAGCCGCGCGGTGGTGGTCCCGATCCCGGCCACCGTGAGGTCGCCGTAGGAGAGGACCGCCGAGTAGACCGAGCCAGGCGGGAGCGGCGCGGTCCGCGCGGGGCGCCTGGGCGCCGCCGCCCGCGCCCCGGTCGTGACCACGAACGGGAGCCCCGCGTCCCGGATGCCCTGGCGGAGCAGCCGCAGGCCCCGGTCGTTCAGCCCGGAGACCGCGAGGGGGATCAGCAGCTGGCGCATCTCGCCCTCGCCGCCGGCCGCCGCCACCGCCTCCTCCCGCAGCCCGGGGGCGAGGGCGATCCGTTCGGGCCACCGGAGCTCGGCCCTCCCCGGCGGCGTCGAGGGGTAGGAGAGGATCTCGAGCATCGGTGCGGCGGGGGTGAGCCCGGCGACCCGGAAGTCCCCGCCGAAGAAGCCGTAGGCCACGGCCCCGACCAACCGGCCACCCACGTAGACCGGCGAGCCGGACATCCCGGCCACGACCCCGCCCGTCTCCTCGATGAGCGGCCCGAACAGCTCGACCAGGATGAAGTCGATCCCCGGGGCGATCCCGTCGGGCTGCACGCCCAGGATCCGGACCCCGAAGGAGCGGACGTCGGTCCCGGAGATCACGGTGAGCCCCTGGCCCACCATGCCCCGGCGGAGCTCCGAGACCGGGAGGATCGGCACCCCCGCCACGCTCCGGGCCGGGGCGCGCGAACCCCGCTCGGGGGCGGCGGCCGCTCCCGGGGCCGCGGGAGCGGGGGCGGCGGCCAGCCCCAGGACGAGGGCCACGGCCGCGAGGAGCGCGACGCGGCGCGGGTGTGCCTGACGATGCATCCGGATCCTCCTTCCACCCATCCCAGCTTCGGGCCCCGGCGGCGACCGCCGGTCCTATGGACGTCGCGCACCGCCCGCGGGTTCCGCCGAGGCATCCCCGCCGGCCCGACCCTACGCGCCGCGGCGGTTCGGGCGCAAGGCGGCGGCGGACCGGGCGGTCCACCGGCCGCGGGACCGGTGCACCTGCACGGGGATCCCGAAGCAGGCGCCGAGGGCTGCGTCGGTGAGGACCTCCTCGACCGGACCGGCCGCCACAATCCGCCCTCCCCGCAGGAGGGCGGCGTGCGTCGTGGAGGCCGGGAGATCCTCGAGGTGGTGGGTGGCGAGCACGCTCGTCGCGGCGCGGGCTCGTCCCGCTCCGTCGATGGCCGAGACCAGGAGCTCCCGCCCCGGGAGGTCGAGGCCGGCGGCGGGCTCGTCCAGCAGGAGGAGCTCCGGCCGCCCGAAGAGGGCGCGGGCCAGGAGGATCCGCTGCCGCTCCCCCTGGCTGCACCGCTCCCACGGTCGGCGGGCGAGCTCCGCGCACCCCACGAGCTCCAGGAGCTCCAGGGCCTCGGCGCGGTCGCGGGCGTCGAACCCCTGCAGCCAGGGAACCAGCGTCGACCGCTTGCCCGTGAGGACGACCTCGAGGGCGGCGAGCCCCCGCGGCAGCGCGTCGGCCACCGCGTGGCCGAGGAGGCCGATCCGCGCGCGGAGGTCCCGGACGTCGACCCGGCCGAGCTCCGCCCCGAGCACCGCCACCCGCCCCCGGGACGGCTGGCGGAGGGCCGCCGCCAGGGCGAGCAGCGTCGTCTTCCCCGAGCCGTTCGGGCCGAGGAGCGCCCACCGCTCCCCCCTCCCCACCCGCAGCTTCACCGGGCCCAGGACGCGGCGGCCACCGATCGAGACCTCCGCCCCCTCGATCAGGACCGCGTGGGTCCCGCCGTCCCCGCGCCCCGGCCCGTCCACGGCGCCGAGCGTAGCTCAGGCGCGGCGGACGCCCTCCTCACCGCCGCCGTCCCCGTGGCTCCGGTCGGCGGGCGGCCCGTCCTCCCTCGTCGGGCGGGTCCGGGGCGACCACAGGGGGTAGTCGAGCCCCGCCAGCCGGTTGATCCCGATCGCCTGGAGGACGAGCAGCACCACCCCGAGCATCAGCACGAGCAGCTGCGCCGGTCGCGTGAGGATCCCGAGGCTCACGATCAGGGTCGTGGCCCCGGCCGGCGGGTGGGGCACCCGGAGCCACGCCATGAGCCCCGCCGTGAGGCCCAGGGACAGGGCCGCCGCCCCCACCCGGCTCCACGTGACCCCCTCCGCCAGGGCCGGCCCCGCCGCCCGCAGCCCGAACGCCACCAGCGACAGGTACCCCGCCCCCACCCCGATCAGGTGGCCGGCCACGGTGTTGCGGGGGCTGGCCGCGGGCGCGTCGGGCGTGTAGAAGAGGAGGAAGGCCGTCGGCCCGAGCGACGGGAACACGAACGGCTGCCCGGTGGCCAGGGCCGCGAGCGACATCACCCCGATCGAGAGGCACCCGTTCACGAACGCGAACAGCCCGAGCACGAGCGTGGAGTCGTAGCGCCGGGTGAGGGCCGGCAGGCGCAGGCGCCGGGCGAGCCCCAGGACGACGTCGGCCATCCGGCCGCCGAGCGGGTACCGCTCGGTCATCGGAGGCCGCGGGGCGTGGTGAGCCAGACCCCCAGCGCCACCAGGAACGACAGCGCCTGGAAGCCGAGGAGCCACCACACCTGGCCGGGCTCGCCCCGGAGCCAGGCGTCGAGGGCCACCGTGAGGCCCCAGAGCTGGCCGAGGACGACGGTGGCCACGATCGCGATCCGGGCCCCGAGCGCGGCCGCCCGCCAGGGGTCGCGGTCCCACCCGGCGCCGGGGCCCGGGCCGGTCGGGCGGGGCCCGCCGGGCCCGATCGACCGATCAGGCGGCACCGGGGTCCTCGGCGGTGGCCACGGCGAAGATCCCATCCGGACGCTCCTCCACGATCACCCGAGGCAGGGGGCGCGGCGGCGGGCCCGCGAGCACGGCTCCCGTGGCCGCGTCGAAGACGCCGTCGTGGCACGGGCAGTAGAGGTCCTCGCGGTCCGGCCGCCAGAGCACGGCGCACGCCAGGTGCGTGCAGATGGCGGAGTAGGCCACGAGCCTCCCGTCGGCCAGGCGGACCGCGATGGCCTGGTCGTCCGGCCCGGGGAAGCTGAAGTACACCGCCCGCCCGCGCGGGAGCCGCGCCGCCACCCGGCGCGGAGGGCCGGTCCCGGCGCCGTGGCGGCGGAACGCACCCAGGGCCACCGCGCCGGTCCCGATCAGCAGGCCGCCCGAGACCGTGACCAGGATCCGGAGGTAGTCGCGCCGCGTGATGGGCGCGTCCTCCCGGATCCGCTCCAGCAAGGCCCGAACGGCCGCCCGGTCCGGCCGCCCCATCGCACCCCCCCGGGACGGCCCCTCCATCACATCCCCCCCGGTGCGGCCTCGTCCGGGTGGTCGGGCGAGAGGACCACGGCGACGCCGGTGCGGACCTCCGCCTCCCCGAAGCGGAAGAGGTCGGTGACCCGGACGCCCGGCCGCTCGCGCTCGAGCTCCTCGAGGCTGCCGTACCAGATCGAGCCGGTGGGGCAGACGGTGGCGCACATCGGGGCGAGGCCGGCCGAGGTCCGGTCGTAGCAGAGGTTGCACTTGTACTGGAGCAGCTCCTCGACGGCGAGCTTGGGGACGCCGAAGGGGCAGGCGTGGACGCAGTTGGCGCAGCCGATGCACCGCTCCTTCATCGCCTCCTGGACCACCCCGTCGGCGGTCACGAGGATCGCGTCGGCCGGGCAGACCTGGGCGCACGGCGCCGGGGGGTCCTCGCAGTGCATACAGACCGTGGGCATGGCCGCCACCGATCGGCCGCCCTCCAAGTAGTCGAGGTGGATCATGGACCTCCCCCGGTGGGAGTCGCACTCCCGGCACCCGGCGACGCAGGCCTGGCAGCCGATGCACCGCGCGGGATCGATGAAGAGGGTCCGTCCCATCATGGCTCCGCGGTCCCCCTCCCCTGGGGAGCGGTGGGCGGCCGGCGATCGGCGAGCCGGGCGACCTCGTCGGCGTAGGGGCGCTGCCCCGGCGGCACCGGCGGGGCCGGGACCTCCGTCGGCGCCTCCGCCCGCTCCAGGCGGCACGCGCAGACCTTGTACTCGGGGATCCTCGACGTGGGGTCCAGGGCCTCGATGGTGAGGACGTTGGCGGCGGCGGCCCCCGGCCAGTGGTAGGGGATGAACACGGTGTCGGGGCGGATGGTCTCCGTCACCAGGGCCGGGTAGACGGCGGCCCCCCGGCGCGTCACGACGCGCACCGGCTCCCCGTCGCGGAAGCCGAGGGACGGGTGGATCTCCACCCAGGGCCGCGGGGCCTGATCGACGAGGCCGGGGATCCTCCGCGTCTGGTTCCCCGAGAGGTAGTGGGCCACCGTCCGCCCGGTCGTGAGGCGGAGCGGGTACTCCTCGTCGGGGGGCTCGGCCGGCTCCCGCCACTCCACCGGATGGAAGCGGAAGCGTCCGTCGGGGTGGTAGGAGCGGAGGTCCTCGAACAGCCGCGGCGTTCCCGGGTGGGTCTCGTCCGGGCAGGGCCAGGCGATCCCGCCGGTCCGCTCCAGGCGCTCGTACGTGATCCCCGAGTAGTCGACCGTGCCGCCCCGCGAGGCGACGCGGAGCTCCTCGAAGACGTCCCGCGGGCCCCCGAACGCGAACCGCTCCCCCGCGCCGAGGCGTCGGGCGATCTCGCAGATGATCCACCAGTCGG
Organism: Actinomycetota bacterium; assembly: GCA_035559315.1. GTDB lineage: Bacteria > Actinomycetota > UBA4738 > UBA4738 > HRBIN12 > DATLZM01. The sequence goes on from DATMBJ010000243.1 coordinate 14,018, forward strand.
GCCGGGCCTCGCCGGGTGGATCGGCGGCCTTGTTGATCTTCAGGACGCGGCCCTCGGCGTTCGTGTGGGTCCCCTCGTCCTCCGCCCACACGACCGAGGGCAGCACCACGTCGGCCCGCGCGGCGGTCTCCGAGAGGAAGAAGTCCACCTGGGCGTGGAACTCCAGGGCGTCGTACGCGCGGGCCACCCAGGCCTGGTGCGGGAGCGAGACCAGGGGGTTGTTGCAGAACCCGATCACCCCCCGGATCTCCCCCCGCTCCATCTGCCCGATCATCTCGACGAGCGAGGTCCCCCGGCCGGGGAGCTCGGCCTCCTCGATCCCCCACACCCGGGCGATGTAGGCGCGGGCCTCCGGGTCCTCGATGTCGCGCCCCCCGGGGAGCTGGTCGGCCTTCTGGCCGTGCTCCCGGCCCCCCTGGCCGTTGCCCTGGCCGGTGATCGTGCCGTACCCTGCCCCTCGGCGGCCGAGCTGGCCGGTGGCGAGGACGAGGTTGATGACGGCCAGGCAGTTCTCGGTGCCCTGGATCCGATGCTCGATCCCCCGCGCGTGGAACGCCATGGCCCGCTCCGCGCGGCCCCACAGCCGCGCCACGTCGACCACCTGCGCGGCGGGGATGCCGCAGACCTCCGCCACCCGCTCCGGCGGGTAGGCGGCCACCACGCGCCGGACCTCCTCCCAGCCCACGGTGTGGTCGCGGACGAACGCCTCGTCGATCATCCCCTCGCGGTCGAGGACGTGGAGGAGGCCGTCGAAGAACGCGGCGTCGGTCCCGGGGCGGAGCCGGACGTGGTGGTCCGCGGTCCGGGCGATCGGCGTCTCCCTGGGGTCGACGACGATGAGCCTGGCCCCTCGGTCCCTGGCGCCCCACAGGTACCGGGTCATGACCGGGAACGTCTCTCCGACATTGGCGCCGGCCACGAGGATCACCTCGGCGTGGAACATGTCCTCCCAGGGGTTCGCCGCCCGGTCGATCCCGAACGCGAGCTTGTTCGCCGCCGCCGCCGACACCATGCACAGGCGCCCGTTGTAGTCCGTGTGCCTGGTCCGGAGCGCTACGCGGGCGAACTTGCCCAGGAGGTAGGCGGTCTCCGTGGTGGCGCTGGCGCCGCCGATGGTCGCGACGGCGTCCCGGCCGTAGCGCTCCTGGATCCTCCGGATCTCCCCGACCACCCGGTCAAGGGCCTCGTCCCACGTGGCCCGCCGAAGGGGCCCGTCGCGGCGGTCGCGCACGAGCGGGTGGAGGAGGCGGTCCGGGTGGTTCACCTGCTGGTAGGCCATGACGCCCTTCGGGCACAGCTTCTGCCGGTTGATCGGGTGGTCGCGGGGCTCGACCCCGAACACCCGGCCCGCGGCGTCGACCCGCAGGTACATCCCGCACTGCACGCCGCAGAAGGGGCAGTGGGTCGGGACCAGCCGCTCCCCGCCCCGTTCGGGCGCCTCCCATCGCCCGGCCGGGATGGCGCCCGACTCCCGGAAGTCATCGATCCCGGGAGCGATCACCGGGAGCGGACGCCGGCCCTTCACCGAGCGCTCCCCTTCACCGCGCGAACCCCCGCTTGACGCGCTCCAGGTAGGCCTGCCCTCGCAGGATCCGCTTGCACCAAGGACAGGTCTCCACCCACCGGGCGAACCGGAGCCCCAGCTCCTCCATGGTCGCCTCCAGGCCGTCGACGAAGCCCTGGGTCTCCATGGGCGATCCGCAGCGCCGGCACCGCGCGATGCCCGTGCGCGCCGCGCTCGAGAGCTTGAAGACCTCGACGCCGACCTGCGCCGGGCGCTGGATGACGTGGAAGAACTTCCCGAACGGGATGAACACGAGCGCTAGCACGACCGTGGCCATGTGGATGATCGCGAGGAACCCGTACCCGCGTCCCTCGAGGATGAGGCTCGAGAACGTGAGGAGCAGCCCGGTCACGGAGATGGCGACCAGGGCGAGGAGGGGGATGAAGTCGTACCCGAGGCGCTGGCCCGTGGTCGCCTCGCGGTCGCGGAAGCGCCGCCAGATGAAGAACCCGCAGCCGGCGAGGACCAGCACCGCCGAGACGTCCAGCCCGTGGAAGACGAGCCACCCGAACCAGGAGACCGGGTCGAACTCGATGGTGCGGAAGCCCCAGACGAACATGCGGTAGCGGACGGGGTCGCCGGGGACGGCCCGGAAGTGCACCCACCCGAAGACCAGGGGGAACGTGATCAGGGTGGCCAGGACCACGCCCCAGAACACCGCCTGGTGCGCCAGCCAGCGCCCCCGTCCCCGCCGGGAGATGAAGGTCTGCAGCGAGAGGTGGAGGAGGAGGGCCCGGGGAACCGCCGCCGGCGCTCGGAGGAAGTTGCGCCAGGAGAGGAAGGCGCGCCAGCCCTCCACGAAGTAACGCCGGGCCGGCGGGCTCTGGATCCACACGACGTAGCGGTACACCACCCCGAACGTGAGGAAGACCACGGCCACCGCGTAGCCGACGAGGGCCGAGTCGAAGTTCCGGAGACCCCGGCTCCCGAGGTAGATGGCCGCCACGAGGAGCAACGCCGCGGCGGAGGCCGCGACGCTCGCGAGCTCCTCGCGGCTCGGTCGCGGTCCGGCCACGGCTCGGGGCCGCGTCGCTCGTCGGTGCCTCGCCGTGCTCACCGGGCTCGGGTCGATCGCTGGCGGAGCCCCCCTACGCTCCCACACCGTGGCGGGGACCGGCAACCGCAGAACGCGCTCCGTAGGCGGGGGCTCGCGGGGCCGCGACCGCGGGCATGGATCTCGGTGGGCGCGGGAGGTTTCGAACCTCCGACCTCTTGCGTGTGAAGCAAGCGCTCTCCCGCTGAGCTACGCGCCCGCGCGTCCCGGGTCGATGCGGGACGCCCAGATTGTAGGCGACCCGCGCCGGCCCGGTCACGCCCGGCGCGCACGATCGGCGCGACGTCGGCCGCCCGCCGCGATGGACCCGGGGATATGAGGACGGCGGCGCGTGCCCGCGTCGCGCCGCCGTCCGTCGCCGAGCCTCTCAGCTCGGACGCCTCACGGTTCCGCCGAACGGCGTCAGTCTGACACCCCCCCGCCCCGCTGCGCAAGGCCCGGCACGCTGATCCCAGCGCCTGCGCCTGCTCACGACCGGCCGCCCCCGCGCGCAAGGCCCGCCTAGTAACTCCTCGTGATGCTTGAAGCAGGAGGGTCCTCCCCCCAGTCTGGGGTCAGTTGCAGACCTTCCCCACGACCGGGAGAGGAGGACCCATGGGCAACCGTACCCGACGCGGGCTCAGCCGTGGAGACCGTCGCCG
>DATMBJ010000244.1:0-6553 GCA_035559315.1 Actinomycetota bacterium
CGGGGGCCCCGCCCCTGCCGCTCCCGCCTCCCCCCACCTCCCGGCTGCACGCCGGGCCCACGACGTTCGGGATCTGGGGCCGGATGGCCCTCACCGGGCTCATCGTCCTGGGCGGGCCCTGGCTGGCCGGCGGGGCGTTCCGCGTCCTCGCGCTCTTCGTCTACCTCCCGGTCTACCTGGCCGTCGCCGTCCCGCTCCTCGTCCACGTCTGGCGGAAGGAGCCGGTGGTCGGCCCCCTGGAGCCCGTCCAGGTGGTGCTGCCGGAGCCCCGGGCCCTCGCCGCGCTCCGCCTGGCGGTGGGCGGCGTGGGGGCGGCGCTGGTGGGGGTGGGGATTTTGCTCCGGCCCGGCCTGCCCCTCGTGTACCTGCCGGCCGCGCCGTTCCTCGTGGCCGCCCTCCACCCGGTGGCGTGGGAGAGCGTCGAGCGGGGCGTGGGGCGCCTGGCCGGGCGGCCGGTCGTCGCCCTGGCCCTCCTGAACGCGCTGAACGGCCTGGACAGCCTGGCCACCGAGGCGGCGATCCGCGCCGGGCACGCGACCGAGCTGAACCCGGCGGTCTCGGCGTTCGGGCACGGCCCGAAGCTCGCCCTGGTGGCCGTGGTGGGCCTCGTCCTCCTCCGGGCCCGGCCCCGGGCCCTCGTGTGGCCGGTGGCCGCCCTCCTGGCGCTCGCCGCCTACCACCTCACCGGCTACTTCGGCACCGTGGGCGTCTGAGCCACGCCCGCGGCCCTAGGTCCGTCGTCCCGTCGGCCGCGACCGGCGACGTAGCCATCGCCATCCGGAGCTCGACCCGACCGCCCGATGCGGGCCGCCCGTCCGGGGGTCCATCATCGCGGCGGGAGCACGAGGAACGGAGGAGCGCGATGGGTCCCCTGGACGGCACGACGAACGGCAACGGGCACGGCACCCTCTCCGGCGGCGCCGGGATCCCTCCCCGCCCGGCGACCGAGCCCCGCCAGCCGGAGCCGTCGGTGGACCCCAGCGCCCTGGCCAAGCGGGTCGAGCAGGAGGTGGCGGCCGTCCTCCGGGACGCCACGCAGGCCGCCGCCGAGATCCGGACCCGGGCCGCCGAGGCCGCCCGGGAGGTGCTCGTCGGGATCGGGGAGGCCCAGCGGGACCTGGAGCGGGTGGCGGAGCGGATCCGGGCCCTCCTGGGCCAGGCGGAGCAGGTCGGGCCGGCCACCGCGGCGGCCGTCGAGACGCTCCCCGGGGAGCCCTCCCCCCCGGAGGCCCCCGGCGTGGAGGCCCGGACGCTGGCCCCGCCCCCCTCGTTCCGGGCCCAGCCGGAGGGCGGCGGCGTCGTGGCCCCCTTCGCCCGGGCCCGGGCCGTGGGCGGCCTCAGCGTGACCGACGACGTGGTGCGGGCCCTCCGGGAGAACCTGACCTGAGCCTGGGGGGAGCGGGTCCCCTCAGCCCTCGTCCGGGACGGCGCCGAAGCGGCGGGAGCGCTTCTGGTAGTCGCGGATGGCCTCGAACAGGTGCTCCCGGTTGAAGTCCGGCCAGAGCACCGGGGTGAACCAGAGCTCGGCGTAGGCCGCCTGCCAGAGCAGGAAGTTCGAGATCCGCTGCTCGCCGCTCGTCCGGATGATGAGGTCGGGGTCGGGCATCTCGGGGTCGTACAGGCGGGCGGCGATGCGCTCCGGCGTGAGCTTCTCCCCCCGCAGGCGCCCCGCGTCGTGGTCGGCGAGCAGCCGCTTCACGGCGTCCACGATCTCCACCCGGCCCCCGTAGTTGAAGGCGATCGTGAGCGTGAGGCCGGTGTTCCGCCGGGTGAGCTCCTCCGAGACCTCCATCTCCCGGATCACCGACCGCGGCACCCGGCGGTCGCGCCGCCCGATGAACCGGATCCGGACGTTCATCGTGTTGAGCTCGTCGCGGCGGCGGCGGAGCAGGCCGCGGTTGAACCCCATGAGGTAGCGGACCTCGGAGACCGGGCGGTTCCAGTTCTCGGTGGAGAACGCGAACATCGTGAGCCACTCGAGCCCGAGCTCCACCGCCCCCTGGACCGTGTCCCACATCGCCCGCTCCCCGGCGGCGTGCCCCTCGGTGCGCGGCAGGCCCCGTTGCTTGGCCCACCGGCCGTTCCCGTCCATCACGATCGCCACGTGCCGGGGGAGGCGGGAGCGGTCCAGGTCGTCGAGGAACGAGCTCACGGGGCCAGGCTCCTCGCGAGCAGGGGGAGCGAGCGCATCCGCCGCTCCAGGTGGTACTCGGCGAAGCCGTACAGCAGGGCCCGGGCCTCCCGGCGGTCGCGCTCGTCGAACGCGAGCCCGCCGGCCCGGTCGAGCGGCTCCCGGGCGAGCGAGTCGAGGAGCCGGAGCGAGCCCGCCGAGGCCGGGCCGGCCCCGTGCTCGGCGCACCCCCCGCACACCGCCCCTCCCTGCCCGGAGGAGAAGAGCGGGGGGTCGGGCGCCCCGCAGACCGCGCAGGCCGCGAGGCTCGGGTGGAACCCGGAGAGCGAGAGCAGCTTCAACAGGAACGACTCGGCCACCGCCGCGGGGTCCGCCGGCCTCCCCTCCAGGGTCCGGAGGCCCGCGAGCAGCAGGAGGAACAGCCGGACGTTCCGCTCGTGCTCCTCGGCCACCTTGTCCACGGCCTCGAGCATCGCCTCGCCGGCGGCGAACAGCCCGAGGTCGCTCCGGAGCGGCAGGAAGGCCGAGATGATCTGGGCCTGGGTCACGGTGTCGAGGGACCCCCGGCCCCGGTAGAGCAGGAGGTCCACGTGGGTGAAGGGCTCGAGGCGGGCCCCGAACCGGCTGGTGGTCTTGCGGATCCCCTTGGCCACGGCCCGGACCTTCCCCGCGCCCTGGGTCATCACGGTGACGATCTTGTCGGCCTCGCCCAGGCGGTGGGTGCGGAGGACGATCCCCTGTTCCCGGTAGAGCGGCACGGCGGAATCGTAGCGCCGGGCGGGGCCCCCGAGGCCGCGGAGCGTGTTGAAGATCCGTGGAATCGGGAGGGGGCGCCCGGCCGCCCCCACCGCTGGATCCCTCAGCCGCCCATGGCTTCCATGTTCCGCATCACGACCTCGAGGGTCTCCGCGAGCGCGGCCGTGGGGCTGAACCCGACCACCCGGGTCCCGGGGAAGATCTCCGGGGTGTGGCCGGGGCCCACGTGGTAGGCGCCCCCGGCCCCGAACTCCTCGTCGCCCCCGGCGGCGGAACGCCGCGTAGGCCTCCACGCGATGGTGGACCGCGCCGTCCACGTCGCCCAGCCACCATAGGGCCCGACCCAGGCCGTCCCGGACCTCCGGATCCTCGCGCTCGCCGAGGACGGCCAGGAAGGCGTCCCGGGCCGCGGCCCAGTCCCCCCGGTCCAGCGCATCGAACCCCGCCTGGAGCGGCGGCGTCGCCAGCATTCGGAGGACGATGCCATCCGGGGCCGCGCCCGGTACAGCCGGTCCGCTCGGCCGGGGGCTACTCCCCGCCCTTCTGGACGTAGCCCGTCACGAACTCCTCGGCGTTCTCCTCCAGCAGCTCGTCGATCTCGTCCAGGAGGTCGTCGAGATCCTCGCGGAGCTCGTCGGCCCGGACGGTGTCCGGCTTCCCCCCCTCAGAGCGATCCTCCTCCCGCCGCCGAGGAGCCTGCCGGCGTCGCTCGTGTACGCGCATGGTGCCTCCTCCACCAGAGGAGTCGGCGCGAGCGAGCCCGGGGCCCACCGGCCGGTCGGCCATCCGGAGGATGAACTTCCCTGGCCCGGACCGGCTACCCGGGAACGGGGAGGCGCCCCCGGGGTGCGCGGATCGAGGGCCCCGACGGCCGTCCGACCCACGCCCCCGAACGGGTCTGGCCAGCCCGTGGGGGTTGGGGTTAGATAGGTGCGGGGGCGGGGCATGGAAGGATGGGTCGAGCCGCCTTCGAGCGTCCTCGTGGGACGGGAGCCCGAGATGGGAGCGCTCCTCGCGGGGCTGGAGGACGCTCTCTCCGGGCGGGGGCGGCTCTTCCTCCTCTCCGGCGAGCCGGGGATCGGGAAGACGCGGCTCGCCGACGAGGTGGCGGGGCGGGCCCGGGAGCGGGGCGCCCGCGTGCTGTGGGGGCGCTGCTGGGAGGAGGGCGGCGCCCCACCGTACTGGCCCTGGGTGCAGGTCCTGCGGTCTCTGCTCCGACGCCGCGGCCCGGAGGACGTCGCAGCCGCTCTCGGACCGGACGTGGTCGACGTGGCCCAGCTGCTGCCGGAGGTCGGTCGGGTCGAGGCCGAGGGCCCCGTCCCACCCCCGTCCGACCCCGAGGGGGCCCGTTTCCGGCTCTTCGACGCCGCGACGTCGTTCCTGATCAGGCAGGCCGAGGAGCGAGCGCTCGTGCTGGTCCTCGAGGACCTGCACGCGGCGGACGCGCCGTCGCTCCTGCTCCTGCGGTTCACCGCCGGTGAGATCGGGGAGGCGCCCATCCTCCTCGTGGGCACGCTGCGGGACGTGGAGCTGGGGCACGAGCACCCGCTCACCGAGGCGCTCGCGGAGCTGGCCCGTCAGCCGATCTCCCGCCGGCTGGAGCTCCGCGGCCTCGCCGAGCCCGACGTGGCTCGCTTCATCGAGGCCACGACGGGGACGCCTCCGCCGCCGTCGGTGGTCTCGATGGTGCACGCGCAGACCGAGGGCAACCCTCTGTTCGTCGGGGAGGTGGTCCGGCTCTTGGCATCCGAGGGCCGACTGGAGCACCCGGTCGACGCCGCCGCGTGGTCGCTCTCCGTCCCCCGGGGCGTCCGGGACGTGATCGGTCGCCGGCTCTCCCGCCTCTCGAAGGAGTCGGGCCGGGCCCTGAGCCTGGCCTCGGTCCTGGGGCGGGAGTTCGAGCTCGAGACGCTCGAGCGGCTGTCGGGCCTGTCCACCGAGGAGCTGGGGGAGGTGCTCGACGAGGCCGCCGCGGCCCGGCTCGTAGCCGAGACCCCCGGCGCGCCGGGACGCCTCCGGTTCACCCACGTGCTGATCCGCGACACCCTCTACGACGAGCTGACGCCGGTGCACCGCGCCAGGCTCCACCGCCGGGCCGGCGAGATCATCGAGGACCTGCACCGGTCCCACATCGACGCTCGCCTCCCCGAGCTGGCCCATCACTTCGGCCGGGCCGGCCCGGCGACGGAGGTCGCCGGGCGGGCCGTGGACTACGCGCGGAGGGCGGCGGAGGCGGCCCTGCGTTCGCTGGCCTACGAGGAAGCCGTCCGGCTGTTCCGGATGGCGCTCGAGGGTCTGGAGGCGAGCGAGGGCGACCCGGCGGCGGCGCGCTGCGAGCTCCTCCTGGCGCTCGCCGACGCCCAGGCCCGGGCAGGGGACCTGCCCGGCGCCAAGGAGTCCTACCTGCGGGCGGCCGACGTCGCCAGGCGGCTGGGGTTGCGGGAGCACCTGGCCCGGGCGGCCGTGGGGTACGGGGGGCGGTTCGTGTGGCCCCGGGCGGGGAGCGACGCTCGGATGCTCCCCCTGCTGTACGAGGCGCTCGACGCTCTGGGGGACGGGGACCTCGACCTGCGCGTGCGGCTCCTGGCCCGGCTGGCCGGCGCCCTCCGCGACGACCCCTCGACCGAGGAGCGGGACCGGCTGAGCCGAGAGGCCGTCGCGCTCGCCCGCCGGCTCGGCGATCCGAGGACCCTCGCCTACGCGCTCTCCGGGCGGTACGCAGCGATGCTGGGACCGGACCGCCAAGCGGCCGGCGGGGAGATCGCCGCCGATCTCCTGGAGGTGGCGGAGCGAGCCGGAGACCCCGAGATCCTCTTCGAGGGCCACCTCCACCGGATGATCTTCCTCGTCCGGGAGGGGCGGCTGAGCGAGGCCCACCGCGAGGCCCAGGCGATGGCCGCGATCGCGACCTCCCTGCGTCAGCCGGCCCAGCTCTGGCTGTCCAGGGCGATCGACGCGATGTTCGCGCTCCTCGAGGGACGGTTCGCGGAGGCCGAGGAGGCGATCGAGGCGGCGGTCCTCCTCGGCCGCAGGGCGCAGAACTGGGACGCCGAGGTGTTCTCCAGGATCCAGCTGTACGGCCTCCGCAGGGAGCAGGGACGCCTGCACGACGTGGAGCGCACGATCGAGGCGGCGATCGAGGAGTACCCGACCCGACCGCTGTTCCGGTGCCTGCTGGCTGGCGTCCGCGTGGAACGGGGTGACTCGGAGGCGGCGCGCGTGATCGTGGATGAGCTCGGCGCGGGAGGCTTCCGGAGCCTGCCGGTGAACAACGACTGGCTCCTCAGCACGGATGTGCTGGCCCAGGTGATCGCCCAGCTCCGGCATCGCCCCGGGGCCGAGGGGCTGTACGGTCTCCTGCTCCCGTACGCGGACCTCGTCGTCGACACCGCGGAGATGAGCACCGGCTCCGTTTCCCGCCCCCTCGGCCTGCTCGCCGCGACCCTCGGGCGGTGGGACGAGGCCGAGGGCCACTTCCGCCGGGCGGTCGAGGTGAACGAGCGGATAGGGGCCCGGCCGTGGGCGGCCCACGCGCGGCACGACCACGCCCGGATGCTCCTGGCCCGGGACGGCCCGGGGGACCGGGAGCGGGCCCTCGAGCTCCTCGCCACCTGCCTGCGAACGTGCCGGGAGCTGGGGATGGTGGCCCTGGAGGGGAGGTGTGCC
>DATMBJ010000245.1:0-1931 GCA_035559315.1 Actinomycetota bacterium
ATGACCCCGCCGGCGTTCCTCGACCCGCTGGAGGTCCGGCACGTCGGCTGGCGGCACGACCGGCCGGTCTGGATGACCCTCAGCCCCCTGCGGTACTGGAGCGTGCGGGTGGGGACGATCGTCGTCGTGCCGGCCGAGTTCGTCACGGATCTGGCCTCGGTGCCACGGTGGCCGCTGGCCTGGTTCGTGGCCGGGGGGCGGGCGCCGCGACCGGCCGTGCTGCACGACTACGCCTACCAGAGCGGGCATCTGCTGTCGGCTGAGGACGGCCGACCGATCGAGCTCACGCGCCGCGAGGCGGATGCCGTCTTCTGGGAGGCCATGCTGGCCGATCCGGAGGACGGGACCAATCGCCTGACGGCGTGGCTAATGTGGGCGGCCGTACGGGCGGGAGGGCGCGGAGCGTGGGCCCGCCGATCCGACCGGCGCTGGGCCCTGAATCCCGAGTGGACACGGGAGGGCTGGGCATGACCGCTCATCACAAGCGCCCGAAGGTGGGCCGCGTTCTCGTGGCGCCGGCCGCGCACCGGCGGCGCGCGTGTCTCTGCTGCGACCGATCGTTCTGGTCCACGGGACGGCATCACCGGTTGTGCGATGTCTGCCGGGACCCGGAGCACACCGAGGGTGTGCATCGCCGCGACCGCGGCGAGCCGGACGTGCTGTGAACTGGCGCGAGACGCTGCGCGTCCTACGCCTGGCCCTGCGGGCCTACCGGGGCGATGTCGTGGCGGCCGTGGAGCTCTGGCGGATTCTCCGCGCGCGCAAGCCGCAGCTCATTCCGGGGCCGAAAGGGACTTCCTCCGGCGGCGGCGGGCCTTGAGGGCGGCCAGGCGGGCGGGATCGTAGAGGCGATCGCGGACGCGGGACACGGGGCGCTTGATCGCGAGCCGGGGGGCCTGCTTGGGCTCCGCGACCAGCGCGCGGCCGACCATGCGCTCGACGGCGAAGTGGTCGAGGTAGTGCCCGATGAGCGCCTCGATGATCGCCCCGGACAGTTCCGCGATGGTCTCGCTAGCGTGCCAGTCCCGGACCTCGATCCAGTCGTCATCGCCGAGTGGGCGTTGCCAGCCCCGCAGGTGGACCCACAAGCTGTAGCGGGCCATCGTGACACGCCCCTACAGCATCCAGCGTGCCGGTCCGACGAGCCTGGTGTAGCGCATGGATGCGAGGTAAACTCCTGCCCGTCAAGGGGCAACCGGGCACAACCATGCCAGCCGGCGCCGCCACCGAGGGCTCGGCTGGACTTCCGATAAGGCGCAGGTCGACGTGATCGACTGTCCCGCCCATGGGGTTCCAGTGGCGCCTGGTACCCCACCGCTGAGCAGGATCGCCAGAAGGGCGGAGATCATCTTGGCCCCGCGCCGGCCGCGCGGCTGAGGCTCGCCGAGCAGCAACCATCCGGGGCTGACCCCGAGGTCGGCGGCGAGCCGCCCGAGCGCCTTGAACGGGGTGCGCCGGTCGCCGATCCACTCGTAAAAGACTCTCGGATCGTAGTGGTGCTCCAGGCAAAACCGCGTGACATCCGGCTTGTCGTCCGGGCGCCGGTAGCCCAGGGCGAGTAACCGCGCGGCAATCCTCGGTCCGACTCCGCGAAAGCGTGGCATAATCAGGCCCTCACTCTTCCCTTGACACGGGACTCGTGACACGTGTATCGTTTGCTAACCGTGAGCAAACGCAGGTTAGCGCGACTCAAGGTGGCGCTCAAGCGCCACGGCATCACGCACGATCAGGTCGCGGCGGCCGCGTAGAGCAGAAGGCCCTCCATCACGCTCCTCCGAGCAGCGCCAGCGCGAGCCCCCAGACGCACGCAGCGGCCACGGCCAAGGCCAGACGCAGGAGATCGCTCATTGGCCCTCCTCGTTCAGGCGGGTCAGGGCACGGATCAGATCCGACGTGAGCTGGCCCCGGCACCGGGTCGTGGCGAACGTCTC
>DATMBJ010000246.1:0-5391 GCA_035559315.1 Actinomycetota bacterium
CCCCCCCGCCGCGAGCAGGTGGAGGACCACCAGGGCGGCGAGGAGGGCGGCGTTCGAGACCAGGAGGGCGGCGGCGAGCGGGCGGCCCCCGAGGAGCCGCGACACCGTCCGGATCGCGAGGGGGTAGAGGGGGAAGAACGCCGCGCTCCCGTCGCCCTCGCGGTAGCCCTCCTCCGCGATCCTGAGGAACCAGAGCGCGTCGAACCGCTCCCAGGCCGTGACCAGGTTGCGCCAGCCCGGGCCGGGCTCGGGCGCCGGCCACCCCGGCACGTCCACCGGGCCCGGGAGCCCGGCCGCCGCGCCGCCGGGCGCGGTGGCCGCGTTGGGGAGGAGGGCCACGGCGGTGAGCGCCAGGATCGCCAGGCCCACCCGCAGCGCCGCGAACACCGCGAGGGAGTGCGCGAGCGCGCCCCGCAGCCGGTCCCCGCTCACCCGGCCTCCGCGAGCGCCGCCGCGGGGGCGGGCGTCGGCTCCCGGGCCCCGCGGACCCACCCCACGACGCACCAGGCGAGGACCGCGGCCCGGACCAGGACCGCGGCCTCGAAGGCGCCGATCGGGAGGCCGCCCCACCCCCCGTAGCGGGCGAACCAGGAGAAGCGGGTGAGGAAGACGGCCACGTCGGCCGCCTGGAACGCCGCGAACCACCCGAGCCCGGGCCAGACCAGCGCGAACCAGGGCAGGAGCCAGAGGCCGTACTGCGGCGAGTACACCTTGTTCGAGAGCAGGAACAGGACCAGGAGCGGGAGGGCCAGGGTCCACCGCTCGTAGCCGGGGTCCTGGCGCGCCCGCAGCCGATGGACCAGGACGACCAGGCCCAGGAACAGCCCGGCCGAGAGCAGGTTCACCGCGCCGGTCGAGAGGCACGCCGCCCCGCCGAGCCGGTCGCAGGCGACGTACCAGAGGCTGTCCCAGTCGGGGGGCCGGGCCGCGTTGAACCGGAAGAACTCCCACCAGCCGCGCGGCGCGGCGATCGCGAACGGCAGGTCCACGGCGAGCCAGGCCCCCCCGGCCGCCCAGGCCAGGTGGACGGCGCGGTCCGGCTCCCGCTCCCGCAGCCGCTCGAGCGCGAAGGGCACGACGAGGAGCGCCGGGTAGAGCTTCGTCGCGGCGCCGAGCCCCAGGAGGATCCCCGCGCCCACGTCCCGCCGGTCGCGGTGGAGGAGCGCGGCCCAGGTGGCGAGGGCCACCGCGAGCAGGTCCCAGTTCACGAAGGCGTAGATGAGGAGCGTGGGGGCGAGGGCGAAGGCGAGCGCCCGCCGCCCCGCGAGGAGGTAGAGGCAGACGGTGGTCACCCCGGCGGCGGCCGCGAGGAGGGCGGCGTTCGCGTAGAAGAACCCGGCGAAGCCCGCCCCGGGCCCCGCCGTCCAGGCCGCCAGCCGCATCGCGTACATCGTGAGCACCGGGTACTCGTCGCAGTTCCCCGGGGCCGGCGCGCACGGCTCGAGGTAGGGGAGGCGGCCGCCGGCGAGCTGCTCGGTGGAGTAGAGCGGCACGATGTCCGAGTAGCAGAACCAGCGGTACTGGCGCCCGTCGTCCCACGCGCCCGAGGCGCAGGGCGCCTTCCACGCGAGCGACAGGCCGAGGGTCCCGACCAGGCAGGCCAGCACGACCCCGAGCCCGACGCCCCGCCGCGCGGCCGCTCCCCCCGTCACGGGCCGATCGTCGCACAGGAGGCGGCGGGATCGGCGGACCCGGGGTCGCGGCCCAGCGCCCGGGACCCCCGCGGCGCAGCGCCCGCGTGACCGTTCGAGCGAACACTCGTAGAGTGTCCGGTCGTGCGGTACCGCGTGGAGCAGCTCGCGCAGGCCTGCCGGGTCTCGGTGGACACGGTCCGCTACTACCAGTCGCTGGGGCTGCTCCCGCCGCCCGAGCGGGAGGGGCGGGTGGCCTGGTACGGGCCCGAACACGTCGAGCGGATCCGGGAGGTGCGCCGGCTCCAGCGCCACGGCCTCACGCTGGCCGCGATCCGGCGCGTGGTGCGCGGGGAGCTGGGCCGGGCCGACGCGGACCTGGCCGCGGCCGTGGCCCGGGCCCGGGCGGGGGACGAGGAGGAGCTCCTCACGCTCGAGGAGTTCGCCGAGCGGAGCGGGGTGCCGGCGTCCCTGGTCCAGGCCGTGGAGCGGGAGGGGATCCGGATCGCCCGCCGCGTGGACGGGGAGGAGCGCTACGCGTCGGGCGACATCGAGCTGGTCCGCCGGGCCCTCCGGCTCCTCGAGTTCGGCCTGCCCCTGGGCGAGCTCCTGGCGCTCGCCCGGGAGACCCACCGCGCGATGGTGGGGCTCGCCGAGCGCGCCGTCGAGCTGTTCGACGAGCATGTCCGCAAGCCCATCCGGGACAGCGCGGCCTCCGAGGAGCAGGCCGCGGCGGAGCTCGTCGAGGCCTTCCGGGAGCTGCTCCCGGCCGTCACCGAGCTGGTCTCCCGGCACTTCCGCCGCGTGCTCCTCACCGTGGCCGAGGAGCACATCGAGCGGGTCGGCGACCGGGCGGAGCTGGCCGCCGCGCGGGAGGAGTCGCGCCGCCTGGAGCGCGCGTGATGGCGGGAGGGGCCGAGTCCTCGGCGGGGAGCCGTCACCCGGGGCGCGCGTGATGGCGGGAGGGGCTGAGTCCTCGGCGCGGAGCCGTCACCCGGGGTGCGCCTGATGGCGGACCGGCCGGGTGCCCGGCGGACGTCCCTCCCCTCGGGGAGCGAGAAGGCCCGGGTCGTCCGCTCGATGTTCGACCGGATCGCGCGCCGCTACGACCTCCTGAACCGTGTGATGACGTTCGGGATGGACGTGGGCTGGCGCCGGCGGGCGGTGCGGGAGCTCCGGCTCCCGGGCCGGGCCCTCGTGCTGGACCTGGCCTGCGGGACCGGGGACCTCTGCCGGGAGCTCCGCGCGTCCGGCTACCGCGCGGTGGGGGTGGACTTCTCGCACGGGATGCTCCTCGCGGCCCGGACCGACGCGCCGCTCGTCGAGGCCGACGTGCTCCGGCTCCCGTTCCCCGACGCCGCGGCCGACGGCGCGACCTGCGGGTTCGCGCTCCGGAACGTCGTCGACCTCGGCGCGTTCTTCGCGGAGGCCGCGCGCGTGGTGCGCCCCGGCGGGCGCGTGGCGTTCCTCGAGGCCGCGGAGCCGGTCCACCCGGTGCTCCGCCTCGGCCACGACCTGTACTTCCGCCGGGTGGTGCCGCTCCTCGGGGCCGCGCTCTCGGACGCCCGCGCCTACCGGTACCTGCCCGCATCCATGGCCTACCTCCCGCCGCCCGGGGAGCTCGTGGCGATGCTCCGGCGCGCGGGGTTCCCCGACGCCGAGCGCCTCCCGCTCTCGGGCGGCATCGCGCAGCTCCTCGTGGGGACGCGGGTGTGAGGAGGAGAGCGGTTCCGCAGAGGGGCCTGCTCCGGGCGATGCGGGCGCCGGGCGCGGGGAAGGCCCCGCGCCGCCGGGCGATGCGGGCGCCGGGCGAACGGAGGGGTTCGCGGTGAACCTGCCGGGCGAGGCCGCCGCGCTCGTCGCCGCGTCCCGGCGCCTCGGGCCGGCGTACGACCTCCTCGCGGCCTACCGCCCCGACGGGTTCCTCTTCGAGCGTGGAGGGCTCGGCGTTGGCGCGGCGGGGATCGCGGTCCGGGTGGCGGACGGGGGCGGGCCGGGGCGGGAGGCGCGGCTCGCGGCCCGGGCCCTCGAGGCGCTCCGGGCCATCCGCCGTGCGGACCGGGGAGCCGTGCCGGTGGCGGTCGGCGCGCTCCCGTTCGACGGGCGGCGCCCCGCGGAGCTCGTGGTGCCGGCCCGGGCCGTCGTGCGGCGGGAGCGGGGGCGGACCCTGGAGGTGGTGGTGGGCGCCCCGGGGTCGGCGCCGCCGACGGAGCTCGGCGGGGGAGGAACCGGCCGCGCCGCGCCGCACGAGCCGTTCCGCGAGGTCCAGCTGCGCCCCGAGCCCAGCCCCGAGGGCTACGTCGCCCGCGTCGCGGACGCCGTGGGAAGGATCGGGGCCGGGCGGCTCCGGAAGGTCGTGCTCGCCCGCTCGCTGGTCGTGGACGCCGGTCGGGAGCTCCGCCCGGAGCAGCTCGCCAGGCGGCTGCGGGCGGTGGACCCCGAGCACTTCGCGTTCGCCGCGCCCACGGCGACGGGGGGCGTGCTGGTGGGCGCGAGCCCCGAGCTCCTGGTCCGCCGGGCGGGCCGGGCCGTGGAGAGCGCGCCGCTCGCCGGCTCCGCCCCCCGCTCCGGCGACCCGGAGGAGGACCGGGCCCTCGCGGAGGGGCTCCTCGCCTCGGCCAAGGAACGGGAGGAGCACGCGGTCGTGGTCGAGGCCGTGGCCGAGGCGCTCCGGGGGTTCTGCGAGGAGCTCTCCTGGGACCCCGAGCCGGTCCTCCTCTCCACGGCCAACGTCTGGCACCTCGCCACCGGGTTCCGGGGGCGGCTCCGGGAGCCGGCCCCCTCGGCCCTCGAGCTGGTCGCGGCCCTCCACCCCACCCCGGCGGTGGGCGGCGCGCCCCGGGACGAGGCCCTCCGCACCATCGCCGAGCTCGAGCCGTTCGACCGCGGCGCCTACGCCGGCCCGGTGGGGTGGATGGACGCCGAGGGCGACGGGGAGTGGGCGATCGCGCTCCGCTGCGCGGAGCTCGCGGGCTCCACCGCGAGGCTCTTCGCGGGCGCGGGGATCGTGGCCGGCTCCGAGCCCGGACGCGAGCTCGAGGAGACCGAGCGGAAGTTCCGGGCGTTCCTCGACTCCCTCCGCTGGGGCTGACCGGCCGATCGCCGATCGCCCTACCCCAGGCTCGTGCTTCCCAACACCTCCCCGCTGCGGTTCCTGGATTCGATCGAGACGTAGGGCATCTCGGTCTGGGTCTCATCGTCCGGTGGCTGGCTGCCGGCTTCCTCGACGAGCAACCAAGTTCCGTTCGCCAGGGAGGCTGGCACCGTCGAGCCATCGGCCCTGGTCAAGGTCACCGTCGTCGCCGACGGTTCCGCATAGCCGAAGGCGATGTGGACCGTCCGGTCATCGATGAGGAGCCCGCCGACGTTCCAGCCTTCCGTCACAGAATCCGTCTTCCGAGCTCCACATCCCCCGACGTGGCCAGCGTCGTCGCCATCGTTCGTGCTGAACGCGAAGACGTCGAGACACTCGCCTTCCGAGCTCGCGGACCGAACGAGGTGGAACCTGATCCCGCCTAACCGTGACGTCTGCGCGATCGAGTAGCTCGACCGGTCGACCCTGATCTCGACCGTGGCCGCCCTCGATGCAGCAACGGAATCAGCGGCCCGCGCGACGTGGGCCGGGACCGGCGGAGACGGCTCCCCCGACCTCGCCACGCCGGTTACCGCCACGATGGCCGCTGCGATCGATGCTGCCCCGACCATCGCTGCGGTCACGAGATACGGTGCTCGCACAGGCGCTCTTCCCATGGCGTCCTCC
>DATMBJ010000247.1:0-8117 GCA_035559315.1 Actinomycetota bacterium
CGCGGGGCGGCTCGCCCATCGGGGCCGGCCGCGGCTCCGCGGGGGCCTCGGGCTGGGCGGTGGGCGCGGCGCCCTCCTCCTCGATCTCGGCGAGGGGGGTGCCGACCTTCACCGTCTGCCCCTCCGGCACGAGGATCCTCCGGAGGACCCCCGCCGAGGGCGACGGCACCTCGGTGTCGACCTTGTCGGTGGAGATCTCGAAGAGGGGCTCGTCGCGCTCGACGCGGTCGCCCTCCCGCTTGAACCACCTGAGGATCGTCCCCTCGACGACCGTCTCGCCGAGCTGGGGCATCGTGATCGACGTCATCGGGCCTCCCGGTTGGCTCCTACCACGCGCACAGCTGCTCGACCGCCTTCTCGATGTCCTCGACCTGGGGCAGGTAGGCGTCCTCGAGGGGAGGGGAGAAGGGGACCGGCGTGTGGGGCGGCGCGAGCCGCATCACCGGCGCGTCCAGGTGCTCGAAGGCGCGCTCCGCGAGGGCCGCCGCCACCTCCGCGCCGACCCCCAGGAACCGGTTCGACTCGTAGACCACGAGCGCCCGGCTGGTCCGCTCGACGCTCCGGAGCACGGTGTCGACGTCCAGGGGGTAGACGGTGCGGAGGTCGACGACCTCGACCGAGATCCCCCGGGACGCGAGGGCGTCCGCGGCCTCGAGCGCCTTGTGGACCATCGCCCCGTAGGCCACCACGGTGCAGTCGTCCCCCGCCCGCTTCACGTCGGCCACCCCGATCGGGACGAGGAAGTCGGGGTCGTCGGGGACGACCTCCTTCACCCGCCGGTAGATCCACTTGTGCTCGAGGAACACGCAGGGGTTGTCGTCGCGGATCGCGGCCTTGAGGAGCCCCTTGGCGTCGGACGGGAAGGCCGGGCAGATCACCTTGAGCCCCGGCTGGTGCGCGAACCAGGCCTCGGGGTTCGTGGAGTGGAAGGCGCTCGCCCGCACGCCCCCGCCCGAGGGCCCGCGGAGCACGATGGGGAGCGGCACGCCCGACCGGTAGTGGTACCGGGCGGCCGCGGTCACGATCTCGTCGAAGCCGGAGGACATGAAGTCCGCGTACTGGAACTCGGCCACCGGGCGGAGCCCCTCCATCGCCGCGCCGATCGCCATCCCCACGATCGTCTCCTCGCAGATCGGGGTGTCCATGACGCGCTCCGGGCCGAACCGCTCGATGAAGCCCTCGGTGACCTTGAACGCCCCCCCGTAGACCCCGATGTCCTCGCCGAGGAGGAACACGCGCTCGTCGCGCTCCATCTCCTCCCACAGGGCCTCGGCGATGGCCACGAGGTACGTGGCCTCGCCCGCCTCGGTCCGCTTCCCGCGGGGCTCGGCCCCGTGGCCGGCGGCGCCGGCCTCGAGCTGCTGGGTCGCCATCAGCCCGTCCCCCCCTCCCGGGAGGGCTCGCTCGCCCAGTACCCGTCGTCGGTGAAGACGCCCTTCGTGACGTCCTCGGGGACCGGGAAGGGGGAGGACTGGGCGAACCGGTAGCCCTCGTCGAACTCCCGCTCCACCCGCTCGTCGATGGCCCGCACCTCGTCCTCCTCGATCAGCCCCTCCGCCCGGAGGCGGTCCTCGAACCGACGGACCGGGTCGCGGTGGGTCATGTACTCCTCGAGGAGCTCCCTCGGCACGTACTTCGCGGGGTCGTGGCCGGCGTGGCCCCGCCAGCGGAGCGAGACCGACTCGATCAGCGTGGGCCCGCCCCCGGCCCGCGCGCGGTCGACGGCCTCCCGGGCCGCGCGGTACACCTCGAGGACGTCCGTCCCGTCCACCCGCACGCCCGGCATCCCGTAGGCGGCCGCCCGCTCCGCGATCGTCGGCACCGGGAACTCGAGGGCGTTCGGGGTCGAGTACGCGTACTGGTTGTTGTTCACGACCCACACCACCGGGAGCTTGTGGATCGCCGAGACGTTCAGGGCCTCGTGCCAACGCCCGTTGGAGGTCGCGCCGTCGCCGCAGATCGCCATGGCCACCCGGTCCTCGCCGCGGCGCTTGTAGGCGAGGGCCGCGCCGCAGGCGATCGGGTAGGCGATCGGGAGGTGGGAGATCACGGTGAAGGTCCTGGCGCCGTACCAGTCCCCCATGTGGCTGTTCCCGTCGCGGCCCCGGGTGTACCCGTCGATCCGCCCCCAGAACTGGGCCATCACCCGCTTGAGGTCCACGCCCTTGGCGAACTGGGCCGAGAGGTCGCGGTGGGTGGGGAAGAGCGAGTCGTCCTTCCGGAGCGCGTAGGCGGCGCCCACGTGGGTGCCCTCCTGCCCCCGCCCCGAGTAGATCGCCCCCGGCAGGCGTCCCTGCCGGTACAGGGCCTCCATCCGCTCGTCGAAGTACCGGCAGAGCTTGAGGAGGTAGAGGATCTCGTGCAGCTGTTCCCGCGAGAGCTCGGGTACCGGGCCCTCGCCCTTCCGCCGCGACCGGGCCGACGTCTTCGTGGCCATCTCCCCTCCTACGGGGTGTGCAGCGGCTTACCGGCGAGCGCCAGATGCGCCTCGCCGATCGCCTCGGACAGGGACGGGTGGGGGTGGATGAGGGCCGCCACCTCGGCGGGGGCCGCCTCCCAGTTCGTGATGAGCATCCCCTCGGAGATCAGGTCGGTGACGTGGGGCCCCACCAGGTGCACGCCGAGCACCGGCCCGCCCGCGGCGGCCACGAGCTTCACGATCCCGCCCTCGCCCACGATGTTCGCCTTCCCGATGCCGCGGAGGTCCAGGACCTCGACCACCACGTCGTGTCCCCGCTCGCGCGCCTGCTCCTCCGTGAGGCCGACCGAGGCGACCTCCGGCGAGCAGTACGTGACCCGCGGGATCCCGGCGTAGTCGATCTCGGGGACCGCGATGCCCGCGAGCCGCTCCGCCACCGCGATGCCCTCGGTGAACGCGACGTGGGCGAGCTGGAGGGGGGTGGCGGCGACGTCGCCCACCGCCCACACGTGGGGGGCCGTCGTCTGGAGCTGGCCGTCCACCTTCACGAACCCCCGGTCCAGCTCCACGCCGGCCGCCTCGAGCCCGAGGTCGTCGGTGACGGGCTCCCGGCCCACGGCGACCAGGCAGAGGTCGGCGGAGACCGTCGTCGCACCACCCGCGTCGAAGGTCACCTCGACCCGGTCCCCGTGGTCCACGATGGCCTCCACCCGGACCCCCGTGTGGGCGCGGATCCCGCGGCGCCGGAACGCCCGGGCCAGCTCCTTCGAGACGTCCTGGTCCTCGAGCGGCGCGATCCGGGGCAGCGCCTCGAGGAGCGTCACCTCGGCCCCCAGGGACCGGTAGAAGGACGCGAACTCGAGCCCCACGGCGCCGGCCCCGATCACGACGGCCGAGCCCGGCAGGAAGGGGAGCGCGAGGGCCTCGTCGCTCGTGACGACCCGCTCGGAGCGGCGGGTCCCCGGGAGGAGCTTGGGGCGTGAGCCGGTGGCGAGCACCACGTCCGTGGCCTCCAGCCGACGCCCGTCGACCTCGACCGCGGGGCCCGGGAGGAGCCGGGCCGTCCCCCGCACCACCTCGATGCCGCGCTGGCGGATCAGGCCCGTGAGGCCCGAGACCAGCTTGTCGACGATCCGGTCGCGGAAGGCGGCGATGGCCTCCCGGTCCGGCTCGCCGGAGGCCCGCACCCCCCACTCCCCGGCCCGCCTGACCGTGTCCAGCACCTCGGCCGATCGGAGCAGGGCCTTGGTCGGGATGCAGCCCCGGAGCAGGCACGTCCCCCCCAGGCGCTCGTCCCGTTCGATCAGGGCCACGCGCTTGCCGAGCTGTGCGGCCCGGAGGGCGGCGGAGTAGCCGCCCGTGCCGGCGCCGATCACCGCTACGTCGTAGGCGTCGCCCATCCCACCGATGCTACCGCGTCCGCCCCCGGAGCCGCCCCGGACCGGTCAGGCCGACCGTGCGCGGGCGGCCTGGATCATCTCGGCGACCCGGGTCCCGCCGAACCGAGCGCTCCCCACCAGGCGGTCCAGGAGCCGCTCGGCCCGCCGCGAGTCCGGCACCACGGCGACGACGACGTAGAGCCCCGAGCTCGGGATGCCCAGGCTCCGGACGGGGCCGAAGCCCGGCGCCGCCACGAAGTAGGCCCACCGCGTGGCGCCGCCGCGGGCCGCGCACGTCCCCTCGCCCCGCGCCACGTAGTCCCCGGGCGAGGCGGCGGGGCCGGAGACGAGCGGCGGACGGTGGTCGGCGTAGACCCGCTGCACCTCGGCCCGGCACCCCGGCGAGCCGAGGAGCCGGCCCAGGGCCGGGCCGGTCGCGGCGAGGTAGAAGAAGTCGCTCGGGATCCCCACCGCGGCCGCGTCCACCCACAGCGCCGCGAGCCCGGCCACGGACCCGTCCATCCGACCCCAGGCCCGCGGCCTGGGCGACGCGTAGATCCCCCGCTGGGTCGGGGGGCCGTCGGCGATGGCCGGTCGCCAGTCGTCGGGGACCAGGGCCCGGACCTCCTCCGCCTCGACCACGCTGAAGGGCGAGGGGGACTCCCGGATCGAGAGCGGCGTGGCCGGCTCGGCGGGGAGGTCCGGCGGTCCGGCGTCGCGGCAACCCGCCGCGGCCAGCGCCAGCACGAGCCAGGCGATGGTCCTCCGCACCGTACCCGGCGCAGCATAGACCCCGCGGCGGGTGCGGCGCCAGCCGGCGCCGCCGCTACGCCCGCGTCCCCGGTTCGGCCGGGACGTCGGGGGCGAACAGCGGGGGCGCGGTGACCCGCTGGCCGCGATCGGCGGGGATGCAGAACGACACCCTGGTCCCCCCCGAGGGGAGGGGGTCGGCCCACATCACCCCCCCGTGCTGCACCACGAGCTGGCGCGCCAGGTGGAGCCCCAGGCCCACGCCGGCCCGCTCCTTCCGGAGCACCCGCTCCCCCGTGGAGAAGGGCTCGTCGAACGCCCGGGACAGGACCTCGCGGGCCATCCCGAGCCCATGGTCGGTCACCGTGACCAGGACGCCCTCGTCCAGCACCCGCGCGCGGAGCGAGACCGTCTCGTGCGGGGGCGAGTAGCGGCAGGCGTTGTCCAGGAGCTGCCGCACCACCTCCGAGATCCGCCCCGGGTCGGCCAGCGCCGTGACGGGGTCCGGGACCTGGTGCTCGATCCGGTGCTGGGGGTAGCGACGGGCGGCCTCCTCGGCGAGGTGGCGGAGGAGCGGCGCGAGGTCGACCCGCTGGACGTTGAGCGCGAGCGTCCCGCGGTCGAGCTCGGCGATCGTGAGGATCTCGTCCACGATGCCCATCAGCTTGTCCAGGGAGGCCTCCAGCTGCTGGAGGAACTCCGCCCGCTCGGGCTCGGGGACGTCCCGGTTCCGGAGGACGTAGGCGATCCCCTTGGCCACGGTGACGGGCGTGCGGAGCTCGTGCGAGACGTTGGCCAGGAACTCTGCCTTCGCCGCCTGCACCTCGTCGAGCTTCCCGGTCGCCTCCGCCAGCGACTCCTCGAGCTCCTGGTCGCGGCGGAGGGACTCGGCGAAGCGCTCGGCCAGGAGGCGGGCCACCTTCGGCGAGAGGACCACGCCGACCCCGGCGGCCGTCGCCGCGACGGCCCGCACCACGTCGTCCGGGCCGTCCTCCTTGAGGAGGTAGCCGGCCGCGCCCGCGCCGAGCATCTGGGCCGCCGAGCCGGCCGAGGCCACCGCGGTCCAGCACAGCAGCTTCGTCCCCGGCGAGGTGGCCAGGATCCGGCGGACGAGCTCGGTCCCCGAGAGGCCCTCGAGGTCGATCTCGCAGACGGCCACCTCGGGCTGGAGCCTGCCGGCCAGCTCGACCGCGCGGAACCCGTCCGGGGCGCCCTCGACCTCGAGCTCCGTGCCGGAGCGCAGGAGCGCGTACTGGAGCAGCGCCAGCCCGTCCGGCGCGTCGCAGAGGAGGACCTTCGTCGCCATCCGTGCAAGGTATCGACGCCGGGGGGCGCGGGTTGAGCCGGACGGCCTTACTCGACGAGGCCGCTCCGGATCGCGATCGCCACGGCCTGGGCCCGGTCGTTCGCGCCGAGCTTCTCGAAGATCCGCTCGAGGTGGGTCTTGACGGTGTGGGGCGAGATCCCCAGGTCGCGGGCGACCTCCTTCGTGGTCGCGCCGTAGGCCACCTTCTGGAGGATCTCCTTCTCGCGCCTCGAGAGGGGCGCGGCGGCGGGCCGCTTGTCGGCGAGCTGGACCTCCTCGATGAAGGCCCGGGTGAGGAGGGGGTGGATCACGGCCTTGCCCTCGAGCGCCATCCGGGCCGCGTTCACGAGCTCGTCGGCGGAGGCGTCCTTGAGCAGGTAGCCGGAGACCCCGGCCTGGATGGCCTCGGAGATCGCGGCCCTCGATTCGTCCACGGTGAACAGGATCACACGGGTCTGCGGCGAGCGCTCGCGGATCAGGCGGGTCGCCTCGATCCCGTCCATCCCGGGCATCCGGACGTCCATGAACACGACGTCGGGGTGGAGCTCGCTGGCCCGCTCGACGGCCTCCTCCCCGGTCGCCGCCTCGCCGACAACCTCGACGTCCTCGGTCAGCTCGAGCGCCGACCGGAGCCCGTCCCGGGTCACCGGGTGGTCGTCCACGATCAGAGCGGTGATCACCGATCGCCCTCCCGCGCCGTCCGCGTTCGCCTGGTCGCTCCCGGCGACCTGTAGGATAGACGGTCGAGGAGGCTGGTTCGCGTATGAACGACCCCGGTTCCGCACCGCCCGAGGCCGGCCCGGACGCGAGGGCCGCGGGTCCCGAGGATCTCCGGGAGCGGGTGCTCGACGCGCTCCGCCACGTGGTGGACCCCGAGCTCGGCATCAACATCGTGGACCTGGGACTCGTCTACGACGTCCGCATCCGCGACGGCGTGGTCGAGATCGACTACACCCTCACCACGATGGGGTGCCCGATCGGGCCGCTGATCGAGGACCAGATCCGCCGGCTCCTCGAGGGCATCCCCGGCGTCGAGGAGGTCCACGCGGAGCTCGTGCTCCGGCCCCCGTGGACGCCCGAGATGATGTCCGAGGAGGCCAAGGCCGCCCTCGGGATGTTCTGAGCACGCTGGGGCGGCCTTCGTCCAGCGCCGGACGCACGCGCGGCCCGGGCTCCCCCTTGACGGGGCGCCGCCCGCGGGGCTATGAATCCTACTCACCAGGTAGAGAAATGATCCCCACCCGCTGCGCAGGTCTCGTGGGGGCGATGATCCCCGATCGCGTGTGCTGTACCGGCGGCCGCGCGCCTCGCGGGGCGCGCTGAGCCGGCCGCGCGACGGGACCGCTCCCGGGCGTCGCGCGGGCGGCGCCTGCCGGGGCCCGGGAGCGCGGACCGGAAGGAGGGACCTGCGATGGGTGGCTACGCGAACCCCGACGCGCTCGTCGAGACCGAGTGGCTCGAGGCGCACCTCGACGACCCGAAGATCCGGGTGATCGAGGTCGACGAGGACACCACGGCCTACGACAAGGGCCACATCCCGGGGGCCGTGGGCTGGAACTGGAACACCGACCTCCACGCCCCCGTCGGTCGGGAGTACGTGGACCAGGAGGGGCTCACCCGGCTCCTGCGCCGGGCCGGGGTGGGCCAGGACACGACCGTGGTGCTCTACGGCGGGAACAACAACTGGTTCGCCGCCTACGCCTACTGGCTCCTCCGCCACCTGGGCTTCGACCGGGTCAAGCTCCTGAACGGCGGGCGGAAGAAGTGGGAGCTCGAGTCGCGGCGGCTCACCCAGGAGGTGCCCGCCTACCCCGAGGGGGACGTGACCGTGACCGGGCCCGTGCGCCGCGAGATCCGGGCGTTCCGCGACGAGGTGCTGGCGAAGCTCGGGCAGGCCGCGTTCGTGGACGTCCGGTCGCCCGAGGAGTACCGGGGGGAGAAGCTCGCCCCCGACCACCTGCCCCAGGAGCAGGCCCAGGTCCCGGGCCACATCCCGGGCGCCGCGAACATCCCCTGGGTCCAGGCCGCCAACGACGACGGCACGTTCAAGAGCGCCGAGGAGCTGCGGGCGCTCTACGAGGGCCGGGGGATCGCCCCCGACCGCGAGGTGATCGCCTACTGCCGGATCGGGGAGCGCTCCTCCCACACCTGGTTCGCCCTCCACGAGCTGCTCGGCTACCGCGACGTGAAGAACTACGACGGCAGCTGGACCGAGTACGGCTCGCTCGTCGGGGTACCGGTGGAGAAGGGGTAGGAGCCGCCC
>DATMBJ010000248.1:0-13826 GCA_035559315.1 Actinomycetota bacterium
ACCGCGAAGGCGCCGGCCAGGAGCAGCGCGACGAGCGCCGCGGGCGGACCCCGGCCCCGCCCGAGCCGGGGCGCGGCCACCGCGTCCCGGGGCTCCGGCCCCGCGGGCACGACCCGGCCGAGGATCCCCGGGTGCGGCACCCGGCGGGGCGCCCACCGGGCCGCGAGGACGAGCAGCCCGATCCCCGCCGCGAGCCACGCCGCCCACCCGGCGCCCGGGCCTCCCACCACCTCCCAGGCCAGGATCCCCGCCCACAGCGCCGAGGCCGCCGCCGGTGCGAGCCAGCTCGTCACACCGTCACCAGGTCCCGGATCTCGGCGAGCGTGCCGGGCCCGATCCCGCTCACCTCCTCGAGCTGCTCCACGGAGGTGAACGGGCCGTGCTCGGTCCGGTACTGGACGATCGCGGCCGCGAGGACGGGGCCGATCCCCGGGAGCGTCTCGAGCTCCGCCTCGGTGGCGGTGTTCACGTTCACCAGCCCCGCGGGCCCGCCCGGGACCCCGGGGGCGGGGGCGCTCCCGGGTGCCCCCGGCGCCGCCTCCCGGGGGACGAGGACCTGGGCGCCGTCGGCCAGGGGCGCCGCCAGGTTGAGCGCGTCCAGGTTGGCTCCCCGGCGCGCGCCCCCGGCCGCCCGGATCGCGTCCACGACCCGGTCGCCCGGCTCGAGCTCGTACACCCCGGGCCGGTGGACCCAGCCCGCGACGTGGACCAGCACCGGCGACGCGGAGGGCGACGCCGTCGCCGACGGCGGCGGCTCCGCCACGGCGGCCCGCACCTCCACCGGGCGCGGGAGCGAGCGGACGTACCAGAGCCCGCCGCCCGCGAGCGCGGCGACGATGAGCAGGGCGAGCCCTCCGAGCTCGGCCCGGGAGAGCGACGCCAGCCGTTCCCGCAGCGAGGGTTCGGACATCCTCCCCGACGCGTCAGGTCCGCGGGGGAGGATGGGCCGAGACTAGCGCGGCACGCCGCTCCGCGCAGTGACCCAGATCACGGCGGCCCGCGGGGGCTCACGCTTGGGCGCCGCGGAGGAACGCGCCCCCGGGGGGGAGGGCCCGCGCCGGGCGCGAACCCCGCCGCGGCTCGGGTGAGCGCCAACCCCGGGCGCCGGGGGTCAGGCCGCGGTGACGAGGTTCACGAGGCGCGGCGGGCGGACCACGACCTTCACCACCCGGCGGTCCCCGATCGCCCGCCGGGCGTTCTCCGACGCCTCGGCCAGGGCCCGGCAGGTCTCCTCGTCGGCGTCGGCGTCGACCTCGATCCGGTCCCGCACCTTCCCGTCCACCTGCACCACGAGCGTCGCCCGCTCCTCCCTCGCGAGCTCGGGGTCGTAGCTCGGCCAGGACGAGGTGTGGACGCTCGTGGGGTGGCCCAGCACCTCCCGCCACAGCTCCTCGGCGATGAACGGCGCCATCGGGGCCAGGAGCTGCACGAGCACCTCGGCCGACGGCCTGGCCCCGCCGCCCGCGTCGAGCGTCCGTCGGATCTCGTTCGTGAGCTCCATCATCCGGGAGATCGCGGTGTTGAACCGGTACCGCTCGTAGTCCGCGGTCACCACCCGCACCGTCCGGTGGCGGAGCCGGACGAGGGCCTCGGGCTCCGGGGCATCCGACGCCGCCGCGTCGCACACCGCCCGCCACAGCCGGTTCAGGAAGTGGTAGACGGGGGGCGGCCGGTCGGGGTCCGGCGCGATCAGCTTCCAGTCGATGTCGTCCTCGAAGGGGCCCGCGAACAGCATCGTGAGGCGCATCGTGTCGGCGCCCCACCGCTCCACGATCGGCATCGGCTCGACGATGTTCCCCTTGGACTTCGACATCGCCGCCCCGCCGTAGATCACCTGCCCCTGGTTCATCAGGCGGGTGAACGGCTCCACGAACGGCACGAGCCCCATGTCGTGGAGGGCCTTGGTGAAGAACCGTGCGTAGAGCAGGTGGAGGACGGCGTGCTCGACGCCGCCCGTGTACTGGTCCACCGGCATCCAGTACCGCACCGCCTCGGGGTCGAAGGCCCGGTCCTCCTCGTGCGGCGAGCAGTACCGGAAGAAGTACCAGGACGAGTCCACGAACGTGTCCATCGTGTCGACGTCCCGGGTCGCGTCCCGCCCGCAGCGGGGGCAGGCCACGTGCTTCCAGGTCGGATGGCGGGCCAGCGGCGACTCCCCGCCGGGCTGGAAGTCCACGTCGTCGGGGAGGAGCACGGGGAGGTCCTCCTCGGGGACCGGCACCTCCCCGCACGTCTCGCAGTGGACGATGGGTATCGGCGCCCCCCAGTACCGCTGGCGGGAGATCAGCCAGTCCCGGAGCCGGTAGGTGACCGCGGGCCGGCCGACCCCCTTCTCCTCGAGCCACGCGGCGACCCGGGGGATCCCCTCCGGGGACGGGGTCCCGTCGAAGGGGCCGGAGTTCACCATCACGCCCTCCCCGGCCCAGGCCTCGGCCATCGCCGCGGGGTCGAGGTCGCCCCCCGGCGGGCGGATCACGACCCGGATCGGCAGGCCGTGGGCGCGGGCGAACTCGAAGTCCCGCTGGTCGTGGGCGGGCACGCCCATCACGGCCCCCGTCCCGTACTCCATCAGCACGTAGGGGGCCACGAAGCAGGGGACCTCCTCCCCGTTCACCGGGTTCACCGCGTGCACGCCGAGCGCCACGCCCTCGCGGCTCTCGGCCTGCTCCCGGTTCGTGAGGGGGGTGGCCTGGAGCCGCTCGATCAGCGCGCGCGCCTCCTCCCACGTCCCGCCGACCTCGGCGAGCTTGGGCACGAGCGGGTGCTCGGCGGCGAACACGAAGAACGTGACCCCCCACAGGGTGTCGGGGCGGGTCGTGAAGACCGGAACCTCGTCCCCGGTCTCCGCGATCTCGAAGCGGACTTCGGCGCCCTCGGAGCGGCCGATCCAGTTCCGCTGGAGCGTGAGGACCCGCTCCGGCCACTGCAGCTGGTCCATGTCGTCCAGCAGGCGCTGGGCGTACTCCGTGGTCTTGAAGAACCACTGGACGAGGTCGCGGCGGACCACCGGCGTCCCGCACCGTTCGCAGGCCCCGTTCACGACCTGTTCGTTGGCCAGGACCGTCTGGTCCTTCGGGCACCAGTTGGCGGGCGCGAGCTTCCGGTAGGCGAGCCCCCGCTCGTAGAGCTTGAGGAACAGCCACTGGGTCCAGCGGTAGTACCCCGGGTCGCAGGTGTTGAACTGCCGCGACCAGTCGAACGACATCCCCATCCGCTTGAACGAGCGGCGCTGCTGGTCGATGTTGGCGTAGGTCCACTCCTTGGGGTGGATCCCGCGCCTGATCGCCGCGTTCTCAGCCGGCAGCCCGAACGCGTCCCACCCGATCGGGTGGAGCACGTCGTAGCCCTGCATCCACCGGAACCGGGCGATGGCGTCCCCGCCGGAGAAGGCCTCGGCGTGCCCCATGTGGAGGTCGCCGGAGGGGTAGGGGAACATGTCGAGCGCGTAGAACTTGGGCCTCGAGCCGTCCCCCACCGCCCGGTACAGCCCCTCCTCCTCCCAGCGGGCCACCCACCGGGGCTCGATCTCGGACGGGTCGTATCGGCGCGCCGTACCGGACATGGTCCTTGGATGGTAGCGGAGCGCTAGCCGGCCGGGCCGCCCTCGGCCGGGATCCCCACCCGGCGCATCTCGCCCCACTCCCGCCGCCCGACCCGGAACGTGGCCGCGAACCGCTCGAGGGCGAGGAGCTGGCGGAACCCCGCGAACTCGAGGAGCGCGGCGGCCAGGAGGACCAGCCGGTCCGAGGGCCTCGGGTAGCGCTGGAGGAGGAAGGCCTCCACGCCCACCCCGATCTGGGACAGCAGCACCCCGGAGAGGACCGCGAGCGAGAGGAACAGGAGCGCGAACGAGACGTTCAGGGTCCCCGTGACCGCGGACGCGATGAGCATCGCGTACCCGGCGACCTCGACGATCGGCCCCAGCCCCTCGAAGACCCAGAAGTAGGGGACGGCCAGGAGCCCGAGCCTCCCGTACCGCGGGTTCAGCAGCATGTCCCGGTGACGCCACAGGTTCGTCCAGAGGCCGCGGTGCCACCGGTTGCGCTGGCGCCGGAGGGTCCGGAGGTCGGAGGGGACCTCGGTCCAACAGATCGGGTCGGGGGTGAACGCCACGACGTGGGGCTGGCCGGCCCGGCGGAACTCCTTGTGGAGGCGCACCACGATCTCCATGTCCTCCGAGACCGTCCCCGTCCAGAAGCCGCCGACCCTGATCACGGCGTCCCGGCGGAACAGCCCGAACGCGCCGGAGATGATGAGGAGCGCCCCGAACCGGGTCCAACCGGCGCGCCCCAGGAAGAAGGCCCGCGCGTACTCCACGACCTGGAGCCGCTCGATCCACCGCCGGGGCATCCGCAGCTCCACGACCCGCCCCCCGCGGGTCACCGCCCCGTTCAGCGGGCGGACCGTCCCGCCCACCGCCAGCACCCGGTCGTCCTCGACGAACAGGCGGGAGGCCCGGAGGACGGCCTGGGGGTCGAGGAGCGAGTCGGAATCGACCGGCGCGACCAGCGGGTAGCGGGCCGCGTTCAGCGCGGCGTTGAGGGCGTCCGCCTTCCCTCCGTTCTCCTTGTCGATCACCACCAGGTTCGGGTGGCGGAGCGAGCGGAGCACCCGCCGGACCGGCCGGGTGGGGATGGCGCGGGCGTAGATCCGCGGGTCCTCCACGAGCGCGAAGGCCTCGACCAGGACCTCCACGGTCCGGTCGGTCGAGCCGTCGGAGACCACGACGACCTCGAACAGCGGGAACTGGAGCGAGATGAACGAGCGGACGCTCGCCACGATGCTCCGCTCCTCGTTGTAGGCGGGGACGAGGATCGACACGGGCTTGTAGACCTCCTGCTCCAGGAGGTCCTTCAGGGCCACCTCGGAGAGCTCGCGGGAGTACACGACCACGGTCCGGAGCCCGACGTAGCTGAAGAACGCGTAGAGCGCGTCGAGCACGGCGAAGTAGGCCAGGACGAAGAACTGGAAGCCCTGCACGACCGCCTCGAGGGTCACGGTGCGCACCCCTCGCCCCGCGGGCGGCGCGTCACGCCACCTCCTCCAGGCCCGCGTCCCGGAGCACCTGGGCGGCCATGTCCCGCCCGTACCGGTCCGGGTGCTCCCGCGCCGCCCGGCGCAGCTCGGCCGCCCCCGCGGCGCCCATCGAGGCCATGCTCTCGGCCGCCGCCCTCCGCACCCACCAGGACGGGTCCGCCAGGCGCTCCCAGAGGGCGGGGAGCGCTCCCCCGGGCGGGAGGTGCCGCGCCGCCCGGGAGGCGTTCACCCGCACGAACTCCACGGGGTCCCGGGTGGCCTCGAGCACAGCGCCCTCGGCCGCCGGGGGCACGTACGCCATCCGGGCCAGCGCCCGGAGCGCGGCGGCCCGGACCTCCGGATCCTCGTGCCGGACGTGGTCCGCCACCTCCTGGACGAACCCGTGGAGCTTGAACCTGCCCGCCACCTCGAGCCCCGCCCGGATCCCGGCCCGGGTGGCCTCGGGGCCGTGCAGGAGGTGCGCGACGACCGAGGGGGCCGCGTCCTCGACCAAGAGCAGCACCTCCTCCACCACCCCGGCCGGGAGGCGGTGGCGCTGGAGCGCCCGGGCGAAGGCCTCGGCGCCCTCCTCCCGGTCCGGGCCGGGCGGCGTCTCCCCCAGGATCCGGGCCGCGGTCCTCGCCGCGGCCACCCGCAGCGCGGGCTCGGGGTCCCCCATGAGCGCCACGGCCTCCGGCAGCGCCTCGGGGAGCCTGGCCCGGGCCAGTCCCTCCAGGGCCTCCAGGCGTTGGCTCACCGAACCCGCCCCGGCCCGGCGGCGGAGGGCGTCCGCGATCCCGTAGCGCCGGATGAGCTGGGAGACCTCCTCGCCCTCGGTGCCCCGGAGGACCTCCCGGACCTCGAGGAGGGCCTCGGCCGCCGGGCGGTCGAGCGGGGGTGGGGGCGGGGGCTCCCCCTGGAACAGGACCCGGATCCACCGTCCCACCCACGCCTCCCGCCGCTCCCGCAGCACCCGTTCCCGCCCATCGCTCACCACCTGGTAGGCGAGGACGTAGCCGGTCACGAGCACGAGGCCGAGCGCGGTGGACGCGACGGCCCCCACCATGCTCGCCTGGAGCTCGGGCACGCCCAGCTCGGCCCGGGCCCGGCGGACGAGCGCCCACGTGAGCACGGCGAGGGGGACCACCTCGAGCGTGATCGCGACCCCGATCAGCGCGCCGAAGGCGACGTCACCGAAGCGGCGCCACACCGGCTACCCCCGGGTCCACCGGCCGATCCGGGCCAGGAGCTCCCTGGGGCTGAAGGGCTTCGTGACGTAGTCATCGGCCCCGAGCTCGAGCCCCCGGACCACGCTGTCCTCCTGCTTCATCCCCGAGAGGATCAGCACCGGGGCGCGGACGCCGAGCGGGCCGCGGAGCTCCTGGAGGAACTCGAGCCCGCTCCCGTCGGGGAGGTTCACGTCGAGCAGGACGAGGTCCACGCCGCCCGCCCGCAGGCGCTCGCGGGCCGCGTTCAGGGTGCGCGCCATGACCACCTCGTGCCCGGCCACCCCGAGCACCTGCTCGAGGACCTGGCCGAGCACCCACTCGTCCTCGATCACCAGGATCGTCGCCACCCGTCGCCGCGGGCCGGCCCGCCCGGCCCGCGGCGATGCTACCCCGCCCGGGGCCGACGGCGGCGGAAGCCGGCAGGCCCGGGGGCCGGAAGCCGGCGGGCCGGGGCGGAAGCCAATGGGCCGCCGACGGCCGCTCGCCGGCAGCTCCCGCTCGCCCCTGACCTGCCCGGCCGGGGCCCGTTTACCTCCGCCCGCCCGGGGGGAGGAACCGGTAGGCGCGACCGCGCCTCACGACCTCCGGAGGAGCGCACGATGGAACCCCAGCACCCGCCGAGCGCCCCCGGGCCGACCGAGCGCTGGTGGTCCGGCCCCGTCCGCGAGGAGGGCCTCCGCTTCGGCGGCCTGCGGATCGCGGCCCGAGCGGCGGCCGTGGCCCGGCCCCGGCTCTCACGGCTCCGCGACGGGCTGGCCGCCCTGGCCGGGGAGGCCTGGCGGCAGGTCCGGACCCACCCCGCGCTCCGCCTCGGGGCGTTCGTCGTGGGGGCCGGACTCACCGGGGGCCTGGTCGCCTGGCTGGCGCTGGTCCTCCTCTGGACGGGCGTCCGGGCCCTGCTGGGCTAGCGTCCCCGCTCAGCCGACCAGGGTCGGCCGGGGCATCTGCTAGGGTCGGCCCCGATGCCCGAGGGCGCCACCCGGTTCGATCCGATCCTCCGACGTCCGATGCTGGCCGCGGTCCTCGGCGCCTCGGCGATCGCCTTCTCCGCGGTCTTCGTCCGGCTCTCGGGCGCCAGCCCGGCGACCGCGGCGGTCTTCCGCTGCGGCTACGCGGTGCCCTTCCTCCTGCTGCTGGCGCGCCTCGAGGACCGGCGGTACGGGAGGCGGCCGCGGCGGGCCCGGCGACTCGCGCTCGCCGCGGGGGTCTTCTTCGCGGCCGACCTCGTCTCGTGGCACTACGCGATCGGGGCGGTCGGTGCGGGCCTCGCCACGGTCCTCGCCAACCTCCAGGTGGTGGTCGTGGCGCTCGTCGCGTGGGCGGCCCTCGGCGAGCGCCCCGACGCGGGGCTGGCCATCGCGATCCCGGTGGCGCTGCTCGGGCTGGTCCTGATCTCCGGCGTGCTCGAGGAGGGCGCCTACGGCGAGGATCCGGCCCTCGGGGTCGCGGCGGGGATGATCACGGCCCTCTCGTACTCGGGGTTCCTGCTGCTCCTGCGGGAGGGCGGGAGCGACCTCCGCCGCCCCGCGGGCCCGCTCGCCGACGCCACGCTCGTCGCCACCGCCGCCTCCGCCCTCGCCGGGTGGGCGAGCCACGACCTCGACCTCGTCCCGTCCTGGCCGGCCCACGGGTGGCTCCTCGCCCTCGCCCTCGGGTCCCAGGTCGTCGGGTGGCTCCTGATCTCGATCTCCCTCCCACGCCTGCCGGCGGCCGTGACCTCCGTGCTGCTCCTCGTGCAGCCCATCGTCGCGGTCACCGCGGGGGTGGCGATCCTCGGCGAGCGGCCGTCGCCGATCCAGCTCCTCGGCGTGGCCCTGATCCTCTCGGGGGTGCTCGTCGCCGCCCGGGGCCGCGGCAGAGCGTCGGCCCGGGCCGCCCCGGGGGCGCGGGCGAGGAGGACGCGGGCGGGATCGATGGTCTGACGCGGATCCCGGGGCGAACAGCCGATTTGACCGTCCCCGCGATCCTGGGTAGGGATGTGGGTCCATGCGAGCGGCCCGGGGACGCTCGACGTTCGATGTCCGCGGCGTGGCGTGCGTGGGCGCGCTCCTGTCCCTCGTGCTGGGCCTCGTCCCGGTCGCGTCCGCCGTCACCCGGGACCAGGTGGAAGAGGCCCGGGCGCGGGTGCAGGAGCTCCGGGCCGAGATCCGTGACCTGTCCGTCCGCATCGAGACGGCGCAGCGGGAGGCGAACCGGATCGCGTCGCGCCTCTCGGAGGCGCAGGCGGCCCTCTGGCAGACCCGGGCGGAGCTCCGCCGGGTCCGAGGGCAGCTCGGGCGGGCCCGCGACCGCTACGAGGCGCTCCGGGCCCGGCTGGAGGCTCGGGCCCGTGAGGCGTTCATCGTCGGCCCGGGCACCGCGTTCGAGTTCCTGCTCGGGGCGAGCTCGCTCGCAGACCTCTCGGACCGCCTCGAGTTCATCGGCGCCGTCGCCCAGACCGACGCCGAGCTCGCGGTCCACGTGGACAACCTCCGGAACGAGCTCGCCGCCGACGCGGCTCAGCTGGAGCAGCTCCGCGAGCGGCAGGCGGACCAGGTGAGGGATCTGCGGAGCCAGCGCGCGGCGCTCGCGCGTCGACTGGCGGAACTCGCCTCGCTCCGGAGGGAGCTCGAGGCGAAGGCGGCGGAGGCCCGGGACGTCGCCCGGGACCTCTCGGCGCGGTGGCAACGGCAGCTCGCCCGAGAGCTGGCCGCGGCCACCGGCAGCTCGGCCGACCCGGGTGCGGGCCCGCAGCCCGGCGGCCCGAGCGGGGGCGGCGGGGCGGGTGGCCCCTCGCCCGGCGGTGGATCGAACGAGGGCGGGAAGGGGTCGACCGGCGCGGGGATCTTCCGGGTGTGCCCCGTCGGCGACCCGCACGCCCTGAGCGACAGCTTCGGCGCGCCACGCGTGGGACACATCCACGCCGGGGTGGACATCTTCGCGCCCTACGGCACACCCGTCCGCGCGCCGTTCGACGGCGTCGCCCGGGCCAGCACGAACGACCTGGGCGGCTACTCCGTGTACGTGTACGGATCGGAGGGCTACGTCTACAACGCCCACCTCGCGCGGCCGGGCCGCAGCGGCCCGGTCCAGGCGGGCGACGTGATCGGCTACGTCGGGAACTCGGGGAACGCGCGCGGAACCTCCCCGCACGATCACTTCGAATGGCACCCGGACCGGATCCCCACCGACTGGCCGGCGAGCCCCTACGGCTACGCCGTGATCGGCGACGCCGTGAACCCCTACCCGCTGCTCGTGGCGGTGTGCTGACCCGTCCGCGGGCGAACCGCGGTGCGTCACCAGGTCCCTCTGGGAAGCGACCTGGGGACGGGCGAGGTGAAGGCCCACGGCTCGAACCGCGGTGGACCCGACCGGATTCGAACCGGCGACCTCTTGGCTGCCAGCCAAGCGCTCTTCCAGCTGAGCTACGGGCCCTCGACGCCGATGCTACCGCAGGCGCGCCGCTCGTCCCACGCCGTCGGATCGACTCCACCCGGGCCCCACCCGTACCGACCGGCGGAGCGAGGTCGTCAGGATCGAAGGACCGAACGCGGAAAAGTTCCCCGGATCGTGAGCCTGATCACTGCAAGGGAAACGGATCCCCGGTAGCGTCCGGGGCGTGAGCACAGGGGCCGTCGAGCTCGAGACCCGCCCCCGGGAAGAGATCCTCCCCGGGGAGGGGGTGCGCGCCGGGGACGACGCCTCGTTCCGGGACGACGCGCTCCCTGGAGACGACGACCCCTTCGCCCACGAGGAGGCCCTGGCCCGCCTGGACCGGGCGGCGGTGGCCCTGTGCCGCGCTGCCGCCGCCTTCCTCGGGGAGGTGGCGGCCCAGGCCGGGAGGATCCGCCCCTGGGAGGAGGGCTACCAGGACCTCCCTCACCTCGTGGCCTCACGCTACGGGTTCGCGGCGTGGAAGGCCCACCGGGCGGTGGAGGCGGCCCGGACCCTCTCCGAGCTCCCGCGGCTCCGGGAGGCCCTGGCCCGGGGCGAGCTCTCCTTCGACAAGGTCCTGGAGCTCTGCCGCTTCGCCCGCCCCGGCCAGGAGGAGGAGCTCGTGGCGTGGGCCCGACGGGTCTCGCTGGGCGAGGTGCGTTACCGGGCCGACCTGGAGAAGAGGGCGAGCGCGGGGGAGGAGCGGGAGCTCCAGGCCTCCCGCGCCTGCCGCGTCTGGCACGAGGAGCGCGGCTTCCGCCTCTCGGCCTCCCTGCCCCCCGCCGACGGCGCAGTCGTGGTCCGGGCCCTGGAGGAGGCGGCCCGGGAGGTGCCCCGCCTCCCCGGGGAGGAGGCCCCCTTCCCCGCCGAGGCCCGCCGGGCCGACGCCCTGGTCACCCTCGCCCGCTCCTACCTCGGGGGGCGGGAGCGCCCGATGGCCTCGACCGTCGTGGTCCACGCCCGCTGGGACGCCCTCACCCGGGGCCGGCGCGGCGCCCACCTGGAGGGGGGCGTGGCACTCAACCCCGAGGTGGCCCGGCGCCTGGCCTGCACCTCCCAGGTCGAGGTCCTGTTCGAGGGGGAGGGGGGAAGGGTCCTGGCCCGGTCCGCCCTCCGCCGCCGTCCCCCGGCCTGGATGGTGCGGGAGGTGCTCCGCCGCCGGCCGGGCTGCGCCTTCCCGGGCTGCGGCAGGCGGCGCTACCTCGAGATCCACCACCTCCGCCCGTTCGGCCGCGGGGGGCCCACCACCCTCGAGAACCTCGCCCCGCTCTGCGCCTTCCACCACAAGCTGCCCCACGAGCTGGGGTGGGGGTTCCGCCGGGCGGAGGGGCGGGAGGTCTGGACCCGCCCCGACGGGATGCCCTACGAGGCCGGGCCCTCGCCCCCTCCGCCGCCGTAGGGATCTTAGGCTCGGCCGGATGACTCAGCCTCCGCCCCGCGGGGTTCCCGCATCGGGAGAGCGCGGGCTCAACCCTCCTCGCCGCGCCCTGGTCGCGCTGGACGCCCGGGTCCCGGGCGTTCGCCGGGTCCCACGTCCCCTCGTCGCGGTCCGCCGAGCAGCGCCCGGCCGATCCCGCTCGCCGACCCGAGCAGCTCGTCGAGGGCCGCGTGAACGTGCTCGTCGGTCACGGTGATGGGGCCGGCGCCGCCCATCGCCTCGGCGGAGAGCACGGCGGCCCGGCGCATCAGCTCCTTGATGAACGACGCCGCTACCCCCTCGGTGCGCGCCACGACCCGGTCGGGGTCGGTCAGGCGGAGGTCCAGTCCCCGGCCGTACAGCTCGATCAGGCGCCGGCGGCCCCGGGCGTCGGGCAGGCCGACCTCGACGGCGAGATCCACCCGCCCGGGACGCGCGGCCAGGGCCGGCTCCACCAGGTCGGCGCGGTTCGTGGTGAGGACGAACGCGACGTCGGCGTCCTCCTCGATCCCGTCGAGCTCGTTCAGCAGGTCGAACAGGAGCGGCTGCTCCTTCGTGAAGACGTCCCGGTCGCGGGCCACGAGGTCCACGTCCTCGAGGACCACGACCGACGGCTGGAGGAGCCGCGCCAGGGCGCAGGCACCGCGGAGCATCTCGAGCCCGCCCCCGGTGAGGAGGACGACCGTGTGCCCCGGCGTCTGGGCGAGGAGGTAGCGGACGGTCAGGGTCTTGCCACAGCCCGGCGGCCCGTGGAGGAGCAGCCCCCGCTTCACGTGCTGGCGGCTCGCGCGGAGGCGGTCCCGGAGCCGGGCGATGCCGAGCACGTGCCGCTCCACAGCTTCGAGGGCGCCCTCGGCCAGGACGACGGCGTCGCGGCCGAGCTCGGGCCGGCGGTGGAACACCACCGGGCCGAGCGTCACGTGGCCCATCCGCGACTCCCCGAACGAGATCACCTGGCCCCGGAAGACGTTCCGCTCAACCATGAGGCGGCGGACTTCCGCGAGCAGGCGGCGGGCGTGCCCGGGGTCCCGGCACAGGACCTCCAACCGGACCGAGCCCAGGCCGAACTCCTCCTGGGGCCCGCGCACGACGATCGCGAGCGGCGTGCCCGCGTCAGCCACGAGGTAGATCCCGAACCGTACGCAGGCGAGCGTCTCGTCCGGGCCGATCGGCAGGTTCACCAGGTCGACCGAGCCGAGCCCGATCCCGTAGGGCTGCTCGAGCAGGTCGGCGAAGGAGAGATGGTGCCGGCCCGGCCCCGTGAGCCCCAGGAGCTCGTGGCGGCGCCCGGGGGCCTCCAGGTACGCGGAGAGACCGACCTGCACGTTCGCGTGGTCGTAGGGCGCGAACTCCTCCACGACCACCGGGAGCCCGCTGGCCTCGCCCCCCAGGTGCGCGTCGAGCCGGGCCCGGAGCCCGGATGGTCCCGCGGAGGCATGCGCGAGCTCGGTCATCCGTTCGATGAACCGCCGGAAGCTCTCGGCGAACCCCCGGAGCTCGGGGTCCACGGCCGCCCCCCTTCAGACCGTGGCGACCCCGGGCTCCTCCTCCCAGGCCACCCGGGGGGCGTCGCGCCACAGGCGCTCGAGGTCGTAGTACTCGCGCTCGGCCTCGCCGAACACGTGCACCACGACGTCGACGAAGTCGAGGAGCACCCAGCGCGCGTCCACCTCCCCTTCGCGGCGGACCGGCTTCACCCCGCGCGCCCGGAGGGCCTTCTCGACCTCCTCCACGATGGTCTTGACCTGACGCTCGCTCGTCCCGCTCGCGATCACGAAGTAGTCGGTGATCACGATGAGGTCGCGGACGTCGAGGATCACGATGTCCTCGCCCTGCTTCGCGGCCGCGGCGCGGGCGGCGGTCGTCGCCACCGCACGGCTCTCGGGGATGCCGGTCCGCCCCGCCGTCACGCCGCCCGTCCGTCCTCCCTCATCCCAGGTCCTCGCCCACCACGATACCCAGGTCGGAGAAGCCCGAGGAGACCCGCTGCACCTCGACCTTCCCCACCCCGAGGAGCTCCCGGGCCCGCTCCGCGTCCGCCCGGTGCTCCCGCCCCACCGCCGTGATCACGGTCTCCCGGTGGCCGAAGGCGTCGGCGTTCTCGGAGAGGACGATCCGGAACCCCGCGGGGATCAGCCGCTCCGCCACCAGGCGCCCCACGCCGGGCGTCCCGCTCCCGTTCCACACCGCGACCCGGACCCGCCCGCCGTCGGGCGCCCCGAACAGGCGGGCGGCGAGCGCGTCCACCGCGTCGAGGTCCGGGAGGACGAGCGCGTCGGCCAGCCGCCGGGTGGGGAGCGGGACCACCTCCGCGCCCTCGGCGGCCCGGAGGATCTCGACGGCCGCGGCGCGGTCGTCGGCCTCCGCCAGGTCCGCCTCCCCCAGCACGGGCCGGCCGAGCAGCGCGCCCAGGGCGGCCCGCCAGCGGAGGTCCGCGGCCTGCCCCCGGCCCGAGAGGAACCCGAGGAGCTGCTCCCCGGAGAGCCTCACCGGCGAGGGCGTCCCCGCCGGTGGCCCGTCGGGGAGCCGGATCGTGAGGCCCCCGGCGCGGTCCACGGCCCGGGCGAGGGCATCGGCCTCGACGACCGCGTAGCGGTCCACCCACGCTCCCAGCGCGTTGGCCGCGGCCGCCCGGAGCATCGGTCCCGGCAGGCGCGCCGCCTCCGCGAACGTGGCCTCCCCGTAGCCCGGGACCACCACCACCGCCTCCGGCGGCAGGGTCACCGCGGCCGCGCGCCTCGCGCCCCCCG
>DATMBJ010000249.1:0-20508 GCA_035559315.1 Actinomycetota bacterium
GGCAGCGCGACCGGGCCCGGGGCCCGCGGGACGGCGCCGGGGGCCGACGCGGCGGGGCCGGCGGCGTCCCACCCCGCCTCCTCCGACG
Source organism: Actinomycetota bacterium (assembly GCA_035559315.1). Classification (GTDB taxonomy): domain Bacteria; phylum Actinomycetota; class UBA4738; order UBA4738; family HRBIN12; genus DATLZM01. The sequence goes on from DATMBJ010000249.1 coordinate 89, forward strand.
CCACCCGGGGCGGATGGGACCGGGCGATCACCGCCGCGAGCGGGGCGACGTACCGCTCCGACATCCAGCGGAACAGGTCCAGCAGCCGACGGTCGAAGAACCGGACCGGCGAGAGGACCGCCCCCACCGGGAGCAGCCGGGGCGGCACCTCCTCGGCGGGCCCCAGGACCCAGCCGCGGACGGCCCTGCCGTGGAACGGGACCCGCACCAGGCTCCCCACGCCCGCCCCGAGCTCCGGGGCGAGCTCGTAGGTGAACGGCCGGTCCAGGGCCAGGACCGGCCGGTCGACGCAGACCTCGACGGGCCCGGCCAGGACCTCCCCGGGGCCGCCTCCCCCCGCGCGCTCCACCGGCCCGGGCCGGCGCTACTCGAAGGCCCGCCGCAGCTCCTCGGCCCGGTCGGTCTCCTCCCAGCGGAAGCCCTTCCGGCCGAAGTGCCCGTAGGCGGCGGTCTCCTTGTAGATCGGCCGGCGCAGGTCGAGGTCGCGGATGATCGCCGCCGGCCGGAAGTCGAACATCTCCCCGAGCACCCGCTCGAGCCGCTCCGGGTCCACCCGCTCGGTCCCGAACGTGTCGACCGAGATCGACACCGGGTGGGCGCGGCCGATCGCGTAGGCGAGCTGGAGCTGGAACCGGTCGGCGAGCCCCGCCGCCACCACGTTCTTCGCGACGTAGCGGGCCATGTAGGCGGCGGACCGGTCGACCTTCGTGGGGTCCTTCCCGGAGAAGCAGCCGCCGCCGTGCGGGGCCCGGCCCCCGTAGCTGTCGACCATGATCTTCCGTCCGGTGAGCCCGGTGTCGGCCTTGGGCCCGCCGATCTCGAACCGCCCCGTGGGGTTGATCAGCGGCTCGGCCATCGTGCTCGCGTCGACGTCGGGGAACTCCCGGAGCACGGGGTCGATCACGTGCTCGATCAGGTCGGGGGTGAGGAGGGTGTCGACGTCGACCTCCTCTCGGTGCTGGGCGGACAGGATGATCCGGTCCACGGCCACGGGGACGTCGTCCTCGTAGCGGATCGTCACCTGGCTCTTGCCGTCGGGGCGGAGGTAGGGCACGACGCCGGCCTTGCGGACGTCGGCCAGGCGCTTCGCGAGCCGGTGGGCCATGGCGATCGGGAGCGGCATCAGCTCCTCGGTCTCCCGGCACGCGTAGCCGAACATCATCCCCTGGTCCCCGGCCCCCAGGGCGTCCAGTTCGTCGGCGGAGCCCACGCGGTGCTCGAGGGCGTCGTCCACCCCCCGGGCGATGTCCGCGGACTGCTCCTGGATCGCCGTGAGGACCCCGCAGGTCTCCCCGTCCAGGCCGAACTTGGCGTCGATGTAGCCGATGTCGAGGATCGTCTCCCGCACCACCGAGGGGATGTCCACGTAGCCCGAGGTGGTGATCTCCCCGGCCACGATCACGACCCCGGTGGTGACGAGCGTCTCGCAGGCCACCCGGCCCACCGGGTCGACCGCGAGGATCGCGTCCAGGACCGCGTCGGAGATCTGGTCCGCGAGCTTGTCGGGGTGCCCCTCGGTGACCGACTCCGACGTGAACAGGTAGGACCGCCCCATCGTGGGCGCCATCCTACACCGCGGTCCCTAGCCGCCGAGCAGCTTCGCCAGGCGGTCGCAGATCTCCCGGGCGAGCTCCCGCTTCGTCCAGGTGCGGAGGGGGGCGTCGTCGCCGGAGCGGGAGAGGATCATGGCGTGGTTCGTCTCGGAGCCGAAGCCGGTCCCCTCCCGGCCCACCTCGTTCACCACCACCAGGTCCAGGCCCTTGGCCTCGAGCTTGGCCCGCCCGGCGGCCTCGAGGTCCTCGGTCTCGGCGGCGAACCCCACGAGGACCCGGTCCCCCTTCCGCGCCCCCAGCTCGCGGAGGATGTCGGGGGTCGGGACCAGCCGCACCTCGGGGGGTCCCGCCTCTTTCTTGAGCTTCCCCGGCGCGGCCCGTTCGGGGCGGAAGTCGGCGACGGCGGCGGCCATCACCACCGCGTCGGCCTCCTCGAACCGCTCGAGCACCGCGGCCCGCATCTCCTCGGCCGTCGTGACCCGGACCACCTCCACGCCCGGCGGGGGTTCGACGGTCCCCGGGCCCAGCACGAGCGAGACCCGAGCCCCCCGGTCCCGCGCCTCCCGCGCAACCTCGACCCCCATCCGGCCCGAGGAGCGGTTGCCGAGGAACCTCACTGCGTCGAGGGGCTCGAAGGTCGGCCCGGCGGTCACCAGCACCCGCCGGCCGGCGAGGTCCGCCCCGCGGCCCAGGAGCGCGGCGGCCGCCGCCAGGATCTCCTCGGGCTCGGCCATCCGCCCCACGCCCTCGTCGCCCGCCGCCAGGGGGCCGACGGCCGGCCCCACGACCCGCACGCCGCGCTCCTCGAGCAGGCGGACGTTGGCGCGGGTCGCCGGGTGCTCCCACATCCCGGTGTGCATCGCGGGGGCGACGAGCACCGGGCAGGTGGCTTCGAGCAGGGACGCCGTGACGAGGTCGTCGGCGATCCCGTGGGCCAGGCGGGCCAGGACGTTGGCGGTGGCCGGGGCCACGATCGCCAGGTCGGCCTCGCGAGCCAGCCGGACGTGGAGCACGGCCCCGGGCTCCTCGAACACCGAGGTGTGGGCGGGCCGGCCGGTGAGCGCGGCGAACGTGTCGGGCCCCACGAACCTGGTCGCGGCCTCGGTCATGGCCACCCGGACCTCGGCGCCCGCCGCGGTCAGCAGCCGGACCAGGTGCACGGCCTTGTAGGCGGCGATCCCGCCGGTGACGCCGAGGAGCACCCGGCGTCCTTCGAGCGCGCTCTGGGTCACCCCGGCCTCCCGGCGGCCGCGGGCCCCGGCCGGCCTACGAGCCCTCGGCCGTCTCGGGGCGCTGGGCCGAGATCTTGCCCTCGGCGATCTCCTGGAGGGCCAGCGAGAGCGGCTTGCTCCGCAGCCCGCCGGTCTCCACGAGCGGGGGCACGAACTCGCCACGCCCCTCGCCGAGCTGGTTGTAGTAGCTGTTGATCTCGCGCGCCCGCTTGGCGGCGAGCATCACCAGCGTGTACTTCGAGTCGACCTTGGCGAGCAGGTCGTCGATCTTCGGCTCGATCATGGGGGTGGGTCCTCCCGTCCGGGATCCTCGCGGTGCGCAGCGATGATAGCAAGCACCTCGTCGGCCGCCCGCTCCAGGTCGTCGTTGACCACGACGTGGTCGAACCACGACGCCTCGGCCAGCTCGCGCTCGGCCTCGGCGAGGCGACGGGCGAGGATGTCCTCGTCCTCGGTCCCTCGCGAGCGGAGCCGGCGCTCGAGCTCCTCGCGGCTGGGCGGAACCAGGAACACGAGCACCGCGTCGGGGGCCCGCCGCTTCACCTGCCGCGCCCCCTGGACGTCGATCTCGAGGAGGACGTCCCGGCCCGCCGCCCGGGCCCGCTCCACGTCCTCGGCCGGCGTCCCGTACCGGTGGCCGAACACCTCCGCCCACTCGAGCAGCGCGCCGGCCGCGACGAGCTCGTCGAAGGCGCGGTCCGAGACGAACCGGTAGTCCCGGCCGTCCCGCTCCCCCGGCCTGGGGGGCCGGGTGGTGCAGGACACCGAGAACCACAAGCCCCCCGGATCCCGCTCGAGGAGCCGCCGGACCACGCTGCCCTTCCCGACGCCCGAGGGCCCCGAGATGACGACGAGCGCGCCCCTGCGGGACAGCGTTACTTCTTCGCGAACCGCTCGAGCAGCATGTCGCGCTGCTTGGCCCCGAGGCCGCGGATCCGGCGGCTCGCGGAGATGTCCAGCTCTTCCATGAGCTTCCTCGCCCGGACCTTCCCCACCCCGGGCAGGGACTCGAGGACCGTGGACACCTTCATCTTGCCGACGGTGTCGTCGTCGGACCGGGCGAGGATGTCCCGCAGCGTCCGCTTCCCGGACTTCAGCTCGGCCTTGATCTCGGCGCGCTTGCGGCGGGCCTCGGCCGCTTTCTCGAGCGCGCGCTTCCGGTCCTCCGGCGAAAGGGTCGGTAGCGGCATTCCACAGCTCCTTCGCTAGGGGGCTCAGGGACCGCGGGATTATAGACACCGACCTCCGCGGGAGGCAACGCGACCCCCGCCGCCACCTGCGGTTCCGCGACCGCTCCTCAACCTCCGCTGGAGGTCGACGCCCGCGCCCCCACGGCCTGGCCCGGCGGGTCGCGGTCGAGGCCCTAGCGGACCTCCCGGAGGATGGCCCGGGCCGCGGCGGCGGGGTCGGGGCTCCCGGTGATGGGCCTGCCCACGACCAGGTAGTCGGCGCCGCGCTCGACCGCCTCGGCGGGCGTGAGCACGCGGGCGTGGTCGTGGCCGTCGGTCCCGGCCGGGCGGACGCCCGGGACCACGAGGCAGAAGGCCTCCCCCAGCGCCTCCCGCACCGCGGCCACGTCCTCCCCCGAGACCACGGCGGCCGCCGCCCCCGCGGCCCGGGCCTCGAAGGCGAGCGAGGCGGGGCTGGCGAGCCCCTCCCCCGCCAGGGACGAGAGGACGGTGACCGCGGCCACGAGCGGGGGCGGGCGGCCCGCGGCCTCGGCGCCGGCCCGCGCGCCCCGCACCGCGGCGGCCACCATCGCCTCCCCCCCGAGCGCGTGCACCGTGAGCATCGCGACGCCGAGCCGGGCCGCGTTCCGGGCCGCCCGCTCCACCGTGGTCGGGATGTCGTGGAGCTTCAGGTCCAGGAAGACCGGCCCGTGGCGCCCGATCCGGCGGACGGCCTCCGGGCCCGCGGCGGTGAAGAGCTCCAGCCCCACCTTGAGCATCGCGACCTCCCCCGCCAGGGCCCGGGCCAGCTCCTCGGCCCGGTCCAGGTCGGAGAGGTCGAGCGCGACCACCAGCGGGTTGGGCGGCGGGGGGATCATCCCGGCCCCTCCTCCCCGGGCAGGGCCAGCCGGCCCCGGAGGTCGACCGGCGAGCGGAGCCCGGCCGCGGCGAGGTGGGCGGAGATCCCCTCGGCGACGGTCGCCGGGGCGGCGGGGTCCACCAGGATCGCCGTCCCCACCTGGACCGCCCAGGCCCCGGCCAGCAGCAGCTCCACCGCCTCCTCGCCGTTCGAGACCCCCCCGCCGGCCATGACCGGCACCTCGGGCAGCTCCCTCGCCACCTCGAACGTGGCCCGCACCGCGAGCGGCCGGACCGCGGGCCCCGACACCCACCCGGTGACCGACCCGAGGGCGGGGCGCCGGCGGGCGGGGTCCACGGCCATCCCGGGGAGCCCCCCGCCGATCGAGATCCCGTGGGCCCCCGCGCGGACGCAGGCCCGTGCCGTCTCGGCCAGGGCCGGGAGGAAGCCGGGGAGCTTGGCGAAGACCGGTACGTGGGCCAGGCGGGCCACGGCCCCGGCCACCTCGGCGGCCCGGTCGGGCCGGGCGCAGAACGACGGCCGGTCCAGCTCCTCGTCGGGGAGGTCCAGGGCGACCTCGATGGCGACGACCCCGGGCGCGGTGTGGACGCGGGCCGCGACCGCCACGTATTCCTCGAGGCTCCCCCCGGCCACCGAGACGACCACCGGGGCGGCCCGGGCCAGGCGCGGCAGCTCCTCGTCCACGAAGGCCGCCGCCCCGGGGTTCTGCAGGCCGACCGACCACAGGACCCCCGAGGGGGTTTCCGCGACCCGCGGGGGCGGCGAGCCAGGACGGGGCGCGAGGGTGACGCTCCGGGACACCACCGCCCCCAGGACCGAGGCGTCGACCAGCCCGACGTGCTCCCGGCCCGTCCCGAAGCAGCCGGCGGCGACGACCACCGGCGAGCGGAGCCGGAGGCCGGCCAGGTCGACCTCGAGGGTCGGGCGCACCCCCTCACCCCCCGCCGGCGGACCCGGGCCAGGGCCACCGGTCCCAGGAGACGCGGCCGGCGTTGAACACCGGTCCCTCGACGCAGGCCCGGAGGTGGTCGTAGCCGGCCCCGTTCCGCCGGAGCACCGGGACCGCGCAGCCGAAGCAGAGCCCGATGCCGCACGCCATCGGCCCCTCCACGGCGACCTGGGCCGGGACCCGCCGCTCCCGGCAGACCTGGGCCACCCGCCGGAGCGTCGGGGCCGGGGCGGCCGCGTAGACCACCTCCGTGCCCCACCGCTCCATGGCCTCCGGGAGGAGGTCCGCCACCCGTCCGCGCTCCCCCAACGAGCCGTCGTCGGTGACGATCGAGATGTTGGTCGCGAGGCGCTTGCCCTCGATGGGCTCGAACACCCCCTCGATCCCCTCCGCCCCCACCAGCATGTCCACCCGCTTGCCGCGGGCCCGGAGCTCCTGGGCGAGGAAGTGGAGGGGCGCCACGCCGTGCCCCTCCCCGACCAGGAGGCAGTTCGACAGGCGGCGGGGGTAGGCGAACCCGGTGCCGAGCGGGCCGATCACGTCGACCGCCCCGTGGGCCCGCGCCCCGGCCAGCCAGGCGGTGCCCGGCCCGCGGACGTCGAAGGCGAACTCGAGCGTGCCGGCCCACCCCCCCCGGCGCGACGCCGCGTGGATGAAGAAGTGGCGCCGGAGCAGCGCGGCCCCGCCCGGCGGCGGGGCGACCCCCACGAACTGCCCCGGCCTGGCGCGCTCGGCGATCTCCGGCGCCACCAGCGTGAGCGTGTGGTAGGCGCCGTGCTTGCGGACCGAGAGGATCTCGGCGCGGACCCGCCTCATCCGCGCTCCCCCGCCGCGCGGGCGTGGTGCTCCTGGAGCGGCCGGGGCTCTGCCAGGCCCTCCCGGAGCGCCTCGATCCCCCGCACCGCGGCCTGGACCCCGGGGAGCGTCGTGATGCACGGGACCCCGGCGGCCGCCGCGGCCTGCCGGATCAGCGAGCCGTCGCTCCGGGGCGAGCGGCCGAAGGGCGTGTTGATCACGAGGTCGACCTCGCCCCGGGCGATCAGGTCCACCACGTTGGGGCTCCCCTCGGACACCTTCGCCACCGGCTCGGCCCGCACCCCGGCCCGGGCCAGGACCCCCGCCGTGCCCCGGGTCGCGAGGAGCCGGAACCCGAGGTCGGCCAGGCGGCGCGCGGGGAGCACGATCGCCCGCTTGTCCCGGTTCGCCACCGAGACGAAGGCGGTCCCCTTCTCGGGCAGCCCGGCCCCGCTCGCGACCAGGGCCTTCGCGAGGGCCGCCCCCGGGTCGGCGTCGATCCCCATCACCTCGCCGGTCGAGCGCATCTCCGGGCCGAGCACGGTGTCGACGCCGGGGAAGCGCCCGAACGGGAGCACCGCGGCCTTCACGGCGGTGTGGCGGAGGCGCCGGTAATGGAGCGGGTCCGAGGGGAGCATCCCGGCGGCGGCCAGCTCGCGGAGCGGCCGGCCCACCATCGCCAGGGTGGCGACCTTCGCGAGCGGCACGCCGGTCGCCTTCGAGACGAACGGCACGGTCCGCGAGGCCCGCGGGTTCGCCTCGAGGACCCACACCCGCTCGTCCTTCACCGCGAGCTGGACGTTGAGGAGCCCCACCACCCCCAGCCGGCGGGCCAGGGCCTCCACGATCCGGTGGATCTCGTCGAGCTCGTCGTCGGAGAGGGTGGCCGGCGGGATCTGGCAGGACGAGTCCCCGGAGTGGACCCCCGCCTCCTCGATGTGCTCCATCACGGCGCCCACGAACACGTCCCGGCCGTCGGCGACGGCGTCGACGTCCACCTCGATCGCGCCCTCCAGGAACCGGTCGATCAGCACCGGGTGCTCGGGCGAGGCGGCGGCGGCCGTGGCCACGAACCGGTCGAGCTCCTCCTCGTCGTAGACGACCTCCATCGCCCGCCCGCCCAGCACGTAGGAGGGGCGGACCACCACGGGGAAGCCGATCCCCCGCGCCACCTCCCGCGCCTCCGCCGCGCTCCGCGCCTCGCCGTGGCGGGGGGCGGGGATCCCGAGCTCCGCGCAGAGCGCCGCGAACTTCCCCCGGTCCTCGGCCAGGTCGATCGCCGCCGGGGGCGTGCCGAGGATCCGGAACCCCTCGGCCTCGAGGACCCGGGCGAGCTTCAACGGGGTCTGCCCCCCGAACTGCACGATCACGCCCTCCGGCCGCTCGGCCCGGCAGACGGCGAGGACGTCCTCGGCGGTGACGGGCTCGAAGTAGAGGCGGCTCGAGGTGTCGTAGTCGGTGGAGACGGTCTCGGGGTTCGAGTTCACCATCACCGAGGCGAACCCCGCCTCCTCGAGCGCGAAGGCCGCGTGGACGCAGGCGTAGTCGAACTCGATCCCCTGGCCGATCCGGTTCGGCCCGGCCCCGACGATCACCACCCGGGGCCGGTCGGCGGGGCGGACCTCGGTCTCGTCCGCGTAGGTCGAGTAGTGGTACGGGGTCCGGGCGGGGAACTCCCCGGCGCAGGTGTCCACGGTCTTGAAGACCGGCTCCAGGCCGAGCGCGGACCGCCGGGCCCGGACCTCCTCCTCGGCGGCCCCCGTGAGGAGCCCGATCCTCGCGTCGGAGAGCCCGGCCCGCTTCGCCCGGCGGAGCTCGTCGGGGCCCACCGCGGCGAGCGCCCTCCCCCGCAGGGCCTCGGCCTCCTCCACCACCTGGGCGATCTGGTCCACGAACCAGGGGTCGATCCCGGAGGCGGCCGCGATCTCGTCGACGCCGTGGCCGGCTCGGAGCGCGGCCTCGATCAGGTGGAGGCGGCGCTCGCTCCCCTCGCGGAGCTCCTCGAGCGCCCGCGGTGGGGGGAGCCCCGGGTCGTCCCCGCCGAGCTCGAACCCGGCCTTCTCCATGGCCCGCCAGGCCTTCCCCAGGGCCTCCTTGAACGTGCCCCCGATCGCCATGACCTCCCCCACCGACCGCATCGTGGTCGACAGGCGCGGGTCGGCGCCGGGGAACTTCTCGAACGCGAACCGCGGCACCTTCACCACGACGTAGTCGAGGGTCGGCTCGAAGGCGGCGCGGGTCTCCCCCGTGATGTCGTTGGCGATCTCGTCCAGGCGGTAGCCGACCGCGAGGAGCGCGGCGATCTTCGCGATCGGGAACCCGGTGGCCTTCGAGGCCAGGGCCGAGGAGCGCGAGACCCGGGGGTTCATCTCGATCAGCACCTGGCGCCCGGTCCGGGGGTCCACCGCGAACTGCACGTTGGACCCGCCGGTCTCCACCCCGATGGCCCGGATGCAGGCGAGCGCGGCGTCGCGCATCTCCTGGTACTCCCGGTCCGAGAGCGTCTGCTGGGGGGCCACCGTGACCGAGTCCCCGGTGTGGACGCCCATGGGGTCGACGTTCTCGATCGAGCAGATCACGATCGCGTTGTCCGCGCCGTCCCGCATCACCTCGAGCTCGAACTCCTTCCAGCCCCGGACCGACTCCTCCACCAGGACCTCGCGGGCCGGGCTCTCGGCCAGGCTGCGGCGGGCGAGGTGGGCCAGCTCCTCCGGGTCCTGGGCGAACCCGCTCCCCCCGCCGCCGAGCATGAACGAGGGCCGGACGATCACCGGGTAGCCGATCCCGCCGGCGACGGCGAGCGCCTCCTCCACGCTCCGGGCCACGCCCGAACGCGGGACCGGGAGGCCGGCCTCGACCATCGCGCGCTGGAAGCCGCTCCGGTCCTCGGCCCGGCGGATCGCGTCGAGGCTCGCGCCGATCAGGCGGACCCCGAGCCGGTCCAGCTCCCCCGCCTCGGCCAGGGCCACGGCGAGGTTGAGGGCGGTCTGCCCCCCGAGCGTGGGGAGGAGCGCGTCGGGCCGCTCCCGCTCCAGGACCGCGAGGACCGACTCCGGCGTGAGGGGCTCGACGTAGGTCGCGTCGGCCAGCTCCGCGTCGGTCATGATCGTGGCCGGGTTCGAGTTCACCAGCACGACCCGGTAGCCCTCGCGGCGGAGCACCTTGCAGGCCTGGCTCCCCGAGTAGTCGAACTCGCAGGCCTGCCCGATCACGATGGGCCCCGAGCCGATCACCAGGATGCTCCGGAGGTCCCGCCGCGCCGGCACTACCCACCCTCCATGAGCCGGCGGAAGCCATCGAACAGGTGGCGCGCGTCGTGGGGCCCGGGGGCGGCCTCCGGGTGGTACTGCACGGCGAGCGCCGGCACGTCGAGGCAGCGGAACCCCTCCAGGGTCCCGTCGTTGAGGTTCCAGCGTGTGAGCGCCACCCGTCCGAAGGCGGTCTCCGCCACGGGCGGCGCCGCGCCCCCGGCCCCGGCCGCCCCGTCCGCCCCGAACGAGCGCGGGTCCACGGCGAAGCCGTGGTTGTGGGAGGTGATCTCGACCCGGCCGGTCTCGAGGTCGACCACCGGCTGGTTCCCGCCGCGGTGGCCGAACTTCATCTTGTAGGTCCGCCCGCCGAGGGCGAGCGCCAGGAGCTGGTGGCCGAGGCAGATCCCGAAGAGCGGGACCCCGGCCTCGAGGGCGGCGCGGGCGGCCGCGATCCCGTACCGGGTCGCGGCGGGGTCCCCGGGCCCGTTGGAGAGGAACACCCCGTCGAACCCCCCGGCCAGGACCTCGGCGGGCGGGGTCTCGGCGGGGAACACGGTGGCCTCGATCCCGGCGCGGGCCAGGAGCCGGAGGATGTTCCGCTTGAGGCCGAGGTCGTACGCGGCCACCCGGAACACGCGCCCCGCCGAGGGGTCGGCCGGCCCGACCACCTCCCGGGCCTCGTAGGGCCGGCGCGCCGAGACCGTGCGGGCCAGGTCCGCACCCTCCATCCCGGGCTGCGCGCGGACCCGCTCGAGGAGCGAGCCGGGGTCGAGGTCCTCGGTGGAGATCCCGCACCGCATCGCCCCCCGCTCCCGCAGCTGGAGCGTGAGCCGGCGCGTGTCGACGCCCTCGATCCCCACCACGCCCGCCGCCGCGAGCTCCTCGGCGAGCGTGCGCTCGGCCCGCCACCCGGTCGCCCGGCGGGACGCCTCGCGGACCACGAACCCGGCCACCTGGACCCGGTCCGACTCGGGGTCCTCCCGGTTCGTCCCGTAGTTCCCCTGCTGCGGCGCGGTCATGGCCACGATCTGCCCCGCGTAGGACGGGTCGGTGAGGACCTCCTGGTAGCCGGCCATCGCGGTGTTGAACACGGCCTCCCCGAAGGCCTCGCCGGGCGCGCCGAAGCCCGTCCCCCGGAGGGCCGTGCCGTCCTCGAGGACCAGGATCGCGGGCGGGCCGGGGGTGGGGCTCACCGCGTCGGCTTCCCCCACGCGACGGTCGGCTCCCCCCGGAGGAGGGTGTGGACCACCCGGCCCCGGAGCGTGCGGCCGAGGAACGCCGAGTTCCGGCTCCGGGAGGCGAACGGGGCCTCCACGACCCAGGCCGCGGCCGGGTCGAAGGCGGTGAGGTTGGCGGGGCGGCCGGGCTCGATCGGCCCCCCGTGGTCCGCCGCCCCCAGGATCCGCGCCGGCGCCGTGGACATCGCCTCCAGGGCCCGGGCGAGCGTGAGCACCCCGGGCTCCACGAGCTCGGTGAGGACCACGGCCAGGGCGGTCTCCAGGCCGATGGTCCCCGGGGGGGCCTGGTCGAACTCGGCCTCCTTCTCCTCGACGGCGTGGGGGGCGTGGTCGGTGGCGATCGCGTCGATCGTCCCGTCCAGGAGCCCGAGCCGGAGCGCGTCCCGGTCCTCCGGGGAGCCCAGGGGCGGCATCACCTTGAGGTTCGCGTCGTAGGAGGCCAGGGCGTCGTCGGTGAGCGCGAGGTGGTGGGGGGTGACCTCGGCCGTGACCCGCACGCCCTCGGCCCGGGCCCGCCGGACCAGCTCGACCGCGCGGGCCGAGGAGAGGTGGCAGAGGTGGAGGCGGCCGCCGGTGAGCCTGGCCAGGGCCAGGTCCCGGGAGACCGCGACCTCCTCGGCCTCGGCGGGGATCCCCTGGAGGCCGAGGGTCGCCGACCAGTAGCCCTCGCGCACCTGGCCGCCCTCGGCCAGGTCGGGGTCGAGGGCGTGCGAGGCGATCGTCGCCTCGAAGGCCTTCGCGTACTCGAGGGCGATCCGCAGGACCCGGGCGCTCGGGACGGGCCGGCCGTCGTCGCTGAACAGCCGGACGCCCGCCTCGGCCATCTCCCCGATCTCGGCGATGGCCTCGCCCCGCATCCCCTCGGTCACCGCCCCCACCGGGAACACGTCGCAGAGCCCGGCCCGGGCGGCGAGGGCCCGGACCTCCTCGATCACCGCCACGTGGTCGGCCACCGGGTCCGTGTTCGCCATCGCCGCGACCGCCGTGTAGCCGCCCAGGGCCGCCGCCCGGGAGCCGGTCTCGACGGTCTCCTTGTGCTCGAACCCCGGCTCCCGCAGGTGCGCGTGGAGGTCGACGAGCCCGGGGGCCACGACCAGCCCCTCGCAGTCCAGGACCTCGGCGCCGGCGCGGCGGGCGTCGGGGCCGACCGCCGCCACCCGGTCCTCCTCGACGAGCACGTCGGCCACCTCGTCCCGGCCCGCGGCCGGGTCGATCACCCGACCCCCGCGCAGGAGCAGCCGCCGTCCCATCAGGCCCCGCCCCCCTCGCCGGCGCCCCCGAGCATCAGGTACAGGAGGGCCATCCGGACCGCGATCCCGTTCGTCACCTGCTCCTCGATCACCGACCGGGGGAGGTCGGCCACGTCGGAGTCGATCTCGACCCCCCGGTTCATCGGGCCGGGGTGCATGATCAGGCACCCCTCGGGCAGCGCCGCCACCCGCTCCCGCGTGAGGCCGTAGCGCCTCGCGTACTCCCGCACGCTCGGGAAGAACCGCTGCCGCTGGCGCTCGCGCTGGACCCGGAGCAGGTAGCACACGTCGAGCTTGGGCAGGACCGCGTCGAGGTCGTAGGAGACCTGCGCGCCCCACTGGGGGGCCTCCGGCGGGATCAGGGTCGGGGGGCCGACGAGCGTCACCTCGGCCCCCATCTTCACCAGGCCGAACGTGAGCGAGCGCGCGACCCGGGAGTGGAGCACGTCGCCCACGATCGCCGCCCGGAGGCCCTCGAAGCGCCCCAGCCGGTCCCGGATCGTGTAGAGGTCGAGGAGGGCCTGGGTGGGGTGCTCGTGGGTCCCGTCGCCGGCGTTCAGGACCCGGCCCGAGACCCAGCGGGTGAGCTGGTGGGGGGCCCCCGAGGAGGAGTGGCGGATCACGATCGCGTCGGCCCCCATCGCCTGGAGCGTGCGCGCGGTGTCCTTCAGGCTCTCGCCCTTCGCCACCGAGGACCCCGAGGTGGTGAAGTTGATCACGTCGGCCGAGAGCCGCTTCGCCGCGAGCTCGAAGGAGATCCGGGTCCGGGTGGAGTTCTCGTAGAACAGGTTCACGACGGTCCGCCCCCGGAGCGCGGGGACCTTCTTGATGACCCGGGTGCCGACCTCCCGGAAGGATTCCGCCGTGTCCAGGATCCTCACGACGTCTGAGGCCGTGAGGTCGTTCACCGACAGCAGGTGCCGCTTCATCGCCGACCCCCCGTCCCGGTCCCCGCCGCCCGGACCTCCCCGGGCTCCTCCACGAACACGCCGTCCTCGCCGTCGACCTCGGCGACCGCGACCCGGACCTGCTCGTCCCGCCGGGTCGGGACGTTCTTGCCCACGAAGTCCGCCCGGATCGGCAGCTCCCGGTGCCCCCGGTCCACGAGGACCGCGAGCTGGATGGCCCGCGGCCGCCCCAGGTCGACCAGGGCGTCCATCGCCGCGCGGACGGTCCGCCCCGTGTACAGCACGTCGTCCACGAGCACCACGACCTTCCCGGTGATGTCGTCCTCCACCCTGGTCTCGTGGACCTCCGGCGCCTCCGCCCGCAGGCCGATGTCGTCCCGGTAGAAGGTGATGTCGAGGACCCCCACCGGGACCTTCGTGCCCTCGATCCGCTCGATCTCCGCCGCCAGGCGCCGCGCCAGGTCGTCGCCCCGGGCCGCGATCCCCACGAGCACCAGGTCCCGGGCGCCCTTGTTCCGCTCCAGGATCTCGTGGGCGATCCGCGTGAGGGCCCGGCGGACCTCCGCCGCGTCCATCAGGCGCGCCGGCGCCATCTACGAAAGAACGCCCGGCCGCTCGTGCGGCAGGGCGCGCGTCTTCCGCTGCATCCGTCCTCGCTCCCTTCCCGGCCTCTCCGGACCGGACTTAAAGGGGGAAGTTCCGAGCCCAGAGCTTACCGGCGTCGGCGGGCGCCGCCAAGGACCCCGGGGGGACCGGCGGCGGGCCGGACGGGGGGCCGGGGAAGGCCTAGACTGAGAGGCGGACCCGGATGCGGGAGGCGGTCGAGACATGAACTTCGGACCGGAGTGGCTGGTCGTCCTGGGCATCATCGTGCTGCTGTTCGGGGCGAAGAAGCTCCCCGAGCTCGCGCGCTCCATCGGCCGCTCGTCGGCCGAGTTCAAGAAGGGCCTGAAGGAAGGACAGGTCGAGGACGCCCCGGGCCAGGAGGCCCCGCGCTCCACGACCCCCTCCGAGACGGCCCCGCCGGAGGCCTCCGAGTAGGCGCGGCCGGCTCGCTCAGGCCAGCGGCTCGGCCCGCTGCTGGGACAGGTCGACCAGGGCCGCCTCGTCCGCGTCCAGGCTCCCCGGCAGCACGACCAGCGTGACCCCGAGGAGCTCCGAACGCACCCCGGGCCCGCCCGCGCACACGGCGACCCGGGGGCGGTAGGTGTTGATCAGCTCGGCCACGACCTCGCTCCCCGGCTCCCCCCGGCCCTTGTGCCGGGGAGGCGTCGAGAACAGGAACACCCGCTGGTACTCGTCGAGATCCTCCAGCACCTTGAGCCGGTACTCGGCCTCCCAACCGGGGTAGCGGAGGGCCGCCACCTCCTCCCGGGGCGCGTCGGGGTCGTCCGTGATCTCGCCGCCCATCCCGGCGAACACCAGGTACCCGGGGGCGAGCGACACCGTCCCGTGGACCCCGTGGAGGAAGGGGAAGACGACCTCGACGTTGAACGCCTCGCGCAGGTACGTCGCGACCGGGGCGTCGGCCGGCCCCGGGACCCAGAAGGCCCGGACCCGGGCCTCGCCCAGCACCTTGAACACGGCCCGGTAGGCCTCGGCGTCGCCCTCCGGCCCGCGGAGGTCCCCGACGAGGGCGACGGCCTGCGCCCCGGCCCCCTGGGCCCGCTCGACCAGCCGCTCGAGCCGGGCGACGTCGCCCCGCACGTCGGCCGCGGCCACCAGCCTCCGTAGCGCACGCATCCCCGTCACCTCCTCGCAGGGGATCGAGATCCCACCCCTGATGCTACGAGCCGCGCGGGAACTCGCGGGCGATCCGGCCCAGGATCCCGTTGACGAAGCGGCCGGAATCCTCGGTCGAGAGCTCCTTGGCGGCCTCCACCGCCTCGTCGATCGCCGCCGCCACCGGCACGTCGGGGCGGTGGAGAAGCTCGTGGCAGGCGAGCCGCAGGATCGCCCGGTCGACGGCGGCCATGCGGTGCACGGGCCACCCCTCCGCGGAGGCCTCGAGGAGCGCGTCGATCTCCCCCAGGTGGGCGGCGACCCCCTCCACGAGCTCGACGGCGAAGGGGGGCACCTCCTCCCCCGCCGTCCGCCGCTCCTCCAGGACCTCGCGCGGGTCCCGGCCGGTGAGGTCCGACTGGAACAGCACCTCCAGGGCGACGCGACGGGCCCGCCGACGGGTCGTCACGCCGCCCCCCGGCTCACTTCACCCGCTCGAGGTACTCCCCGCTGCGGGTGTCGACCTTCACCCGGTCGCCGGGCTCCACGAACAGCGGGACCTGCACCACGAGCCCGGTCTCGAGCGTGGCCGGCTTCATCGCCCCCGACACCCGGTCCCCCCGCAGCCCGGGCTCGGTGTCGGTCACGGTGAGCGTGACCGCGGCCGGGAGCTCGACGGCGATCGGCACCCCCTGGTGGTAGGCGACGATCGCGGTCGCGCCCTCGGTCAGGTAGTTCACGGCGCTGCCCGCGACCTCGGCCGGCACGTGGACCTGCTCGTAGGTCTCGAGGTCCATGAACACGAGCGCGTCGCCCTCCCGGTAGAGGAACTGCTGCTCCTTCTTCTCGAGGATCGCGAGCCCCACCTTCTCGTCGGCCCGGAAGGTCCGCTCGAGCACCGCCCCGGTCCGCACGTTCCGCAGCTTGGTCCGCACCACCGCCTGGCCCTTCCCGGGCTTGTGGTGCAGGAACTCCAGGACCGTCCACAGCTCCCCGTCGAGGTCCAGGGTCATCCCGTTCTTCAGGTCGTTCGTCGAGACGCTCACCGCTCCCTCCCGGGCATCAGACCACCACCAGCTCCCGGGGGACGCGCCCGAGCACGCGGGCGCCCTCCGGCCCCACCACCGCGACGTCCTCGATCCGGACCCCGCCGAGCCCCGGAACGTACACGCCGGGCTCCACCGTGACCACGGCGCCGGCCGGGAGCTCCTCGGCCCCCTCGGCCCGGAGCCAGGGGCCCTCGTGGATCTCGAGCCCCACGCCGTGGCCGAGCCCGTGCGGGAACCGCTCGCCGAAGCCCGCCTCGGCGATCGTCCCCCGGGCCGCCGCATCGACCTCCCCGGTCCTGGCCCCCGCGCGGAGCGCCGCGAGCCCCGCGGCCTGGGCCCGCGCGACGAGCGCGTGGAGCTCCCGGAGCTCGGCGGGGGGCTCCCCGAAGGCCACGGTCCTTGTCGTGTCGGCGTGGTAGCCCGAGGCCCGGGCGCCGAGGTCCACCTTCACCACGTCCCCCCGCCGGAGCGCGCGGTCGCACGGGCGGTGGTGCGGCTCCGCGGCGTGCTCGCCGAAGGCCACGATCGGGTCGAACGCGAGGGCCTCGGCCCCGGCCCGGCGGACCTCGAACTCGAGCTCGAGCGCGAGGTCCCGCTCGGTGAGGCCCTCGCGGAGGAGGTCCGGCAGCCGCGCGAACGCGAGGTCGGTGAGCTCCTGGGCCCGGGCGAGCGCCCGGAGCTCCTCCTCGTCCTTCACCCAGCGGAGCCGCTCCACGAGCCCGTCGACCGGGGCGACCTCGAGCCCGTCCGCCCGCTCCTCGAGCTCCCGCGCTTCGCGGTAGGCGAGGGACGCCTCGAACCCCAGGCGCGAGGCGCCCAGGGACCGGGCGGCGTCGAGCGCGTGGGGGAGCGGTGCCCGGTCCCGGTACACGACGCGCTCGAGGTCCGGCGCCTCCCGGGCGGCCTGTCCCTCGTACCGGCCGTCGGTGAGGAGGACGGCCCGGGCGTCGGCGGCCACCACCACCTGCCCGTTGGAGCCGGTGAACCCGCTGAGGTAGCGGACGTTCGGGAGCCGCGTCACGAGGAGGGCGTCGAGCCCGCGCGCCCGGAGCTCCGCCGCGAGCCGCTCCCGCCTCAGCGCGCCGTCCACGCGACCTCCTCCCGCCTCGGCGCGCCCCCCGCTCTGGGCGTCAACCCCCCGCCCACGCGAGCGCCTCCAGCGCCAGGTGGTACGAGCCGGCGCCGAACCCCACGATGCTCCCCCGGCAGACCTCGGCGATCACCGACCGGCGGCGGAACGGCTCCCGGGCGTGCACGTTGGTCATGTGCACCTCGATCACCGGGAGGCCGCTCGCCTCGACCGCGTCCCGGAGCGCGTAGGAGTAGTGCCCGAGCGCCCCCGGGTTCAAGACGACCGCCCCGAACCCCTCCCCGGCGGCGGCGAGGAGCCAGCCCACGAGCTCCCCCTCGTGGTCGGACTGCCGCCAGGAGACCTCGTGGCCGAGCCGGGCGGCCCGCGCCTCCACCTCGCCCATGACCTCGGGGAGGGTCCGGGTCCCGTAGCGGTCGGGGTCCCGCCGCCCGAGCGCCCCGAGGTTCGGGCCGAACAGGAACAGGACCTTCACGCCTCCCCCCGCATCCCGGAGAGCACCCGGCGGACCAGCTCCTCGGGCACGTCCTCCACGACGCGCGGACGGCCCACGTCCTCGAGCAGGACGAACCGGACCCCGCCCCGGTACTTCTTGTCCAGGCGGAACGCGCCGAGGACCTCCTCGGCCGGCGGCAGGGCCCCGCCGATCTCCAGCCCCAGCGAGGCGAGCAGCCGGGCGTGGCGGGCGGCGAGCCCGGCCGGGGCGAGCCCCAGGGCCTCGGCGAGGCGGGCGGCGAACACCATCCCCACCGCCACCGCCTCCCCGTGGGTCCGGCCCGCGAAGGCCTCCAGGCGCTCCAGGGCGTGCCCCAGCGTGTGGCCGTAGTTCAGGACCAGCCGGGGCCCGGCGTCGCGCTCGTCGGCCGCCACCGTCGCCGCCTTGGCGCCCGCGCAGCGAGCCACCAGCTCCTCGAGGGCGGCCGGGTCGCGGGCGAGCACCGGGCCGGGGTCGGCCTCGAGCGAGGCCAGCAGCTCGGGGTCCAGGGCCAGCGCGTACTTCGCCACCTCGGCGAGCCCCGAGCGGTACTCCCGTTCGGGGAGCGTGGCCAGCGTGGAGACGTCGGCCAGGACCGCGACGGGCTGGGCGAAGACCCCCACCAGGTTCTTCCCCTCGGGGAGGTTCACGGCGCACTTCCCGCCGATCGCCGCGTCCACCTGGGCGGTGAGGGTCGTCGGGACCTGGACCAGGGGGACCCCCCGCATGTAGGTGGCGGCCACGAACCCGGCCAGGTCGCCCACCGCCCCGCCGCCGAGCGCGAGCACGACGTCGTCCCGGTGCGCGGCCTGCGCCGCGAGCTGGCGCCAGAGCGCCGTGGCCACCGCCAGGGTCTTCGCGTCCTCCCCCTCCGGCACCGGGAGCAGGAGCGCGGGGAGCCCGCGGGCCGCGAGGGACCCGGCGAGCGGCTCGAACCACCGCTCGGCCACGGCGCGGTCGGAGACCACGAACGCCTGCTCGGCCCCGGGCAAGGGCGGGAGCAGCTCGCCGGCGCGCTCCAGCAGCCCCGCCCCGACCAGCACCTCGTACGCCCGCCCCGGCACCGGGACCGGCACCCGGCGGAGGGCGCCCCGGGCGGCCCCGGCCCGCGGCCCTACGCCCGCCACCGGAGCTCGTCCTCGACCCTCGCGGCGACCTCCTCGGGCGGCCCCGAGGCGTCCACGACGTGCGCCGCGAACTCCCGGTACAGGGCCTCGCGCTCGGCGAGGAGCCGCTCCAGGTCGCCCTCTCGGCGGATCAGCGGGCGGTCCTCGGCCGGCCGGACCCGTTCCCGCAGGACCTCGAGGGGCGCGTGGAGGTAGACCACGGTCCCCGTGGCCCGGAGCGTGACCCGGTTCGCCGGCTCCAGCACGATCCCCCCGCCGCAGGCCACCACGGCGGGGTCGGCCGCCGCCACCTCGGCGAGCTTCTTCGCCTCGAGCTCCCGGAACCGCTCCTCGCCGTCCTCGGCGAAGATCCGGGCCACCGCGCGGCCCTCCTCCCGCTCGATCTCGGCGTCCAGGTCCACGAACGGCACGCCGAGCCGCTCGGCGACGATCCGTCCCACCGTGGACTTCCCCGAGCCGGGCGGTCCGATCAGGTACAGGATCACCGGAGCCCCTCCCGGTACGCCTCCAGGTTCCGGCGGGTCTCGGGGAGCGAGTCGCCCCCGAACTTCTCGAGCACGGCGTCGGCGAGCACGAGCGCGACCGCCGCCTCCCCCACCACGGCGCCCGCCGGCACCGAGCAGATGTCGGTCCGCTGGGTGATCGCCACCCCCGGCTCCCCGGTCGCGAGGTCGACCGTGGCGAGGGGCTTGGGCACGGTGGAGATCGGCTTCATCGCGGCCCGGACCCGGATCGGCTGGCCGGTACTCATCCCGCCCTCGATCCCGCCGGCCCGGGCCGACGTCCGGGACAGCCTCCCCCCTTCGAGCACGATCTCGTCCTGGGCCCGCGAGCCCCGCCGGGCGGCGACCGAGAACCCGTCGCCGACCTCGACGCCCTTCACGGACTGGATGCTCATGAGCGCGAGGGCCAGGCGGGCGTCGAGCTTGCGGTCGTAGTGGACGTAGGAGCCGAGGCCCGGGGGGCACCCGTAGGCCAGGACCTCGAACACGCCGCCCAGGGTGTCCCGCTCGGCCATGGCCCGGTCGATCTCGGCCACCATCCGCGCCGAGGTCCCCTCGTCGAAGCAGCGGACCGGTGAGGCGTCCACGGTCTCCAGGTCCTCGGGCCGGGGCGGGCGCATCCGGGCCGGCGTGGCCACCCGGCCGATCCGCACCACGTGGGAGACGATCCGGATCCCGAGCTCGGCCAGGAACGCCTTGCAGAGGCACCCGGCGGCCACCCGGGCCACGGTCTCGCGGGCGCTCGCCCGCTCCAGGACGTTCCGGACGTCGTCGAACCCGTACTTCTGCACCCCGGCCAGGTCGGCGTGGCCGGGGCGGGGGCGGGTGAGCCTCCGGGCCGGGTCGGGCTCGCCCTCCACCGCCATCAGGTCCCGGTACTTCTCCTCCCACTCGGCGTTCTCGATCGTGACCGCGACCGGGCTCCCCAGGGTCCGGCCGTGGCGGACCCCGGAGAGGATCTCGAACCGGTCGGCCTCCAGGCGCTGGCGCCCGCTCCGCCCGTAGCCGTGGCGGCGGCGGGCCAGCTCGGCGGCGAGCTCCTTCCGGGAGATGGGCACGCCGGCCGGGAGGCCTTCGAGGACGGCGACCAGGCCCCTCCCGTGCGACTCCCCGGCCGTGAGCATGCGGAGCACGGGCACATCATAGGGCCCGGCCCGGCCTCCCCCGCCGGGCGGCGACCGAGAACCCGTCGCCGACCTCGACGCCCTTCACGGACTGGATGCTCATGA
>DATMBJ010000250.1:0-17530 GCA_035559315.1 Actinomycetota bacterium
TCGCCCTTGGCCCGGGCCCGGCGGACCGGCGCCGGCGGCGCCTCCCCGCGCGCCGCGGCGGGCCCCCCACGCGCGGCCCTCACCGGTTTCGCCATCAGGCCCTCGGGTGGCTCCGGCGGTACGCGGCGAAGAGGCGCGCCCGCGACACGTGGGTGTAGCGCTGGGTCGTGGCGATGGTGGCGTGCCCGAGGAGCTCCTGCACGGCTCGGATGTCCGCTCCTCCTTCCAAGAGATGCGTGGCGAACGAGTGTCGCAGCGTGTGCGGCGACACCCGACGCCCCGACAGCACTCGACGTGCGTATCTTTCCACGATTCGGCGGAGGTCGCGCGGGGACGCCGGCCTCCCCCGGGAGTTCAGGAAGAGGGCCGTCCCCGGGTCGGCCGGCTTCGCGGTCTCGGAGCTGCCCTTCCCCTCGGCGGCGGCCCGCTCGACGAACCAGGGCCGACCGTCGCGCAGGTAGGCCCCGATCGCCTCCCGCGCGTACTGGGAGATCGGGACCTCCCGCTCCCTCCCGCCCTTCCCCGGGACCAGGACGCGTTCCCGGACCAGGTCCACGCGCTCCACGGTCAGCCCAGCCGCCTCCCCCACCCGCAGGCCCGAGCCGTAGAGCAGCTCGAGCAGCGCCCGGTCGCGGAGCAGCCGCGCGGCCCGGCCGGCTGCCTGGGGCCCCGGAACGGGACCGTCCCCGCCCTCCTCCGCCGTGGGGGCCTCGACGAGGGCCGCCGCCTCCGCGGGCCGGAGCACGGCGGGGAGCCGCGAGACGACCTTCGGGCGCCCCAGGAGGAGCGCCGGGTCCGCCTCGACCACGCCCTGGGCCCGGGCCCACCGGTAGAACGACCGGATCGCCGCGGCGCACCTCGCGACCGAGGCGCGTGCGTAGCCCAGCGTGGACCGCTGCGCGAGGAACCGTCGCAGCTCGAGGTAGGTGGCCGCCCGGAGGGATCCTCCCGAGCGGTGCAGGAAGACCGCCAGCGCCGCCAGGTCCCGGCGGTACGCGGCGACGGTGTGTTCCGAGAGCCGCCGCTCGAGGTCCAGGTGTCGCAGGAAGGACTCGATCAGCCGCAGCTCGGGGTGGGGAAGCTCGTCCCGGGACGCCACGACCTCTCTCCGGATCGGGTGCGGCCCCCTTGTACCAGCGCCCGGGGCCCTGTTCAAGCTGGGTGGACCCGCCGCTCCACCCTGCCGCCCACGGTCCGCACCAGGCCGAGCAGCTCCAGCCGGGTGAGGGCGGCGAGCACGTCCGGGAGGGCCATGCCCGTCGCCCGAGCCACGTGCTCGGGGAGCGTTGGGCCCCCCACGTTCGCGAGCACCCGTTCCTCCACCGGCCCCAGGCCTCCCGCGGGGGGAGTCGGCTGGGGCGCCGGGCCGAGCCCGAGGTCCTCCAGCAGGTCCGCCGCTCCCCGGATCATCGTCGCGCCCTCCCGGATCAGCGCGAGGGGCGCGGCCGAGAGCGGGCTCGTCACCGGCCCGGGCACCGCCACGACCTGGCGCCCGAGGTCCAGGGCGTGGTCGGCGGTGATGAGGGAACCGCTCTCCTCCGCCCCCTCGACCACGACCACGGTCTCGGAGAGCGCGGCGATCAGGCGGTTGCGCGCGGGGAACCGGAAGGGCTCGGCGGGCACACCAGGCGCGTACTCGCTCGCGACGGTCCCGACCTCCGCGATCCGGTCCAGCAGGCGCCGCGAGCGCGGCGGGTAGGCCAGGTCGATCCCGCAGCCGAGCACCGCCACCGTCGGCCCCCCGGCCGCCAGGGCCCCCTCGTGGGCCCGGGCGTCGATCCCCCGCGCGGCCCCGCTCACCACGCAGACCCCGGCGGCCGCGAGGGTCCGCCCCAGCTCCAGGGCGACCTCCGCACCGGTCGGGGTGCAGTTCCGCGCGCCCACCACCGCCACCCGCCGCCCGGGACCCAGGCGGGCGCCCCGGACGAACAGCGCCGCCGGCGGGTCGGCCAGGTCGAGCAGGCCCGGGGGGTACTCCTCCCCGCCCGGCACGACCAGGCGGGCCCCGACGTCCTCCGTCCGCCGGAGGAGCTCCCCCGGGTCGAGGGACCAAGCGGCCTCCCGGTCGTTCTCGCTGCCGGCCCGCCCTCGCCGCACCTCCTCCAGGCAGGCCTCCGCGTCCCCCGTCCGCCAGGCGAGCTCCCGGAGCCTCCGGGGCGCGATCCCCCGGAGCGCGGCCAGCACGGCCAGGGCTCGGCGGTTCGCCTCGCCCCGGGCGAACCCGGGGGGCCACCCGCGGGGCAGGTCGGGGCGTTCACCCGGCACGGGCCATCTCCTCCTCTCCCGCCGGGGCGCGGTACGAGAGGGCCTCGGCCAGGTGGTCGGGCTCCACCCGGTCGGAGCCGGCGAGGTCCGCGATCGTGCGGGCCACCTTGAGGGCCCGGTCGAACCCCCGCCCGGTCAGGCCGAGCCCCTCGACGGCGTCCGCCAGGAGCCGCTCGGCGGCGGGAGACAGCCGCGCCTCCCCCCGGACCAGGGGGCCGGGGAGCTGGCCGTTGCAGGCGACCCCGAGCCCCACGTACCGGGCGCGCTGGCGCTCGCGGGCCGCCTCGACCCGCTCGCGGACCGAGGCCGACGGCTCCCCCGCCCGCTCGTCCAGGAGCTCCCGGCGGGAGAGCCGGGGCACGGCGAGCCGGAGGTCGATCCGGTCGAGGAGCGGCCCGGAGAGCTTCTGGCGGTAGGCATCGAGCCGGTGCGGGGGGCACCGGCAGGCCCGGCGCGGGTCGCCGAGGTACCCGCAGGGGCAGGGGTTGGCCGCCGCCACCAGCGTGAACCGGGCGGGGAACTCGACCGCTCCGCCCGTCCGGGCCACCACGACCCGGCCGTCCTCGAGGGGCTGGCGGAGGGCCTCGAGCGCGTCGCGCCGGAACTCCGTGAGCTCGTCCAGGAACAGCACGCCGTGGTGGGCGAGGGAGACCTCCCCGGGCCGGGGCACCCCGCTCCCGCCCCCCAGGAGCCCCGCGGTCGAGATCGAGTGGTGCGGGGCCCGGAACGGCCGGGCCGCGACGAGGCCCGGGCGACCGAGGAGCCCGGCCACCGAGCGGAGCTGGGTCACCTCGAGCGCCTCGTCGCGGGAGAGCGCTGGCAGGATGGTGGGGAGCCTGCGCGCGAGCATCGTCTTGCCCGCCCCGGGCGGCCCGACGAGCAGGAGGTTGTGCCCGCCGGCCGCGGCCACCTCGAGCGCCCGCCGAGCCCGCGCCTGCCCTCGCACCTCGGCCAGGTCCACGGCATGTGGCTCGGGCGCCGCATCGGCCCCGGCCCGGACCGGCGGCGGGCTCCAGGAGCCACGGAGGAACCCCGCGACGTCCTGGAGCCGCTCCGCCCCGACCACCGCGAGCCCCTCCACCAGGGCCGCCTCCGGCGCGTTGGCCAGGGGCACGACGAGCCCCTCGAGCCCCGCCCGCGCCGCGGCGATCGCCGCCGGGAGCGCGCCGGGGGTCGGAACGAGCCCGCCCCGGAGGGAGAGCTCGCCGTAGAAGGCGAACCGGTCCAGCCGGTCCCGCGGCACCTGGGCCGAGGCCGCGAGGACGCCCATGGCGATCGCCAGGTCCATCCCCGGCCCCTCCTTCCGCAGGTTCGCCGGGGAGAGGTTCACCACCACCCGCCGCAGCGGCCAGGCCAGGCCCGCGTTCTCCACCGACGCCCGGACGCGGTCGCGGGAGTCGGTCACGGCGGCGCCGGGGAGCCCGGTGAGCACGAGCGCGGGCAGCCCCCGGCCGACGTGGGCCTCGACCCACACGAGCCGCCCGCGCACCCCCGCGAGCGTGACCCCGATCACCCGCCCGTACACGGTCCGGGGGACCCTAGCGCCCCCCGCCGACACGGACGCTACGGCGCGAGGGAGAACACGTAGATCCGGCCGTCGTCCTCGCCCGGGTCCACCGCGTTGTCCAGGCCTCGGTCGGAGACGTAGGCGAGGAGCGCCCCGCCCTCCCCGGGGGCCACCGCGATCCCCGAGGGATGGTCGATCGCGGACCCGGAGAGGTCGTAGGCGCGGACCGCGTCCCCCACGAGGGTCACCTCGACGATCACCGCATCCCTCCGGCTGACGACGAACAGGTGCCCGCTCGTGGGATCGAACTCCACGCCCTCCGGATCACGCAGGCCGAGCCCCGAGGTGTCGAACCGCGTGACGAGGTCGTCCCCCCGGGGCGGCGCGCCGTCGAACGCGCCCCGACGGCGCACCCGGAACACCTCCGTGCCCTCGCCGTCCGCGATGAACAGGGATCGCCTCCCGAACGCCAGCCCCTCGGGGTCCCGACAGCCGAAGGGCCGCGTGGGGAAGGAGGTGGCGCGGTCATCGGCCGTCCCCCAGCGGCCGTCGGGCCCCGCCCGGACCACGAAGATCCGGTCCTCGACGTCGTCCGAGACGTACAGGACGGACGGGTTCCTCGGGTTCACGGCCACCCCCGTCGGTTCGTCGGTGAACCGCGTGAGGTCGTAGCTCCGCCGGACCGATCCCGAGCGCCGCGCCTCGAAGAGGTTCGCCCCCCGGAACCGCCCCGTCTCGTCGACCTCGCTGTCGGAGGCGAGGAGCCGGTCGGTCGCCGGACGGAGGGCGAGGCCCGCCGGATCCGGGGAGCCCCACGCCGAGGTGTCGATCACCGCCACGAGCGTGGCCGTCGGGCCGGTCTGGGCCCGGGCCGGCCCGGGCGGTCCGGGGAGCAGGCCGGCCAGGGCGACGACGGCCACCGCCGCCGCGGCCTTCCTCGACGGGTGCGGGAGCCCGGCCACGTGGGGGAACGGTAGCACCCCCCGGCCCGGCACCGGCCCACGCCGGCGGGGCCACCCCCGGGTCTACCCTTCGAAGGCGTCCTCGAAGAGCTGCACCGATGGGCCGTCCGGCCCGGTGTGCACGCTCGCCACGTCGAAGCGGACCGAGGCGGGTGGCGGGTCGCGACCCGCGAGGAAGACCTCCGCGAGCGCCCGGAGCTTCCGCCGCTTCGCCGCCGTGACGGCCTCGAAGCCACCCCCGAAGGTCGTGCCCGACCTCGCCTTCACCTCGCAGAAGACGAGCAGGCCCTCCCGCTCCACCACCAGGTCGACCTCGCCCAGCGGGCAGCGCCAGTTCCTCGCGACGACCCGGAACCCGCGCGCCGCGTACGCGGCCGCGGCGGCGTCCTCCCCGCGCCTGCCGACCCGCGCCCTGCGGTCCATGGCTCGACCCTAGCCCGCCCCACCGACACGGGGGGTCGAGCCGCCGGGCGGCCGGGGTCAGCCGCCGATCACGTCCTCGCGGCGCGCGAGGTGCTCGACGTTCACGTCGCGCCGGGTGAGCACACGGACCTCGGTCACGAACCGCGCCGGGCGGAACATGTCCCACACCCACGCGTCGCCCAGGAGGACCTCGACCCAGCCGTCGTCCGTCCGCCTGACGTCGACCTGGTTCGCGAGGTAGAAGCGCCGCTCGGTCTCGACGGCGTAGGAGAACATGGGGAGCACGTCCCGGTACTCCTTGTAGAGCTCGAGCTCGCGCTCCTCCTCGAACCGCTCGATGTCGTCCTCGGTCACGCGTCCTCCCCCGCAGGGCCGCCGCCCCCATCGTACGCGGCCCCGGACCCGCCCGCGCTCACCAGGGCCGCGACCAGGGCGAACGAGCGCCGGTGGATCGGGCAGGGGCCGAACCGGGCCAGGGCCTCGCGGTGCTCGGCCGTCCCGTACCCCTTGTTCCGATCGAACCCGTAGGCGGGGAACCGGCGGTGGTAGCGGGCCATGGCCCGGTCCCGGACCACCTTGGCCACGATCGACGCCGCCGCCACCGAGGCCGTCACGGCGTCCCCCTTCCTGATCGAGAGCGACGGCAGACCGAGCCGGGGCACGGGGAAGCCGTCGGTGAGCACGTAGTCCGGCCGCACCGGCAGCGCCCGCACCGCCCTCCGCAGGAGCCACAGGTTCGACCGGTGCAGCCCCCGCCGGTCGATCCTCGCCGGGGTCGCCCGCCGGACGGCCACCGCCACCGCCCCGGCCAGGATCCGGGCGTAACAGGTCTCCCGCTCGGCCGCGGTGAGCGCCTTCGAGTCGTCGATGCCCTCGAGGTCGAAGTCCTCGGGCAGGATCACGGCGGCCGCCACGAGGGGCCCGGCCAGGGCTCCCCGCCCGGCCTCGTCCACCCCGGCGATCAGCCGGAACCCTTGGTGGCGCAGGCTCCGTTCGTAGCGCCCGAGGTCGGCTAGCGGATCCATCCCACGCGGGAGGGCGGCCACACGACGAGGAACGCCTTCCCCACCACCCGGTCGATCGGGACGAACCCCAGGCCGAACCGGGAGTCCCCGGAGTGCAGCCGGTTGTCGCCCAGGACGTAGAGCATCCCCTCGGGGACCTCCACCGGGGCGAACGACCGCCGGTCGGCCCGGCCCGCGAGCCACGGCTCGGGGATGGGCTCGCCGTCCACGTACACGACCCCCCGACGGATCTCGACCACCTCGCCCGGCAGCCCGATCACGCGTTTGATGTAGTCCTCGTGCGTGGGGCGGGCCACCCCGAGCCCCTCGGAGAGCCACCGGAGGAACCGGCCGACGACGCCCCGGTCCTCCTCCGCGCCCCCGGTGTCGAACACGATCACGTCCCCCCGGGCGGGGTCCCCGAACCGGTACGCGAGCCGGTTCACGAGCACCCGGTCCCCGGGGAAGAGCGTGGGCTCCATCGACCCCGAGGGGATGTAGAAGGCCTGGACGACGAAGCTCTTGAGCAGCAGGGCCAGGAGGAGCGCGAGGAGCACGAGCCCGGGGAGCTCGCGGAGGAACGGCAGGAGCCCTCGCTGCTCGACCCGCGGGGGTGCCTCTTCGGCCGGCTCGGCCAGGGCCGGCGGCCGCTCCGACACGGCCCTAGCCCCGCTCCTCGGCCGCGGCCGGGGCCGGGGCGGCCTCGGGCTCGACCACCCCTTCGGGCTCGACCACCCCCTCGGGCTCGACCACCCCCTCGGGGGCGGACGGCTCCCCGGCCTCGGCGGCGAGCTCCTGGGCCCGCGCGATCTCGGCCGGGGTCTCGCGGCGCTCGCGGATCCGGGCCTTCTTCCCGCGCAGCCCACGGAGGTAGTAGAGCTTGGCCCGCCGCACGTCCCCGCGGGAGACGACCTCGATCTTCGCGATCGAGGGCGAGTGGAGCGGGAAGGTACGCTCGACCCCGACCCCGAACGAGATCTTCCGGACCGTGAAGGTCTCGCGGAGCCCGCCGCCCTGGCGCCGGAGCACCACCCCCTGGAACACCTGGATGCGCTCGCGCCCCGCCTCGACCACCCGGACGTGCACCTTGACGGTGTCGCCCGGCCGGAACTCCGGCAGGTCGCGGCGGAGGAACGGCTGCTCGACGAGGTCGACCTTGTTCATGGCGGGACCCCGATGATAACAGCGGGGACGCCCGGCGCCGGCAGCCACGGGGCCGAGGGCGCCGGGGAGCCGCAGGCTCATCGCGCCTACCCGGGTTCCCCGAGCAGCCCCAGCGCCTCCCGAGCCCGGCGCCGGTCCTCTTCCCGCCCCCGCCCCGAGGCCAGGAACCGTTCGAGCTCGAGGCGGAGGGCGGCCTCCGCCCGCTCCCGGTGGGCGGCGTCGAGGGGGAGCGTGCCCTGGAGCTTCGTCCCCCCCTCGCGCCCGCCCTCGGGGAAGTACCAGTCCTTGAACCACCGGCACCCGGCGGCGAGGAGCGCGAGGCCGAGCGGGGTGGCGGCGGGCGGGACCCCGCGCCGGAGGGCCCGCTCGGTCTCGTCCGCCCCGTAGGCCACCATCAGGCTCCCGCCGGGCCCGAGGGCCGCCGCCAGCTCGGGCAGGACCGCGGGGTCCAGGACGACGAGGTCCGCCCACGGGCGGAGGGCGCCCCGCCCGTGGAACCACAGGCCGCGCGCGGCGAGCCGCCCGTCGGGCCCGGCCACCTCGACGCGCTCCTCCCCCGCGACCCGCCCCGGCCGCCGGGAGAGGAACCGCACCCGCTACTCCACCTCGGCCCGGGCCTCCGCCTGGACCCGCACGCCCTCGGCGTCCCCGCCCGCAGCGGGGCGGAGGGCCTGCTCCACCGGCCGCCACCGGTCCGCGAGCCGCTCCGCCACGGAGGGCATCGTCGTGTACTCCATCTCGTCAAGGGGCAGCCGGTGCGGCTCGAACGGGCCGTGGCGGCGGAAGTAGTCCATGATCCGGGCGCACTCCGCGCGGGCCCGGTCGAAGGCGGGGTCCGCGAACAGGTCGCGCGGCCCGTGGAGCACCCCGTCCTTCACCTGGAACCCCAGGCACACGACCCGGGGCGGCCCGTCGAACCGGCTGGGGTGGGCGTCGGCGAGCCCGACCGGCATGAGCGGCGCGTGGTGGGAGCCCCGCATGCAGCCGGCGACCGTGTGGGGGAACGCGAAGGGCTCCGTGATCTCCCCCACCGCCGGCAGCCCGCTCTGGCTCCGGACGATCATCGTGGGGTCGTCCTTCCCCACGTACCGCCCGGCGATCAGCGAGAGCCGCTGGGTGCTCGTCACCGCGGCCACCTCGTCCAGCGCCCGCGAGAACACCCGCTTCACCACGTAGCGCTCCGGCGCCCCGATGAACAGCAGGAGGTCGTAGGTCTCCTCCGGGGTGTCGAGGAGGATCACCTTGTCCTCGACGAGGTCCAGCACCTCGAACCGGAAGCCCGCGTGCATCTTGGGGTCGATCACGAGCCCCGGCGTGTTGAAGGGGTCGGCGAACATCCGGTACAGGGGGAGGTTCCAGGCGCCGGGGTCGGTCTTGTCGGCGAGGAACACGAGGATCGGCTCGGACGGCCGCTCCTCGAACTCCATCTCGGCGTAGCCCGGGCCCATCCCCCGGAGGTTCCCGGAGAACGCGTCCGAAAGGAGGTCCTGCCCCGCCCCGTAGAGCCCGAGCTCCTTGGCGACCTCCGTGGTCCGCGTGAACACGTTCCACGCGAAGGCGTGGACGCCCTCCGCCTCCGGCCCGTGCCGGTGGGTCATGATCAGGAACAGGTCGTCCCCACAGGCCTCCACCTTCCCGTCGATCAGGAGTTCCCCGGTGGCGCCCGCCACCGCCTCCCTCGCGACCTCGAGCATCCGGGGGTGCACGGCGGAGTGCCCCACGAACCCCCCGGTGTCGGCCTTGATCACGCTGACGGTCAGCATGGCCGTTCCCTCCTCGGAGTCATCCGACGCCCCGATGGTAGTCCTCCCGGGGCCGGGCCGGGTCGGCCGCTCGCCGTAGGCGTCAGCCCGCCCCGAGCAGGTCGGGGCGGTTGCGGCGGGTCTTCTCCAGGGCCGCCTCCCGGCGCCACCGCTCGATCGCGGCGTGGTCCCCGGAGAGCAGGACCTCGGGGACCCGCATGCCCCGGAACTCGGCGGGCCGGGTGTAGTGCGGGTGGTCGAGGAGCCCCTCCTCGAACGACTCCCGCAGGAGCGACTCCTCCTTGCCCACCACGCCGGGGACCAGGCGGGCCACGGCCTCGATCACGACGAGGGCCGGGAGCTCCCCGCCGGAGAGCACGTAGTCCCCGATCGACACCTCCTCGGCGCCGAGCCCCTCGACGACCCGCTCGTCCACCCCCTCGTACCGGCCGCAGATCAGGACCAGCCACGGCTCCCGGGCGAGGTCGCGGACGAGCGCCTGGTCGAGGCGGCGCCCGGCGGGCGAGAGCAGGACGATCCGCTTGGGGCCCGGCCCGAGGGCCTCGACCGCGGCGAAGATCGGTTCGGGCTTCATCACCATCCCGGGCCCGCCGCCGTAGGGCTCGTCGTCGACCTTCCGGTGCCGGTCGGTGGCGTACGCGCGGATGTCGTGGATCCGGACCTCGACGAGCCCGGCGGCGATGGCCTTCCCCAGCAGGCTCGCCCGCAGCGGGGACTCGAAGATCTCGGGGAAGATCGTGAGCACGTCGATCCGCACACGCGCAGGCTATCGCGCGGGCCGTCGGCCTACCCCTCCCCGCCCTCCGGGGCGGTGAGCCCGGGCACCTCGCGGACCACGATCCGCCTGGCTTCCACGTCGACCGAGACCAGCACGTCCCGGAGGGCTGGGATCAGCGTCTCGACCTCGCCGGCCCGCGCCACCCAGAGGTCGTTGGCGGGGTTCGGCACGACCTCCACGACCCGGCCCAGGGAGCGTCCGGACTCCGTGACGACCTCGCACCCCTCGATCTGGTGGGGCCACCACGCGCCCTCGGGCAGCGGGGGGAGCATCGACTCCGGGATCACGAGGAGCCGGCCCCGGAGCTCCTCGGCCCGGGTCCGGTCGGGGACCTCGCGGAACTTCACGAGGAGCCGCCCACCGTGGGGCCGGGACCGCTCCACCGTGAGGGGGGTGCCGTCCTCGAGGAACACCCGGGCGTCCGGCGCGAACCGCTCGGGCGTCTCGGAGAGGACGAGGACCGCCACCTCCCCCTTGACCCCGTGCGCCCGCGTGATCCTGCCGACGACGACGGTCGGCTCGCGCATCTAGGCGTCGACGATCTCGACGTGCGCCCTCCGGCCCTGCCGCACGGCCGCGGCGTGGACGACCTGGCGGATGGCGCGGGCGGTCCGTCCGCCCCGGCCGATCACCTTCCCCATGTCGTCCGGCGCGACCTTCAGCCGGAGGAGCACGCCCCGGTCGTCCTCCTCCTCGGTGACGACCACGGCCCCCTCGTCCTCGACGAGCTCGCGGGCGAGGAACTCGACGAGCCCCCGGAGGTCGCCGCCCTCGGACCCCTCGGACGCCGCCGGCGCGCCGCTCACGAGGCGGCCTTCTCCCCCTGCCGCTCGGCCTGGAACCGTTCCCAGATCCCGGTCTTCTCGAGGAGGTTGCGGACGGGCTCGCTCGGCTGCGCCCCGACCCGAAGCCAGTGGAGCGCCCGCTCCTCGTCGATCTCGATCAGGGACGGGTCGGCCAGCGGGTGGTACTTCCCGATGCTCTCGATGAACCGCCCGTCGCGGGGGCTCCGCGAGTCGGCCACCACCACGCGGTAGAAGGGGCGCTTCTTCGCCCCGAGCCGCATCAACCTGATCCTCGTCGCCATGGCTCGCCTTCCTCGTCCGCCTCAGCCCGGGGGCCTCGGCATCCCGGGGATCCTCGGCATCCGCCGTCCCCTGCCGCCGCCGGTGAGGCTCCTCATCATCCTCCGGGCCTGCTCGAACTCCCGCAAGAGCTCGTTGACCTGGGCCGTCGTGGTGCCGGAACCGCGCGCGATCCGCGCTCGCCGGCTCCCGCCGATGATAGCGGGTTCCCGCCGCTCCTCCGGGGTCATCGAGAGGATGATGGCCTCGGCTCGGCGGAGCTTCCCCTCGTCGATCCCGCCCGCGAGCTGGCGGAGGGCGTCCTTCCCGCCCGGGACGCCGGGCAGCATCTCGAGCAGGTCCCGGATCGGCCCGATCTTGCGGACCTCCCGGAGCTGCACGAGGAAGTCTTCGAGCGTGAACCGGGCCTCGAGCATCCGCCGGGCGGCCTCCTCGGCCTTCTCCCGGTCCACCGCTCGCTCCGCCCGCTCGATCAGCGTGAGCACGTCGCCCATCCCGAGGATCCGCTGGGCCATGCGGTCGGGGTGGAAGGGCTCGAGGTCGGCCGGCCGCTCGCCGGTGCCGGCGAAGAACACGGGTCTGCCGGTGACCGCGGTGATCGAGAGGGCCGCGCCCCCCCGCGCGTCGCCGTCGAGCTTGGTGAGCACGAACCCGGTGAGGTCGACCTCCCGGAGGAAGGCCTCCGCCTGCACCACCGCGTCCTGGCCCGTCATCGCGTCGCAGGCCATGAGCACGTGGTGGGGGGCGAGGGCGTCGCGGACCCGGCGCGCCTCCCGCATCATCTCCCGGTCCACGTGGAGCCGCCCCGCGGTGTCCACCACCATCGCGTCGTGGCCCTCGCGCTTGGCCCGTCTGAGCGCCTCCCTCGCCACCCGGACCGGGTCCCGCCCTTCGGCGGCGACCTCCACGCCGATCTCCCGCCCCAACGTGACGAGCTGCTCGACCGCCGCCGGCCGCTGGAGGTCGGCGGCGACGAGGAGCACCCGCTTGCCCTCGCCCCGCAGGAGGTGGGCGAGCTTCGCGCAGGCGGTGGTCTTCCCCGAGCCCTGGACCCCGGCCATCATCACGACGGCCGGGTGGGCCCGCGGGAGCCGGAACGGGACGTGCTCGCCGCCCATCGTCGCGGCGAGCTCGTCCCTGACCACCTTCACCACCTGCTGGGCAGGGGTGAGGCTCCGCATCACCTCCTCGGAGAGCGCTCGACGCCTGACCCGCTCCAGGAGGTCGTCCACCACGCGGGCGGCGGCGTCGGCCTCGAGGAGCGCGGTCCGCATGTCGGCGAGGGCCGCGTCCACCTGCTTGGGGTGGAGCTTCCCCCGCGAGCGCAGCTTGCGGAAGACGGCGTCGAGGCGGTCGGTGAGCGTGTCGAACATCGCGTGGCCGCGGGGCCTCGGGCATCCTAGCAAGGACCGCGCGGGCGGCCCGCCGGGCGAGCCGTCACGGGCGATCCGGGCCGACCGGGCGCTCGCCGGCGTCGTCCTCGCCCGCGCGGCCCTCCAGCACGCGCTCCACGGTCCGGAGCAGCGCGAGGGGGCTGAAGGGCTTGGTGAAGTACTCGTCGGCCCCCAGGGAGAGGACGTGCTGGCGGCCCTCCTCGCCGGTGGCGGTGACGATGACCACCCGGACCGACGCGGTGGTGGGGTCCTCCTTCAGCGCGCGCAGCACCTCGGCCCCAGGGGTGCCGGGGATGTTGAGGTCGAGGAACACGAGGTCCGGGGGGTCCTCCCGGACCATCCGGAGGGCGGCGTGCCCATCGGCCGCCTCGCGGATCTCGAACCCCTCGTGCTCGAGGACGAGCTTCATCGCCTCCCGCATCGTGGGGTGGTCCTCGACGATCAGGATCGAGGCGCTCATCCCGCCCTCCCCCGGACCAACCGCTCGGCGAAGGCCCGGGCGTGGAACGCCTCCAGGTCCGCCGGCCCCTCGCCGGTCCCCACGAGCTTCACCGGCACGCCCAGCTCCTCACGGACCGCGAGCACGATCCCCCCCTTCGCCGTCCCGTCGAGCTTCGCGAGCGCCAGGCCCGTGACCTCCACGGCCTCCGTGAACGCCCGGGCCTGGGCGATGCCATTCTGACCGGTCGTGGCGTCCAGGACGAGCAGCGTCTCGTCGATCGTCCCCCCGGCCTTCTCCACGACCCGGCGCACCTTGGCGAGCTCGTCCATGAGCGGCGTCCTCGTGTGCAGGCGTCCGGCGGTGTC
Organism: Actinomycetota bacterium; assembly: GCA_035559315.1. Lineage (GTDB taxonomy): Bacteria > Actinomycetota > UBA4738 > UBA4738 > HRBIN12 > DATLZM01. The sequence continues at coordinate 13,153 of DATMBJ010000250.1, forward strand.
GACGATCAGCACGTCGGATCCCCTGGCCAGGGCGGCCTTCACCGCGTCGAACGCCACCGCCCCCGGGTCCGCGCCCCGCTGCTGCGCCACGAGGTGGGCCCCGGCCCGCTCGGCCCACGCCGCGAGCTGCTCGACCGCGGCAGCCCGGAACGTGTCGGCCGCCGCCAGGCTCACGCGCCTCCCCTCGGAGGCCAGGCGGGCAGCGAGCTTGCCGATCGTCGTGGTCTTCCCCGACCCGTTCACCCCCACCACCAGGACCACCGCGAGGCGATCGCCGGCCAGGCGGAGCGGCTGGTCCGGCCCGAGGATCGCCTCGACCTCCTCGAGGAGGAGCTCCTCGGGGTCGGCGCCCTCCCGCCAGCGCCGACGGACCCGCTCGCCGAGCTCCGTGGCCACCCGGGGGCCGACGTCCGCCTCGAGGAGCAGCCGCTCCAGGCCCTCCCAGGTCCCCTCGTCCGGCGCCCCGGCGCGGAACAGCGACCGCACCCTCCCGCCGAGCCCGGCGGCCGGGCCCGGGCCGGCGGTCCGGGTACCGCCGGGCCCCGAGGCGACGGTCCGCCGCGGCGGGCCGGCCCGCCGCCGGAGCACCACGACGGCCGCGGTCAGCGCGAACGCGACGAGGAACGCGAGCAGGACGAGCTCCATGCGCGCAGAGGCTAGCGGACGACGAGCGCGGCGCCGCGGGGCCGCGGCCTGGTATCCATACTCCGCGTGAAGGCCGAGGGCGTCGGGCTCCGCCTGCTCGGGCACTCCGACCTGGGTGGGTTCGGGGACGGGATGCAGGTGATCCGGGAGGGGGACGCGCTCTACGTCGGCCACGTCGGCCCGAGCGGCATGGGGACCTCGATCCTGGACGTGTCCGACCCGAGGGCCCCGCGGCTCGTCCGGCAGTGGCCGGCACCCCCGGGGACGCACACCCACAAGGTGCAGCTGGCCGAGGGGATGCTGCTCGTGAACCGCGAGCGGTTCCGCTCGGGCCAGGGCTTCGAGTGGGGTGGCTTCGTGGTCTACCGCCTCGACGACCCGTTCGCGCCCGAGCCCATCGGCGAGTACCGCTGCACCGGGGCCGGGGTCCACCGGATGTGGTGGACGGGCGGGCGATACGTGGTGGCATCCGCCACCCCGGAGGGGTTCCGGGACCGGATGCTCGTCGTGGTGGATCTCGCGGACCCCGCCGCCCCGGTCGAGGTGGGGCGGTGGTGGTGGCCGGGCCAGTGGGAGGCGGGCGGCGAGGCGCCCACGTGGCCGACCGGCCGGCGGTTCGCCGCCCACCACGCGCTCGTCCACGGGTCGCGGGCCTACGCGGGGTGGGGCGACGCCGGCATGGTGATCCTGGATCTGTCGGACCCGGCCGCGCCCCGGCCCGTAGGGACCCTCACGGGGCTCGCTGGCGGCGACGCTCACACCTGCCTGCCGCTCCCCGGCCGCCGCCTCGTCGTGCTCTCCCAGGAGTCGGTGCACGAGCGCTGCCAGGAGGAGGAGCGGTCCATCTTCGTGGTGGATGTTTCCCGGGAGGACGAGCCGCGGGTGCTCGCTCGCTGCCCCCCGCCCGAGGGGGACTACTGCGAGCGCGGGGGGCGGTTCGGGCCCCACAACCTCCACGAGCACCGGCCCGGCAGCTACGCGAGCGAGGAGGTCGTGTTCGCGACCTACTTCAACGCCGGGGTGCGGGTCTACGACCTCGCCGAGCCCGGGCGGCCCCGCGAGCTCGCCTGGTGGGTCCCCGAGCCCCCGCCGGGTCAGGAGGCGATCCAGCTCAACGACCTCTACGTCGACCACGAGGGCCTGCTCTTCGTCACCGACCGGGTGGGTGGCGGCCTCTACGTCCTCGAGCCGGAACCCCGGCTCCGGGAGCGGATGGAGGAGGCGAGGGCGTGACGGTCGAGGCGATCGAGGGGCGACACCGGCCCCATGGGCGCTCCGGGCTGCGGGTTCCCGGCCGGGGCGCTGAGCCGTCTCAGGCCGGCGTGTGGGCGGCGGAGGCTCGGCCCCGGTCCGGGGCGGCGGCCGCGCGGTGCCCGTCGGCGGCCGCGGCGGCCCGCGGGTGGTCGATCCGCTGGCAGACGACCGTGGACGTGCCGTCGCGGTTCATCGAGACCCCGTACAGCACGTCGGCCACCTCCATCGTTCGCTTCTGGTGGGTCACGATGAGGACCTGCGCGTCGGCGGCGAACCCCCGGACCAGCTCGAGGAACCGGACGAGGTTCACGTCGTCCAGCGCCGGCTCCACCTCGTCCATCAGGTAGAAGGGGGACGGCCGCGCCCGGAAGATCGCGAAGAGGAAGGCGAGGGCCACGAGCGCCCGCTCCCCTCCCGAGAGCAGCGAGATCCGCCGCACCCGCTTGCGGCCGGGGCGGGCCTCGATCTCGATCCCGGTCTCGAGCGGCCGGGCGGGATCGGTGAGGACCAGCCGGCCCTCGCCCCCCGGGAAGAGCTGCCCGAAGATCCGCTCGAACTCCGCCGCCACGTCGCGGTAGGCCGCCTCGAAGGTCCGGGTCATCTCCTCGTCGATCCGGCGGATCACCTCCAGGAGATCGCGGCGGGCCTTCCGGACGTCCTCCAGCTCGCGCTGCAGGAAGTCGTGCCGCTCCTGGAGGGTCTCGAGCTCCCCGGTCGCGAGGAGGTTCACCCGCCCCAGGAGCGCGAGCCGGCGCTGCACGAGCTCGGCCTGCCGCTCGAGGGCCTGGACCGTGTCCGCCTCCCCGAGCGCCGCCACGGCCTCCGCGGGGTCGGCCCCGTGGCCCTCTCGGAGGAGCCGCTCCGCCTCCCTGATCCGCCGCTCGAGGTCCCCGCGGGCCCGGTCCTCCTCCTCGTAGGCGTCCCGCAGCCGCTCGAGCTCCACGGACGCCTCGCGCCATCGCCGGTTCGCGTCGGCCTCGGCCTCGGTGGCCCGGCGCTCGGCCTCCGCCGCCCGGTCGCGGGCCGCGGAGGCCTCGCGGGCCCGCTCCCCCGCCTCCCGCAGCGCCTCCTCCGCCGCCTCCCGGTCCCGCCCGGCCCGCGCGAGCTCCGCCCGGAGGGCCTCGGGGTCCACCGCCGCGAGCGCCTCCCGCTCGGCCCGGAGCCTCGCGAGACGCTCCTCCGTCGCCGTGAGATCCCGCCGGAGGGTCTCCACCTCGACCCGGAGCCGGACCGGGGGCTCGGCCGGACGCGGGAGCTCGGGGAGCTCCGGGCGGGGAGCGTCGGCGGCCGCCAGGCGCTCCCGCCACGCCCGGGCCGCGTCGTCCAGCCCGGCCAGGCGCTGCTCCAGGACCTCCGCCTCCTTCCGGGCCGCGGCGGCCTCGCGCTCGACGGCGGCCAGCCGCTCCGCCGCCGCCGCGATCTCGGCGTCCAGGGCCTCGAGCTCGGCGTCGAGCTCCTCGAGCTCGCGGACCACCTCGCCCAGGCGTTCCCGCCTGGGACGGAGCCGCTGCCGGGCGACCGCCAGGTCGTGCTCGATCACGCGGAGCTCCGCCCTGATCTCCCTGGCCCGGTCCGAGGCGGCGGGCGCGGTGTGGATCACCGCCGGGCCCACGAGGATCCCGTCGGGGGTGACGAACGACGCCTTGGGGTGGCGGGCGTGCCTCTCCGCCGCCTCCCGGAGCGAGGGGGCGAGGTAGACGTCGCGGAGGAGCGTGCTCACGAGCCCCCGGGCGGCGGGCTCCGCCCGGACCGCGGAGAGCAGGCTCCGCTCCCCCGGGAGGACGAACGACACCGGGCCGCCGGACGCGATCGCGAGGATCGCCCCATCCCCCTCGGAGGCGTCCGCGAGCGCCGCGTCCGGGTCGTCGTACACGACGGCGTCGGCGAAGGGCCCGAGGGCCGCGAGGAGGGCCCGCTCGAGCCCCTCGGGCGCCTGGACCAGCTCCCGCAGGAGCCCGATCGCGCGCCCCCGCTTCCGCTCGAGGAACCGGGAGCCCGGCGTCTCCTCGATGTCGCGGCGGCGTTCGGTGAGGAGGTCCCGGCGGGCCTCGTGCCGGCGGATCGCCTCCTCGAGCTCCGAGACCTTCTCCACGAGCCCGTGGCGTTCCTCCTCGAGCGCCGCCCGCCGCTCCCCGAGGGGCGCCCCGGCGGCGTCGAGCCGCTCGATCTCGGCCCGGAGCCCGGTCGCCTCCACCTCGGCGGCCACGATCCGCTCCCGGACCTCCGCGAGGGACCGCTCGAGGCGCTCCCGGTCCCGCTCGGAGGCCGCCAGGGCCCCCCGGATCGTCTCGACCTCGGCGCGCCGGGCGGCCGCCTCCTCGGCCAGGCGCCGCCGCTCCTCCTCGACCGCCCGCCGGAGCCGCTCCCGCTCCCGGAACTCCGCCTCGGCCCGCGCGAGCTCCCGCTCCTTCGCCGCGAGCTCCTCCGCGGTCCGGGAACGCTCGGCCTCGGCCCGCGCGAGCTCCTCGGCGACCGCCTC
>DATMBJ010000251.1:0-3317 GCA_035559315.1 Actinomycetota bacterium
CCCGCGACCGCCAGGCGGCGGGGCAGGGCGCGCCGAAGGCCGGGAGGCCGCGGGGCGGGGGGAAGCCCCCGCCGGCGCGCGAGGCGGTGGCCGTCGGCGGCGCCAGGGCCGGGGACCAGGGGAAGACCACAGGCGCAGCGAGGGCCGGGGGCCGGGCGAAACCTCTGCGGCCGACCTCGCCCGGCGCCGAGCCGCCCGACGAGCTGGCCCGCCTGTGGGAGGAGTTCAAGGCGAGCGGCTCGCCCGAGGCGCGGGAGCGGCTGATCCTCCACTACGCCCCGCTCGTGAAGTACGTGGCGAGCCGGGTCGCCACCGGCCTCCCGAGCTCCGTCGAGCAGGCCGACCTCGTCTCCTACGGGATGTTCGGGTTGATCGACGCGCTCGACAAGTTCGAGCCCGGTCGGGGCAACAAGTTCGAGACCTACGCGATCCCCCGGATCAAGGGCGCGATCATCGACGAGCTCCGCGCGATGGACTGGGTCCCCCGCTCGGTCCGATTCAAGGCGAGGGAGATCGAGAAGGCCTACGCCGACCTGGAGGCGATGCTCAAGCGGGCCCCGACCGAGGCCGAGCTCGCGGCGCGGCTCGGGATGAGCGTGTCCGAGCTCCACGACGTCGTGACGCAGATCTCGTTCGTCTCGGTGCTCGCGCTCGACGAGGTCCTGGCGGTGGGCTCGGATCGCGGAGAGCAGGTGTCGCTCCTCGACACCCTGGCCGACCGCGGCCACGACCCGACCCTCGGGGTGGAGAGCCAGGAGACCCGGGGCATGCTCGCCGCGGCGATCAACTCGCTCTCGGAGCGGGAGAAGATCGTGGTCACGCTGTACTACTTCGAGGGGCTCACCCTGGCCGAGATCGGGGAGATCCTGGGGGTCACCGAGTCCCGGGTCTGCCAGATCCACACGAAGGCCGTGAACGGGCTCCGCCTCCAGCTCGCGGAGCGGGACTGATCCGGGGCCCCACCGCCCCCCCGGGCGGGCCCGGTCCCGAGTGACGCCGATCATGGCGGCGGCCGCGCGCCCGCGGTAGGTTCGCGAGGCCCGGCCCTCGCCGGGCTCGCCGTGACCCCGAGGAGGAACCGTGCGGCACCGGAGGCGCCTCCTCCCCCTCGTCGGCGTGCTGTGCGTGTGCTCGGCCTCGCTCCTCGCCCCGGGCACGGCGGGCGCCCTCCCCTCCGACGGGGAGGCCGGGGCAACCGCGGCCGCCCGGGGCGGCTCGAGCGTCGCCTCCCGCGCCGTGGCGACCAGGGGCGAGGGGAACGGGTCGGCCGTCGCGGCCGAGGCCGCGCCGAGCCCCGGTCCCGGTTCCGCGGAGGGCTGGATCTGGCCCGTGCGGGGGCCGGTGATCCGTGCCTTCGACCCGCCCGAGGATCCCTACGGGCCGGGGCACCGGGGGATCGACATCGCGGCCGAGCCCGGGACCCCCGTGGTCGCTCCCGCCGACGGCGTCGTCACCTTCGCCGGCCAGGTGGGGGGCCACCTGTTCGTCACCATCGACCACGGCGGGGACCTCCGCTCGACCTGCTCGTGGGTCTCGGCGCTCTCGGTCCGGGCGGGCGACGTCGTGCGGGCGGGGCAGGAGATCGCCCGGACCGGCTGGGGCCATCCCGGGGCCCCGGTCCCGCACCTCCACTTCGGTGTGCGCTCGGGGGAGGCGTACGTCGACCCCATGGACCACCTGGGTCCCCTCTCCGTCGTCGGCCTGGTCCGCCTCGCGCCGCTCGCGTAGGCCGCCCTCCGGGCGTCGGCCGACGAGCGGGGCCCGTATGATTGCGCGCGCCCATCGGAGGAGGAACGACCACCTGTCCCGGACCCATCCGTCCCATGCGCAGCTGCGCCGGAAGCGCCTCCGCGCGCTGTCCGCCATCGCCGCGCTCGCGCTGTCCGCCATCGCCGCGCTCGCGCTGTCCGGCCTCGGGCTCTCCTCGGGGATCGCGCTCGCGCAGGCCCCGGGCGGCTGGAGCCAGTTCCAGGGGGACGCGGGGCACTCGGGGGCCGCGGAGGCGGGCCCGGCGCCTCCCTACCGGCAGGCCTGGGCGTTCGAGGCGGCGCAGGCCGAGGGGGGGCTGTCGGCGCCCGTGATCGCCGGGGAGCTGGTCCTGGCCGTGGGGCGGGAGGCGGTGTTCGCGGTGGACGCGAGGACGGGCGAGGAGGTCTGGCGCGTGGCGCGGGTCCCAGGGCCGCCCGCGCCCCCGGCGGTCGCCGAGGTCGGCGGCGCCCCCGCGGTCCTGTTCACCGAGGGCGGAGGGGACGCCGGGGCCGCGGTCCGGGCCGTCGCGCTCGCCGACCGCCGCGACCTGTGGGAGGCGCGCCTCGAGGCGTCGAGCCGGACGGGGGTGACGGTCGAGGGCGACCGGGCCTACGTCGGGGACGTGCGGGGGGGCGTGTACGCGATCGCGCTGGCCTCGGGGGCGGTGGGCTGGCGGGTGGAGACGGAGGGGTCGGCGACCTCGCCGCTCGCCGTCTCGGACGGCGCGGTCTACGCGGTGACGCGGGGCCGCTCCGCGCCTGCGGTCTCGGTGGTGGCGCTCGAGGCCTCGTCGGGGGAGCGGCTCTGGTCCGCGTCGCCGGCGCCCGGCGCCGCGGTGGCGTCGGGGCCCGCCGTGGGGGACGGGCGGGTCGTGGTCGGGTTCGCGGACCGGGTGGTGCGGGCCCTGGACGCGGGCTCGGGCTCGGAGCTCTGGGAGGAGCGGGCCAACGGGATCTTCTCCCCCGCGGTGGCGGCGGCCTTCGCCGACGACGACGTGCTCGTGGCCGACATCGCCGGCCAGGTGTACCGGTTGGACGGCGCGACCGGGGCCCGGGAGTGGGACCACGCGCTCAACGACCTCGTGGTCCGGAGCTCTCCGGTGGTGGTGGGCGGGGCCGTCCTCCTGGGCCTGAACGACGGCCGGCTGGTGGCGCTGGACGCCGCCCAGGGGGACCTCGTGTGGGAGAGCGATCCCGCCCCCGGGCTCGTCGGGGCGCTCGCGGTCGCCCCCGGGCTCGTGGTGGCGGTGAAGGGAGGGGACGGCGGGCGGCTCGCGGCCTACGAGCACGACCCGGAGGGGACGCTCGTGCGGGTCCCCTCGCCCACGACGCTCGATCCCGGGCGGCAGCTCCTGCTGGCGCTGGCCTCGGTGGCGCTCGTCGCCGCCGCGGTCGTCGTCCCCGGCCGGCTTGCCGCCCGGAGGATGGGCCCGGCGTCGGCCGCCCTCTCCCCGGAGGAGGCCGCCCCGGCCTCGGAGGAGGGAGCGCCGTGAGCCGGTCCCGGCGCGGCGGCGGTGCCCGGAACCGCGGGACCGCGTCTCCCGGGCGAGCGGAGCGGCCGGCGGCGGG
>DATMBJ010000252.1:0-17377 GCA_035559315.1 Actinomycetota bacterium
GGGGAGGAGCTCCTCGCCTGCGCCCAGGCCGGGGTCCCGGTCGAGGTGGTGCCCGGCGTCACCGCGGCCGTGGCCGCGTCCGCCGCCGCCGGGATCCCGCTCACCCACCGGGGCCTGGCTCGGAGCTTCGCCGTGGTCACCGCGAGCACGGCCGACGGGAGCGAGCCCGACTGGGCCGCGCTCGCCCGGGCGGCCGACACGCTCGTGGTGCTGATGGGGGCCGCCCGGCTCCCGGAGGTCTGCCGGGCCCTGGTCGCGGCGGGCCGCCCGGCCGACGAGCCCGCCGCCGTCGTCGAGGCCGCCACCACCCCGGCCGAGAGGACCGTCGTCGGGACCCTCGCCACCCTCCCCGACCTCGCTCGCGCGGTCCGGCTCGGCGCCCCCGCCACGCTCGTGGTCGGGGCGGTCGTGGCCCTGGCCGGGGAGGTCGCGGGCCTCCGGGCTCAGGCGTCGAGGAGCGGGAGCAGCTCCACGAGCGAGCCGATCGTGGGCCCCTCCCAGGGCTCATCGTCGGGACGGTAGAACTCGCCCTCGCGCTCGGCCGGGTCCCGCAGGCGGACGACCCGCATCCCCACCGCCCGGGCCCCCGAGAGCTCGCCGTAGCTCCCGTCGCCCACGTACAGGCACGCGGGGGGCGGGACCCCCAGCCGCTCGCACGCGAGCCGGTAGATCGCCGGGTCCGGCTTCCGAAGACCCACCTCGCAGGAGAACACCTCGACGTCGATCCAGCGCGCGAGCGGGGAGGCCCGCCAGCGGGGCGGGGTGTCCGGCGCGCACATGCTCACGAGGGCGGACCGCAGGCCCCGGGCCTTCACCGCCCGCAGGGCATCCTCGGCCCCCGGCATCGGCTCCCACGCCTCGTCGTAGAACCGCCGGCGGACCTCGAGGGCCCGGGCCACGGCCTCCTCGGAGGGACGGGCGCCGATCCGCGCGCAGATGGCCCGGAGGTTCCGCTCGATGTCCCCGAGCCCGCCGGTCTGGCGCTCGACCGAGGTGGCGCGCCAGGCGGCCCGGAACGCGCCCTCGTCCACCCCCAGGGCCTCCGCGGTCGCCCGGAACCACCGGTCCCACTCGGCGTGGCGGAACTCCCGGACCAGGGTCCCGAAGAGGTCGAACACGACCGCCCGCACGGCCCGCCGCGGGCTCACAGGTAGGCGCCGCCCCCCGGCCACTCGTGCTCGAGGAGCCCGTACACCACGAGGTCCACGTAGCCCCGCGACGTCCGCCCGGCCTCGCGCCGCACCCCCTCCGGCCGGAACCCGAGCCGCTCCGGGATGGCCCGGCTCCGCTCGTTGTCCGGGGCGACCTCGATCTCGATCCGGTGGAGCCCGAGCTCGCGGAACCCGTGGTCGATGAGCCGCCGGCAGGCCGCGGTCACGAGCCCCCGCCCCTCGTGGGCCGAGCCGATCCAGTAGCCGATCTCCCCGCACACCCCGAAGGGATCCCGGCGGAGCCCGATCCCCCCGACCGGCCGGCCCCCGACGAAGATCCCCAGGCGCTCCAGCGGATCCTCGGTGCCCGAGATCCAGGCCCGCTCGTCGTCCACCGACCTGACGACCTCGACCCACCCGAGCCATGCCCCCAGTCGCGCCCGCTCGGCGTCCACGACCCGGAAGAGCTCATCCGCGTCGGCCGGCTCCAGGGGGCGGACCTCGGCGCCCCCGAGGTCCCAGCGGACGGTCACGAGGCGGCCCGGGCCTTCTTCCGCTCCTCCTCGAGCAGGACCCGGCGGAGGACCTTCCCGATCATCGTCTCGGGGAGGGAGTCCCGGAACTCGACGAACCTCGGCACCCGGTACGCGGCGAGCCCCTGGGCGGGGTCCCGCGCCCAGGCGATGATCTCCTCCGCGGTGGCCGTCTCCCCGGGCTTCAGCACCACGAACGCCTTCACGGCCTCGCCGGTGACCTCGTCGGGCACCCCGATCACCGCCACCTTCTGGACCTTGGGGTGGCGGTGGAGCACCTGCTCGACCTCGGTCGGGTAGACGTTGAACCCGGAGACGATGATCATCTCCTTGATCCGGTCGACGATCTGGAAGTAGCCCTCCTCGTCCATCCGGGCCACGTCGCCCGTGTGGCACCAGCCGTTCCGGATCACGAGGGCGGTCTCCTCCGGCCGGTTCCAGTACCCCAGCATGACCTGGGGGCCGCGGATGCAGAGCTCCCCCTCCCGGCCCACCGGGACGACCCGGTCGGGGTCCTCCAGGTCCACGATCTTGCAGTCGGTGTCGGGGAGGGGCAGCCCGATCGACCCCTCCTTCGCCCGCCCGTAGATCGGGTTGGCGTGGGTGACCGGGGAGCACTCGGTGAGCCCGTACCCCTCGACCAGACGGGCGCCGCCGGTCACCTCCCGGAACCGCTCGGCCACGGCGAGCGGGAGCGGCGCCGCCCCCGAGAGGCACGCCTTGATCGAGCGGAGGTCGTACTTCCGGGTCTCGGGGGCCTCGTTCAGCGCGTGGTACAGCCGCGGCACCCCGGGGAAGAGCGTGGGCTTCTCCTTCTGGATCTGCTGGAGGACCATGTGCAGGTCGAACCGGGGGACCAGGATCATCTTCGCCGCCCGGTAGACCGAGAGGTTCATGCACACGGTCATGCCGTAGGAGTGGAAGAAGGGCAGGACGCACATCATGGCGTCGGTGCCGTCCCCGAGGTCGGGGAACCAGGCCGCGCACTGCCGGGCGTTCGCCACCAGGTTGAAGTGGGAGAGCACCGCGGCCTTGGCGAGGCCGGTCGTCCCGCCGGTGTAGATGAACCCCGCCGGGTCGGTCCTGGGCTCGACCTCGGCCACCGGCGGGGTCGGCCCCGCCTCCCGGAGCAGCCGCTTCCACCACCGCACCGGCGCTCCCTTCGGCACCGGCGGCCACGGCTTCCCCTCGTGCCGCGCGTCGCGGCGGAGCTTGAGCGGCGCGAGGAGGTTCAGCGGGAACGGCATGTAGTCGGTGAGCTTGGTGACCACGACCTCGGGGTTGCCCACGTCGCGGCGGACCGCGGCCACGTTCGGGTAGAGCTGGTCCAGCACGACCACGACCTTGCAGCCCGCGTCCCGGAGCTGGTGGGCGAGCTCCCGCTGGGTGTACAGGGGGTTGTTGCCCACCACGATCGCGCCGAGGCGGAGCGTCGCGTAGTAGGCGATCACGTACTGGGGCGAGTTGGGCAGGACCAGCCCCACCCGGTCGCCCTTGCGGATCCCGAGCCCCGCGAGGACCGCGGAGAACCGCTCGGTCTCGGCCAGGAGCTCGCGGTAGGAGAGGTGCCGGCCGAACCACGCGATCGCCGGCTTCGACGGGTGCCGCTCGGCGGCGCCGGCGAGCATGGAGAAGGCCGAGACCTCCGGGTAGGGCTCCACCGTGCGGGGCACCCCCTCCGGGTAATGCGCGAACCAGGGCCGGTGCTCGGTCATCCCGGGGGAATCATCCCATCCCCGCCCACCCGCGCTCAACGCCGGCGGCCCCCCGGGCCGCCGCGTCCCGACCCCGCGCCCGCCCCGGACCGGACGCCGTGCTCCGCGGACCGGTACCATCCCCGCGTGCCGGAGTCCAGATCCAAGCGCCGGCCGCCGAAGCGGCGGTACCAGGTCGAAGGGCCGCGGAAGCGCAGGCCTCGGGCGAGCCCCCGGTGGTGGGGCTGGGCGGTGCTCACCGTCATGGGCGCCGGCGTGGCCGTCGTGGTCCTGAACTACATGGGGCTGATGCCCGGAAGCAGCCCCAGCAACGGCTACCTGTGGCTCGGCCTGGGCCTGATCGCGCTGGGGTTCCTCGGCGCGACCCAGTGGCGCTGACCCGGCGGATGACATCCGTGTGATCTTCCACAGCTCGTTCCACACCTGTGGAGAACGGGCTGTGGAGAACCTGAGGACGGGCCGCCTCGGAGATGCCTGCGGGCTGTGGAAAACGGGCCCTCGGCGGAGGGGAAGCGGTGGACGGGCTGTGGAGAGCCCCCGGCGTCAGACGCCCGCCTACCCCGGGGGACGGCGGACGACCCGCATCGGCTCCCCGCAGTGGCGGGGGATCTGCAGCTCACCGAGCCGGGTGATCCGGAACTCCGTCCCGCACTCCCCGCAGACCAGGAACACGTCCAGGTCCTCGACGTCCTCGGGCTCGGCCGGCCCGCCCGGCCGCGCGCCGCCGCCGAGCGATCGCAGGATGCCGATCCCCACCCTCCAGATCCCGAAGCCCAGGGCCACGGCGACCAGGACCCGGACCCAGGTCGGCAGCGCCTCGAGGATCCCCTCCACGGCCCCACCGTAGCGCACCGCGGGCTGGGGGACCCCCTCGGCCGGAGGGCCCGCCTGGCCTGGTCCGAACGGCGGTCGCGCGGCCGGCCCCGCCTGGGGCAGAATGGGTGCCGGCGCGACGCGGAGGGTGTCGAAGATGGGTGCGTTCGAGGCGGTTCGCGGGTTCTTCCAGGGCTCGGCCGAGCGGCTCGGCCTGGAGCCGGAGATGCGGGAGATGCTCTCCCGCCCCTACCGGGAGCTGACGGTGCAGGTCCGGGTCCCGATGGACGACGGGTCGCTCGCCGTGTTCCCCGGCTACCGGGTCCAGTACAACGGGGCCCGCGGGCCCTACAAGGGCGGCGTCCGGTTCCATCCCCAGGTCACGCTGGACGAGATCCGGTGCTTCGCGGCCCTCATGACCTGGAAGACGGCGCTCCTGGACCTCCCGTTCGGCGGGGGGAAGGGCGGGGTCCGGGTGGACCCCAAGCTGCTCTCGGAGGCCGAGCTCGAGCGGCTCTCGCGGCGCTTCATGCACGCCGTGGGCCACCTGGTCGGGCCGACGCGGGACGTGATGGCGCCGGACGTGAACACCGACGCCCGGGTGATGGGCTGGATGTTCGACCAGTACAGCCGCCACGTCGGGTGGCACCCCGAGATCATCACGGGGAAGCCGCTGGCGCTCGGCGGGTCCCTGGGGCGGGACGCGGCCACCGGGCGCGGGGCGCTGGTCTGCCTCGACCGCCTGGTGCGGGAGTGGGGCTGGAAGCGCGAGGACACCCGGGTGATCGTCCAGGGCTTCGGGAACGCCGGGTCGTGGTTCGCCCGCCTGGCCGACGAGTGGGGGTACCGGGTCATCGGGATCTCCGACAGCAAGGGCGCGGTCGTGAACCCCGACGGTCTCGAGCCCCACATGGTGCTCGCCCACAAGCGGGAGTCGGGGAGCGTGGCCGGCTTCTACGGCGGCGACACGCTCGAGAGCGACGAGCTCCTCGGCATGGAGGCCGACGTGATCGTCCCCGCGGCGCTCGAGGAGTCGATCCGGGCCGACAACGTGGACCGGATCCGCGCCAAGGTGATCCTGGAGGTCGCGAACTACCCGGTCACCCCCGAGGCGGAGCGGGTGCTCCTCGACCGCGGGATCACGGTGGTCCCCGACATCCTCTCCTCGGCCGGCGGCGTCGTCGTCTCCTACCTGGAGTGGGCCCAGAACACCCAGCACGAGCGGTGGCGCGAGCAGGAGGTCAACGACCGGCTCGCGGAGATGATGACCGCCGCGACCGAGGCCGTGATGACCCGCTCCGAGCGCTACGAGGTGACGCTCCGCGAGGCCGCCTACGACATCGCGGTGGCCCGGGTGGCGGAGGCGGAGCGGGCGCGCGGGTACTGGTAGGCGCACGGGCGCCCGGGGACCGACGAGGGCGGGCGCTCCCCGTTCCTCGTGGCCGGCGACGGAGACGGCGCCGGCGTGCGCGGCCGCCGGCTCAGGTCGCGGGGCCGACCGCCGGGACGTGGCGGAGCACGAACTCGAGCTTGGCCCGCATCTGGCGCACGCGTTCGTCCACCAGGAACGAGGAGTGCCCGGTCGTGTACCGGTAGACCTCCACCTCGCCGCCCCGGGCCCGGAGGGCCTCGACGTAGCGGTCGATCTGGCGGATCGGGCAGCGGCTGTCGTTCTCGCCGGCCAGGACGAGGACCGGCGCCTTCACCCGGTCGACGTACGTGATCGGGGACCGCTCCCGGTAGGCCTCGGGCAGCTCGTCCGGGCCACCTCCGAAGAGCCCCCGGTCCATGGCCTGGAGGGCGGGCGCCTCGTCCTCGTAGGCGGCGACGTAGTCGCCGACCGGGACGCCCGCCACCCCGCACGCCCACCGCTCGGGGTGGAGCGACAGCGCGAGGAGCGTGAGGTAGCCGCCCCAGGACTCGCCGGAGCAGACCAGGCGCTCGGGATCGGCCACCCCGCGGGCCACGAGGTCGTCCACCCCGGCCATGAGGTCGTCGAGCTCGGTGAGGCCCGGGTTCCCCACGATCGCGTCCCTCCAGGCCCTCCCGTAGCCGGTGGAGCCGCGGTAGTTCACCAGGGCCACCGCGAACCCGTGGTCGACCCAGGCCTGCACGAGCGGGGAGAACGCATCGGCCCAGTGCCAGTGCGGACCGCCGTGGATCTCGAGGACCAGGGGGAAGGGCCCCGGGCCCTCGGGCGTCACCACGAACCCGTGCACGCGGCCCCCGGGCCCATCGAACGACCACGACCGGTAGGGCCTGCCCTCCGGCGCCCGCTCGCCCCCGGGGGCCAGCACCTCGCGGCCGCCGGAGGACATCACACGGGGAGCCCGGCCGCCGCTCGACATCCGGAACCACACCTCGCCGTCGGGGCGGACCCTGGCGTCGGCCACGGTCCCCTCCGGGTGCTCGACCGGCTCGAGCCGCCCGCTCGCGATGCCGTACCGGAGGAGCCGGTCCCGGCCCTGGTGGGAGTGGCACAGGAGCAGGGCCGAGCCGTCCGGCCACCAGTCCAGCACCCGGTCCACCGGGCCCGGGAGGTCGAGCTCGAGATCGGTCCGCTCCCCGGCCGCGAGGTCCCAGATCGCCGGGCGCTCCAGGTCCTCCCGCTCGTGGACCACGGCCAGGCGCGCGTCCCCGGGCACGGGGCTCCAGGCCCAGGCCGAGAGCCCGAGCCCCGGCCCGTCCCACAGCTCGCCCACCACCTCCCCGGTCGCGACGTCGTACACGCGGAGCGCCGGGTGGAGGCTGTCCCCGTGCTCGGCGTGCGCGACGCACAGGAGGCGCTCGTCCGCCGAGAGGCCGCCCAGCGCGAACCCCCCGCGCCACGCCCCGCCCACCTCGAGCAGCTCGTGGTGGCGCGCGAGCTCCCTCGGCGGTCCCCCCGCGGGGACGACCCACACCGCGAAGGATCCGTCGCGGAGGGCCAGCCCGACCGCGGACACCGAACGGCCGAGGGCGAGCCCCGCGGGCCAGCCCTCGGGGACCCCCGGGAAGAGCGGGACCCCTGCGCCCCCCTCGAAGGGCGCCACGAGGTGGCGGCCGAACTCCTCACCGGTCTCGTCGCGGAGCCAGACCACGCCCCGGCCGTCCGCCGTGGGGGTCCCGTCGGGGACCCCCACCGGATCCTCGGTGATGCGCCGGCGGGTGCCGGACGCGAGGTCCCAGGTGTGCACCTGCCAGGCCCCGCCCTCGTTCGTCGCGTACACGAGGCGGTCGGGGGCGAGCCGCGACCAGGTCGGGAGGGAGACGGTCGGCGCTCGGAACCGCCGCTCCCACGCGGGGACGCGCTCGGGGCTCACGGCGGCGCAGCCTACCAGGCCCCGCCCGAGCCCCCCGCTCCCGGTCAGGCCACCAGCAGGACCGGGATCTCCACGACGTGGAGCGGCGAGCCGTCCTCGGCGCTCGACTCGTAGACCACGATCGTGCCCGGCTGGGTCTCCCCGACCTCGAACCGGACCCGCTCCTCGAACTCCCCCCGGCAGCCGGTCCCGCACGTCGCGGTGGTGAACGTGCGGACGATCTCCTCCCCCGCCGCGTCCAGGATCCGGATGCTCACCGTGGCCTCGAAGACGTCCGCCGTCCCGGCGATCGTCACGGGGCTCGTCACCCGTTCGCCGATCGCGGGCTCCTCCACCAGGATCTGCGGGAGCAGGTCGGCGAAGTCCGCCCGGACCATCGGGACGTCCAGGACGAGCCCCTCGGCCGGGAACACCTCCACCGGCCGGCCGTCGAGCTCGAGCGCGACGCCGTCGACCGTGGGGAACTGCGTGAGCGTGTACACGAGCTGCGCGAGCCGCATCCGGACCGAGAGCGACCCGCCGCCCGAGCCGAAGGCGCTGGAGAGGTCGGCCGTCGCGAGCCCGCCCTCCACCGCGAGGTCCAGGAGCTCCGACCCCTCGGGGACCGCGGTGGTGACCCCGGCCGCCCGCTCCCCGTCGCTCGGCCCGGCCAGGAGCGCCTCCAGCGCGGCGGTCCCGACCCTGGGCGACGCCGGGACCGTGCGGTGCACGACGAACAGACGGTCGCCGCGCGCGAACCACACCTCGAACGTCATGGTCTCCCCCGAGGGCTCCGCCGTGGGCGAGGGGTGCCCGCCCGTCGGGCCCCCGGTCGGCGACCCGGGCGGGCCGCCGGGCCCCGGCCCCAGGCTCCCCGGGCCCCGCTCCCCGCAGGAGGCCGCCAGGATCCCCAGCGCGGTCAAGAGGATCAACGGTCGCCTCATCGTCCCCCTCCTCCTCGGCCGTCCACCCCGCCATCGTGGAGGGTCTCTGAAACGACCGGGTCACCCGCCGGTAACGGTTCGGCAACGGGGAGGCGGAGGGTGAACCGGCTCCCCTCGCCGACCTCGCTGGCGACCTCGATCGCGCCGCCCAGGAGCCGCGCGTTCTCGAGCGCGATGGCGAGGCCCAGCCCCGTCCCACCGCGGGCCCGCGAGGGGTCCGCCTTGTAGAAGCGCTCGAACACGTGGGGCAGGTGCTCCGGGGCGATGCCCGGGCCCCGGTCGCGAACCTCGACCACGGCCCAGGGCCCCTCGCGGTCGACCCGGGCGGTGGCCCCGCCGGCGTGCTCCACGGCGTTCCCGAGGAGGTTCGAGACGATCCGCTCCACCCGACGCCGGTCCGTGACCAGCGCCACGGGCCGCAGGGAGAGCGCCACCAGATCCCCCCAACCCCGCGCCCGGACCGTGGCCGCCACCAGCCCGCCCAGATCGACCGGTTCCCGCTCCACGGGCCCCGCCCCCGCATCGAGCCTGGAGATCTCCATCAGGTCCTCGACCAGACGGCGCAGCCGGGCCACGTCGGCCACGAGGAGCTCGGCCGGCCGCCGGGCCTCCCGGGGCATCGCATCCAGGTGCTCGCCGAGGAGCGAGGCCTCGGCGACCAGCGCGGTGAGCGGCGTGCGGAGCTCGTGCGCGACGTCCGACGTGAACCGGCGCTCCCGAGCCTCGGCCTCCTGGAGCGCGCGGATCTTCGCCTCCAGGGCTTCGGCCATCTCGTTGAAGGCCGCCGCCCAGTCCCCGAACTCGTCCCGCCCCGACGCCGGGAGCCGGGTCTCGAGCACCCCTTCCGCGACGGCCCGTGCCGCCCGGCTCGCCGCCCCCACCGGAGCCAGGGTCCGTCCCGCGACCGCCCACCCCGCGGCGCCCGCGCCGGCCGTCACCACCGCCCACCCCGCGAGGAGGACGCCTCCCAGGAACCGGAGGTCCCGCGCGATCCCGCCCTCCGGGAACACGAAGTAGAGCTCGACCGCCGAGCCCGGGGCCCGCCCCCCGACCAGGAGGGCCGGCTCTCCCCCGACGTCGATCCGCTGGTACCCGATCTCGCCCGCCCGGACGACGCGGCGGAGCGCCCGGGGGACCGGGGGCGCGGCCGCGGGGTCCGAGGCGTACCGCTCCCTCCCCGCGATCAGGACCGTGGGCACCCGCACCTCCCGGTAGGCCCCCACGAACTGCTCCAGGTCCACGTCCGTGGACAGCCCCTCCGCCTGCACCAGGAGCACCCGCGCGAGGCGCGCCGCGCGGTCCAGGGAATCGCGGAGCCGCGCCTCCCGCACCAGGAGGAACGACCCGAGGGCGAGGACGCCGGCGGCGGCCCCGGCGGAGAGCACGAAGGCCACCGCGAGCCGCCCCCGGAGGCGGCGCGGCGGGGGGACGCGGTGGGCCACCCTCAGCCCCGCTCCAGCCGGTACCCGACCCCCCGGACCGTGGTGATCCGGGTGGGGGCGGATGGCTGGTCCTCGACCTTGGCCCGCAGCCGCTGGACCGCGACGTCGACGAGGCGGGAGTCCCCCAGGTGGTCGTAGCCCCACACCTCGGCCAGCAGGAGCTGGCGGGTGAAGACCTGCCCCGGGCGGCGCATCAGGCACGCGAGCAGGCGGAACTCGGTGGCCGTGAGCGGGAGCTCCTCGCCGCGGCGGCGCGCCACGTGGGCGCCCTCGTCGAGCTCCAGGTCGCCGACGCGGACCACCGCGTCCGGGGCCTCCCCCGTCGATCGGCGGAGCACAGCCCGGCAGCGGGCCACGAGGACCGGCGGGTCGAACGGCTTCGTCACGTAGTCGTCGGCCCCGAGCTCGAGCCCGGCGACCACGTCGGTCGGCTCCGAGCGAGCGGTGAGCATCACGATCGGCACGCCGCTCGTCCGCCGGATCTGCCGGCAGACCTCGAACCCGTCCAGGAGCGGGAGCATCAGGTCCAGGACCACCAGGTCGAACGGCTCCCGCCGGAAACGCGCCAGCCCGTCGCGGCCGTCGGCGGCGGCCGCGACGCGGAAGCCCGCCCGCTCGAGCGCGAGCGACGCCGTCTCCCTGATCGAGGGGTCGTCCTCCACCAGCAGCACGCGCTCGTCCACCCCGGGAAGCGTACGCCGCGGCGGCGGCCGTGGGTCGGGCCGCCCGGGTGCCCGCCGGCCGTCCCCTTGGGTTGACCCTTCCCCTCCGACGCCGGTATCAGTGCCCGTGCGCCGTGCGAGAGGAGGGAGCGTTGAGCGAGGACCGCCGGACGATCGTGTTCTTCCCGGAGGGGGCCTTCGGCCCCACCAACAACTGCGTGGGGATCGGCAACGTCCTCAGGGAACGCGGCCACCGGGTCGTGTTCATCGTGGAGGAGTCCTTCGCCGGCACGCTCGAGGCCAAGGGGTTCGAGGAGGCCCACATGCGCCTCACGCCCCCGCCCGAGGTGGAGGAGGAGCCCGGGCAGTTCTGGAAGGACTTCATCCGGGACACCGCCCCGGAGTTCCGCAAGCCCACGATCGAGCAGCTCGAGGGGTTCTACCGGCCGACCTGGCAGGCGATCGTGGACGGCGCCCGCTACGTCCAGCCTCGTCTCCTCGAGATCTACGAGGAGGTCCGGCCCGACGTCGTCGTGGAGGACAACGTGCAGTGCTTCCCGGCGCTCGTCACCTCGGGCGTGCCCTGGGTCCGGATCGTCTCGTGCAACCCCCTCGAGCTCAAGGACCCCGACCTGCCGCCGGTGTTCTCCGGCTACCCCACGCACGACCGCACGAGCTGGGACGAGTTCTGGACGGAGTACGACCGGGTCCTGGGCCCGCTCCAGGAGGGGTTCAGCGCCTGGGTGCAGGAGCAGGGCGCCCCGCCCCTGCCCCCGCGGGAGTTCATCCACGAGTCCCCCTGGCTGAACCTGTACCTGTACCCGGCGGTCGCCGACTACCGCCGGTCCCGTCCGCTCGCCCCGACCTGGCACCGGCTGGATTCCAGCGTGCGGACCACCGACCCCCCCTTCGAGATCCCCGAGGCGCTCCGGGGCGGCGAGGGGGCCCTGATCTACCTGTCGCTCGGCTCGCTCGGCTCGGCCGACGTCGAGCTGATGAAGCGCCTGGTGGACGTGCTCTCCCGCACGCCGCACCGCTACATCGTGAGCAAGGGGCCCCAGCACGAGTCGTACGAGCTCGCCGACAACATGTGGGGGGAGGAGTTCCTGCCGCAGACTTCGATCCTCCCCCAGGTGGACCTGGTCATCACCCACGGCGGGAACAACACGACCACGGAGTGCTTCCACTTCGGCAAGCCGATGGTCGTCCTCCCCCTGTTCTGGGACCAGTACGACAACGCCCAGCGGGTGCAGGAGCTCGGGTTCGGCGCGCGCCTGCGCACCTACGACTTCGACGACGACGAGCTCCCCGCGGCCATCGACCGGCTCCTCGGAGACCGGGCGCTCCGGGAGCGGATGGGCCGGATCGCCGCGGACCTCCAGGCCCACCCCGGGACGGTCAAGGCCGCCGACCTGATCGAGCGGGTGGCGGTCACGAAGGAGCCGGTCCCGAGGTAGCCGCTCGGATCGCCCGCCAGACCCGCTCCGGCGAGAGCGGCGGGTCGAGGTGCCGCACGCCCAGGTGGGCCAGGGCGTCGACGGCCGCGTTCACCACCGCCGGCGTGGAGCCGATCGTGGCGGACTCGCCGATCCCCTTGGCGCCCAGGGGGTTGAGGGGCGTCGGGGTCTCGGTGTGGGCGACCGTCACCGGTGGGAGCTCGGCGGCGCTCGGCACGAGGTAGGTCGCGAGGTTCGGGGTGAGCGGGTTGCCCAGCTCGTCGTGCTCCACGCCCTCGAACAGGGCCTGGGCCACCCCCTGGGCCGCGCCCCCGTGGACCTGCCCGTCGACCAGGACGGGGTTCAGGATCCGTCCGCAGTCGTCGACGGCCACGTGGCGGAGGAGGCGGACCTCGCCGGTCTCGACGTCGACCTCGACCACGGCCACGTGGGAGCCGAACGGGAACGTCTCCTGGGCCTGGGCGAAGTCGCCCCGGGCCGCGAGCCCCGGCTCGACCCCCTCGGGCAGGCGGGCGGGGTCGTTCGCGATCCGGGCGAGCTCCTCCCAGGAGACCGCCCGGTCCGGGGCCCCCGCCACCGCCAGGCCGTCCTCGGCCGGCACCACGTCCTCCGGCGCCACCTCCAGCACGTGGGCGGCGAGGCCCCGGGCCTTCTCCAGCACGAGCTCCGCCGCCCGCAGCACGTTCGTCCCTCCGATCTGGAGCGAGCGCGAGCCGAACGTGCCCTCGCCCCTGGGCACGGCGGCCGTGTCGGAGTGGACGACGCGGACGCGCTCGATGGGGATCCCCAGCACGGCCGCGACGATCTGCGCGAAGGCCGTCTCGTGGCCCTGGCCGTGGCTCGAGGTGCCCACCCGCACCGTGGCGGTCCCCGCCTCGGAGACGGTGAGATCCGCGAACTCGCGCTCGACGAAGCCCGTGATCTCGACGTAGGAGGAGATCCCGATCCCGAGCTGCAGGCGGTCGCCCCGGGCCCGCCGTGCCGCCTGCTCCCGGCGGAGCTCCTCGTAGCCAGCGAGGCGGAGGGCCTCGTCCAGGGCCCGCCCGTAGTCCCCCGAGTCGTACCGCTGACCGCTCGGGGTCTCGTACGGGAAGGCCTCCGGCGGGACGAAGTTCCGCCGCCGGAGCTCCGCCGGGTCCATCCCGAGCTCCGCCGCGAGGAGGTCCATCGTGCGCTCGATCGCGAGCGCAGGCTCGGGCCGCCCGGCGCCGCGGTAGGGGCCGACCGGGGGCGCGTTGGTGACCACGATCCGGCTGCGGTAGGCGACGCGGGGGATCCGGTAGGCGCCCGTCGCCATGCGCCAGGAGTTCGAGGTGAGGTAGGAGGCGAGCGGGTAGGCGCCCAGGTCGGCCAGGACGTCCAGCCGGATCCCCACAAGGGTCCCGTCGCGGCGGGCTCCCAGCTCGACCCGGTGGATCTGGGCGCGGCCGTGCGTGAGGGCCAGCATGCTCTCGGAGCGGGTCTCGCCCCAGCGGACCGGCCGGCCCAGGCGGCGCGCGGCCGCGGCGACCGCGAGGTACTCGGGGTAGACGGTGAGCTTGGCCCCGAAGCCGCCCCCCACGTCGGGCGCCACGACCCGCACCGTCGACCCGTCGAGGCCCAACGCCTCGGCGACGTCGGCCCGGACGTCGAACGGCACCTGGGTCGACACCCACAGCGTGAGCCCGTCCCCCTCGGGCACCGCGAGGATCGCGTTCGGTTCCATCGGGACCGGGGCGAGCCGCTGGCTCACGACCCGGGCCCGCACCACCACCTCCGCCCCCTCCAGGGGATCCTCGTCCCAACCCTTGGCGATCTCGAAGGCCACGTTCGTCCCGGTCCGCGGGAACAGGAGCGGTCCGCCCTCCGCCGCGGCCTCGGGGTCGGTCACGGCCGGGAGCGGGTCGTAGTCGACCTCGACGAGCTCCACGGCGTCCGCGGCCGCCGCGCGGTCCTCCGCGATGACCACGGCGATCGGCTCCCCGACGAACCGCACGACGTCCCGGGCCAGGACCGGCCGCCCGTACGCCTCGTCCACGTTCCCCGACGGGGGGCGCGGGGCGAGGTCCAGGTCCCGCGCGGTGAGGACGGCCACCACGCCGGGGACGGCGAGGGCGGCGGAGGGGTCTACCCGCCGGAGCCGCGCGTGCGCCATCATGGACCGGACGAAGGCCGCGCGGAGCGCACCGGGGGCGGGCACGTCCTCGACGTACCTCGCCGCGCCGCGGAGGAACCGCGGGTCCTCGGTGCGGAGCACCGCACCGCGCAGGACGGGGGCGGTCATCACGTCCTTCACGCTACACGCGACCACGGCGCGCCGACCCGGGCGAGGAGCGCATCGACCGGCCCGAGCGGGCCTCGCCGCTCCGGTCGCGGCCCTCGTCGTGGCCTCGCTCGCGGCGGCCCTCGTCGCCTGGCCCCCCGTCCCGGCGCGGGCGGCGATCGGCGCCCGCCGCGTGGCCGGCGGGCTGGATCGGCCCGTGGCCTTCACGTTCGACCCCCGCGGCCGGATCTGGTACCTGGAGAAGGACACGGGCGAGGTGCGGATCCTCCGGCCGGGGGCGGGGGACCGCCGGTTCTTCCTGGTCCCGGGCGTGAACGGCGAGGGGGAGCGGGGGACGCTCGGGATCGCCCTCCACCCCCGGTACCCGGACCGTCCGTTCGTGTACGTCTACGCGACCCGCGAGGTCGGCGGCGGTCTCCGGAACCAGATCCTCCGCCTCACCGACCTCGGGGGCCGTGGCGGACGGATGCGGGTCCTCTTCTCCGCGCCCGCGAGCTCGAGCCCCTACCACAACGGCGGCCGGATCCTCTTCGGCCCCGACGGCATGCTCTACGCCGTGATCGGGGACGCCCACGACCCCGCCAACGCCCAGCAGCTCGGCGACCGGCGCGGGAAGGTGCTCCGGATGACCCCCTCGGGCGGGGTCCCCCCCGACAACCCCCTCGGCGACCGCCTCGCCTACGCGTTCGGGATCCGCAACTCGTTCGGCCTCGCGTTCGATCCCCGGACCGGCGCGCTCTGGGAGACGGAGAACGGGCCGGAGTGCAACGACGAGCTCAACCTGATCCTCCCCGGCGAGAACTACGGCTGGGGCCCCAGCGAGACCTGCGCCGGGGAGGGGCCGGCCAACACCAACCGGGACGGACCCTCGCCCGAGCTGCCGGTGCTGTGGTGGGAGGTCCCCTTCGCCCCCACCGGGATCGCCTTCTGCGACGGCTGCCGCCTCGGCGCGCGGAGCGAGGGCGCGCTCTTCTTCGGCGCCGCGAACACCGGGGAGGTCCGCCGGGTGGTGCTGAACGCCGCCCGCGACGCCGCCGTCGGCCAACGGGTCGTCTACTCGCACCCGGGCCCGGTTCTCTCGGTCGAGGTCGGCCCCGACGGGCGGATCTACTTCTCAGACTTCGGCGGGATCTTCGTCCTGGTCCGCTCCTAGGGACCGGGGGCGGACCGCTCCGCGTGCCCGGGCTCCGTCGGATGACGGGTGTGCAGGGGCCGCGGGTCGGGGTAGGCTGAGGGGGAACGCCCCCACCGGGAGGTGACGCCGCGGTGAACATCGGGGAACCGCGCCGGATCATCGAGGTCGAGCCGGTGACCCTGCCCGTGCCCGAGGTCCTGCCCGACGCGATGCCGGAGCCCGCGCCGCCCGAGCGGGTGCCGGAGCGGGTGCCCGAGCGGACGCCCTCGGAGCCCGGCCCCGGCCGATGAGCCTGGAGCTCCTCGCGCCCCTCGAGGCGCTCCGGACCGTCGATCCGGTCGTGGGTTGGCGGGCCTGGGCCCTGGGGGGTCGGCGGGACGGTTCCGAGCCCCGCCTGCGACCGATCACGGGCCGCGGGCGGCCGTGGCCCGTCCGCCGGCCGGCGGAGGCCACGTGCGGGCTCGCCCGGCTCCACGGCGCGCCCAACCTCCACTGCTCCTGCGGCCTGCACGCGGCGACCGATCCGGAGTCCCTCCGCCGCGCCAAGGATCCCGCGGTCGTGGGGACCGTGGCCTTGTGGGGGACGGTGATTGAGCACGACCACGGCTACCGCGCCCGGTTCGCGTACCCGCAGCGCCTCCGCCTCGTGTGCACGTTCTGCTTCTGGCGGTGGGGGCTCGCACGCTCCCGGGCCGAGGTCGTGGGGCTCCTCCCCCGGGGCCGCCTGGTTCCGCTCTGCCGCGACCACGCCGCCCTATCCCGCCGCTACGGCCTGGTCCCCCGGCACCTCCTCGACGCGCGAGGGGTCCAGCAGGAGCTGCTCGCGGCCTACGCCGTCGATCCCCTGCCGGTCTGAGGTCGGGCCCCTTCCTGGGGGGCCGCCGCCGCCCCCGGCTCCGGCGCCCGCTCGGGGAGCGAAAGCCGGAACGCGGTCCCCCCGCCCGACCGCTCCTCGACCCACAGCCGCCCGCCGTGGAGCTCGGCCAGGCGGGCCGCCAGCGCGAGCTCGCCCGGGAGCGAGGCGGGGACCGGCCCGGCGTCCTCCACCGAGATCCGGGCGCCGCCCTCCTCCGGAGCGAGGACCACGCGGATCGTCGAGCCCGGTGTCCCACGGGCTCGGACGGTCTCCAGGATCGCCTCGAGGATCTGCTCGACCCTGGCGGCGTCGACCGTCGCCTTCGCCTCCCGCGTGCTGAGCTCGACGACCATCTGCTCGAGCCCCTCGGCCTCGCCGACGACCCGTTGCACCAGGGCCTCCAGGTCGGTGCGGCGGCGCCGGAGGGGGAGGCTGCCGTCGGCGAGCCTCGGCGCGTCCTGGAGGTCCTGGACCAGCCGGTCCAGCCTCCGGGTGGCCGCGTTCAGGTGCCGGAGCGCCTCCTGCCCCTCCTGGGTCCCCACCGCCGCCTTCAGCGTCAGGGAGGAGCCGAGGACCCTCGCCAGGGCCGAGCGGAGCTCGTGGGCGATCGCCCCGCGGATCGCGGCCTCCGGCTCCTGGGCCTCGTGGCGGTGCCGCGTCGAGCCGGCCCGGGCCAGCCGCTCCCGCAGCTCCCCCGCCTCGGGCGGGAGGGACGCGGTGGAGAGGGCGAGGTGGAGCTCCTCCAGGAGCTCCTCCGCCCGCCTGGCCCGGGCCTCGGCCGCCTGGACCCGTTCCTCGAGCGCGGCGAGCCCCGGCTCGGCGCCCGCCGGGCCGGCGGAGCGCTCCGCCAACCGCCGCTCCGCGAGGGCCAGGCGGTCCTGGGTTTCTCGGAGACGGGCTGCCAGCTCCTCTTCCGCCCCCGCGTCCACGAGGGCCTGCCGGGCCCGCTCCTCGGCCTCCCGGGCCCGCTCCTCGGCCTCCCGGGCCCGCTCCTCGGCCTCCCGGGCCCGGCGATCCGCCTCCTCCGCTCGCGCCCGCAGCTCCGCGGCCGCGGCCTCTCCCGCTCGGCCGGCCCCCGCTGCCGCCTCCTCCAGGCGGGCCCTCGCCTCGGCCAGCGCCGCCTCC
>DATMBJ010000253.1:0-10225 GCA_035559315.1 Actinomycetota bacterium
CCGCCGTTAGAAATGGGGCGTCCCTCGACCACGGACGAACCCACGTGCCCGGACGCGACCCCGCCCGCTCGCTCGCCGCGGTGATCCTCGCCGCCGGCCAGGGCAAGCGGCTGCGCTCGAAGCTCCCCAAGGTTCTCCACCCGGTCTGCGGGCGCCCCTCGCTCTGGCACGTCCTCCGCGCCGCCGGCGCCGCCCGGCCCGACCGCATCGCGATCGTGGTCGGGGTGGGGCGGGAGCGGGTCGAGGAGGCCGTCCGCTCCTGGGGGCTCTCCCCCGAACCCGTCTTCGTCGAACAGCCCGAGCCCCTGGGGACCGGGCACGCGGCCCTCGTGGCGGAGCCGGCCGTGGGGCCCGCCGACGACGTGCTGGTGCTCGCCGGCGACGACCCGCTGATCGGCCCCGAGCACGTGCGGGCTCTGCTCCGCGTCCACCGCCGCACCCGGGCCGCGGCGTCGGTGATCGTGACCGAGGTCGAGGACCCCTCGGGCTACGGCCGCGTGCTGCGCGACGGGTACCGGCTGATCGGGATCGTGGAGGAGCGGGACGCGACGCCCGAGGAGCGGCGGATCCGGGAGATCTCGACCTGCGCCTACGCGTTCCGCCGGGAGGATCTCTACGCGGCGCTCCCCCTCGTGGGCCGCGAGAACGTCCAGGGGGAGTACTACCTCCCCGACGTCCTGGGGATCCTCCTCGCGAAGGGCGAGCGGGTCTCGGCGGTCCCCGCGGACTTCGGCGGGTGGGCCGGGGTGAACTCCCGGGCGAGCGCCGCGGAGGCGGCGCGGCTGCTCCGCCGCCGGATCAACGCCGGGCACCTGGCGCGGGGCGTGACGCTCGTGGACCCCGAGCGGACCTACATCGACGTGGAGGTCCGGATCGGCCGCGACACCGTGGTCCACCCGATGACGTTCCTCGAGGGGGCCACCCGGATCGGCCAGGACTGCGTCATCGGCCCGGCCACGCGGATCCGGGACTCGGTCGTGGGGGACGGCGCCGAGGTCTCGTTCTCCGTGGTCTCCGGGGCGCGGCTGGGCCCGCGCGTGAGCGTCGGCCCCTACAGCCACGTACGGCCGGGGACCGTGGCGCTCGAGGGCGCGAAGATCGGCTCGTTCGTGGAGGTGAAGAACGCCCGGATCGGCCGGGGCGCGAAGGTCCCCCACCTCGCGTACGTGGGCGACGCCACGGTCGGGGCCCGCGCGAACCTCGGGGCCGGGACCGTGACCGTGAACTACGACGGGTACGCCAAGCACCGCACCGTGATCGGCGAGGACGCCCGGGTGGGGAGCGATACGATGCTGGTGGCGCCGGTCCGGGTGGGCCGGGGCGCGGTCACGGGAGCGGGATCGGTGATCACGAGGGACGTGCCGGCCGGGGCGCTCGCGGTGGAGCGGACCGAGCAGCGGATCGTCCGCGGCTACCGCGCGCGCAAGGACGCCGAGCACGCCCGGCGGACCTCGAGGGGGAGCTAGTGGAGATCGTCACCAAGAAGCACATGATGCTGTTCTCCGGGACCACCCACCCCGAGCTCGCGCGCGAGATCGCCGAGCACCTCGGGATCAGGGTGTCCCCGTGCAAGATCTCCCGGTTCGCCTCTGGCGAGATCTACGTCCGGGCCGAGGAGAGCGTCCGCGGCGCCGACGTCTTCGTGATCCAGACCCACGCCGACCCCGTGAACGAGTCGATCATGGAGCAGCTCGTGATGCTCGACGCGATGAAGCGGGCCTCGGCGAAGCGGATCACCGCGGTGGTTCCCTACTACGGCTACTCCCGGCAGGACAAGAAGGCCCTGGCGCGCGAGCCGATCTCGGCGAAGCTGGTGGCGGACCTCCTCACGGTGGCCGGGGCCACCCGGATCGTGTCGGTGGACCTCCACAGCGGCCAGATCCAGGGGTTCATCGACTACCCCTTCGACCACCTCACGGCGCTCCCGATCCTCTCGGACTACCTCCAGAACGAGCTCGGCCTCCATGACGAGGACGTGGTGGTCGTGGCGCCCGACGCCGGCCGGATCAAGACCGCCGAGCGGCTCCGCGAGTACCTCCACGCCGACCTCGCGTTCCTCTACAAGCGGCGGTCGCGCCGCGAGGCGCACAAGATCGAGGAGATGACGGTGGTGGGCGAGGTGGAGGGCCGACCCTGCATCCTCGTGGACGACATGATCGACACCGCAGGGACCGTGACCAAGGGCGCGGCGGCGCTCGCGGCCCAGGGCGCGGGGCCGATCTACGCGGCCGCCACCCACCCGGTGCTCTCGGGCAAGGCGGTCCAGCTCCTCGAGGAGTCGCCGATCCGCCAGGTCGTGGTCACGAACACGATCCCGATCCCCGACGAGAAGCGGTTCGACAAGCTCCGCGTGCTCTCGATCGCGCCGCTGATCGCCGAGGCGCTCCGCGCGGTCTTCGAGGACACGAGCGTCTCGGCGATCTTCCGCGGCGAGAACCAGCCGTAGGCGACGCTCGCCGTCGTTCGCGGGTCCGGGATACCCGGGTCGGTGGGCGGTCCGGGCGCTACCATGGACGACCGGGCATCCCCGGAGGTCATCCCATGGAACTCAAGCTGAAGGCGGAACGTCGTCGGGGCGCCGGCAAGGGCGAGGCGCGGAAGCTCCGCGCGCAGGGCCGCGTGCCGGCGATCCTCTACGGGCACGGCGTCGACCCCACCCCGATCGCCGTGGACGCGAAGGAGCTCTACCACCTCCTGCACACCGCGGCCGGGGCCAACGTCCTGATCGACCTCCAGGTCGACGGCGAGCGCCACCTGGCCCTGGCCCGGGAGATCCAGCGCGACCACATCAAGGGCCGGTACGTCCACGTCGACTTCTTCGCCGTCCGCCGGGACGAGCAGGTGAAGGTGACGGTGCCGATCAGGATCGTGGGCGAGTCGCCCGGGGTGAAGCAGGGCGGGCTCCTCGAGCACCACCTGTGGGAGGTCCAGCTCCAGTCCCGGGTGGACCGGGTTCCGGACGCCATCGACGCCGACATCTCCGGCCTGGGGATCGGCGATGCCCTCCGCGCCGGCGACCTCCGGGTGCCCGAGGGCGCCACGCTGCTCACGGATCCCGAGGAGGCGATCGTCTCGGTCGTGACCCCGCAGGTCCTCGAGGTGGTCGAGGTCGTGCCGGCCGAGGCCGCCGCGGAGGGCGAGGCGGCGCGCGCCGCGGAGGCCGCGGGCGAGGGCGAGGCCGCCCCGACCGGTGGGGAGGGCGACGAGGGCTAGGCCCTCGCGGGCCGTCGCCCCCGTGCCTAGCCTGCGGGCATGACCTGGCTCGTGGCCGGCCTCGGCAACCCCGGGGAGCGGTACGCGCGGACCCGCCACAACGTGGGGGCGATGGTGGTGGAGGAGCTGGCGGCCCGGGCCGGCGAGCGTCTCCGCCGCGTCCGCTTCGTCCCCTGCGACGCCGCCGAGCTCCGGGTGGACGGGGAGGCCGTGGTCCTCGCTCGGGCGCACGCGTTCATGAACGAGTCGGGCCCGGCCTACGCCTCGCTGGCCCGCAAGCGCGGGGTGCCGCCGGAGCGGGTGATCGCCGTCCACGACGACCTCGACCTCGCCTTCGGCGCGCTCCGGGTGAAGTTCGGCGGCTCCACCGCCGGCCACCACGGCCTCGACTCGCTCGTGGCCGCGCTCCGGACGCCGGGGTTCTACCGGGTCCGGATCGGGATCGGCCGGCCGCCGGGGCGGCAGGACCCGGTCGACTACGTGCTCGAGCCCTTCTCGAAGCGCGAGGAACCCGACGTGGCGCTGGTCGTCGCCGACGCCGCCGACGCGGTCGTCACGCTCGTCCGCGAGGGTCTCCGAGCCGCCCAGGACCGCTTCAACCGGGCCGGGCTCCCGCGGGGGTGAGGGGCGCCGCCCGGCCGAGGCGCCCTCGGTAGACTCGATCGCGGAGGCCCCGTCGCGGCGCGACGCGGGCCGTTCCGTGCTGCCCGGAGGACGGATGCTCGGGGACGTGCTCGACGCGGTGATCGGCTCGGAGCCGTTCGAGCGGCTCCTGCTCTCGCGCGCCCGGCCCATCGTGGCCCGGGCGGCGGCCGGCCACGACCTCGTGGCGGCGGCCCTGGCCCGCGCCCTGGAGACGCCGGTGCTGGCCCTCGCGGTCGGGCCCCGCGAGGCGGAGGCGCTCGCCCGGGGCGCGGCCGCGTGGCTCGGCGAGGAGCGGGCCGCGCTGCTCCCGGCCTGGGAGGCGCTCCCCTACGAGGGGATCAGCCCGTCCGCCGAGACCTCGGCCCGCCGCGCCCTCGCCGTGCGCCGGGCGGCCCGGGCCGAGGGAGCGTTCGTGCTGGTGGCGCCGGTCCACGCCGCGCTCCAGGGGCTGGTCCCCACCCTGGCGGAGCTCGAGCCCCTGGTCCTCGAGGCCGGCCTGGAGCTGCCCCCGGACCAGCTCGCCGAGCGGCTGGTCGGCGCGGGCTACCTCCGCACCGATGTCGTCGAGCACCGGGGGGAGTTCGCCGTGCGGGGCGGGGTGGTGGACGTCTTCCCCGGGACGGCCCGCCGCCCGGTCCGCCTCGAGTACCTGGGGGACGAGATCGAGTCGATGCGGGAGTTCGTCCCCGCCACCCAGCTCTCGAGCGGCCGCGTGGAGCGGGTCGAGGTCCCCCCGGTCCGCGAGCTGCTCCCCACCGACGAGCTGCGGCGGCGCGCGGAGGAGCTCGCCTCGCGCCGCGGCGGGCGGTTCGGCGACCTCCTGGCGAGGTTCGCCGACGGGCTCCTCTCCGAGGGGATCGAGGCCATCGCCCCGCTGCTCTTCGACCGGATGCCGACCCCCGCGGAGCTCCTCCCCCCGGGCTCGTGGGTCGTGGTGTCCGAGGCCCGCCGCGCGCTGGACCGGGCGGCCCGGACGTTCGAGGAGGCCCGAGCGTTCGCCGAGGCCTCGGGCTGGGACGGCCCGCCGGCGCTCCGGCCGCTCGAGGAGGCGCTGGCCGGGCGGGTGCGGGTGGACCTCTCGGTGTTCACCGAGGGGATCGACCTCGGGATCGAGCCGTGGGGGACCGCCGCGGGGAACGCCCCCGAGCTGGCGGGACGCCTGGCCGACCTCGCCTCCCGGGGCTTCCGGGTGGTGGTGGCGGCCCGCGCCCCCGGGAGCCTGGAGCGGGCGCGGGAGGTGCTGGCCGAACGCGGGGTGCGCATCGACGGCGACGCGGTCACCGGGGTCCTGGCCGACCTCGCCGGCGGGTTCGTGCTGGAGACGGCCCGCCTCGCGGTCGCCACCGAGGAGGACCTGTTCGGCGAGCGCCGCCACACCCGGACGGCGCCGCGGATCACGCGGCGGCGGGCCGAGCAGGTGGCGCTCGAGCTCTCGCCGGGGGACTACGCGGTCCACCGGGTCCACGGGATCGGGCGGTACCTGGGGATCGAGCGGCGCGCGCTGGCCGGCGCGGAGCGGGACTACCTCGTGCTCGAGTACGCGCAGGGCGACCGGCTCTACGTGCCCACGGACCAGGTGGGGATGGTCGCCGCCTACCAGGGGGGCGAGGAGCCCCGGCTCCACCGCCTGGGCGGGAGCGACTGGGCGCGGACCACCGCCCGGGTCAAGCGCGCGGTCCGCGACATGGCCGGGGAGCTGGTCCGCCTCTACGCCGTCCGGATGTCGGTCCCCGGGCACGCGTTCGGCCCCGACACGCCCTGGCAGCGGGAGCTCGAGGACGCCTTCCCCTACGAGGAGACCCGGGACCAGCTCGCCGCGATCCAGGAGGTGAAGCGGGACATGGAGGAGCCGCGGCCGATGGACCGGCTCCTCTGCGGCGACGTGGGCTACGGCAAGACCGAGGTGGCGGTCCGGGCGGCGTTCAAGGCGGTGATGGACGGCAAGCAGGTGGCGGTCCTGGTCCCCACCACGCTCCTCGCCGAGCAGCACTTCGTCACGTTCTCCGAGCGGTTCGCGCCGTTCCCGGTCCGGGTGGCGATGCTGTCCCGGTTCCTCTCCCCGGCCGAGCAGCGGCGGGTGGTCCGCGAGGTGGCCGAGGGGAGGGTGGACGTGGTGATCGGCACGCACCGGCTGCTCTCCTCCGACGTGCGCTTCGCCGACCTCGGCCTCGTGATCGTCGACGAGGAGCAGCGGTTCGGCGTGGCCCACAAGGAGCGGCTGAAGAAGCTCCGGGCGAGCGTGGACGTGCTCACGATGACGGCCACGCCGATCCCCCGGACCCTGGAGATGGCCCTCACCGGGATCCGCGACCTCTCGGTCGTCGACACCCCGCCCGAGGACCGCCAGCCGGTCCTGACCTACGTGGGCCCCTACGACGAGGGGATGGCGATCGGGGCCGTGCGGCGGGAGCTGCTCCGCGAGGGCCAGGTGTTCTGGGTCCACGACCGGGTGGCGACGATCGAGCGGACGGCCGCGCGCCTCCGCGCGCTGGTCCCGGAGGCCGAGGTGGTCGTGGCCCACGGGCGGATGGACGAGGCGACGCTCGAGAAGGTGATGCTCCGGTTCTGGGACCGGCAGGCCGACGTGCTCGTCTGCACCACGATCATCGAATCGGGCCTCGACGTGCCCTCGGCGAACACGCTGATCGTGGACCGCGCCGACCGGCTCGGGCTCTCCCAGCTCTACCAGCTCCGGGGGCGGGTGGGGCGCTCCGCCGAGCGGGCCTTCGCGTACCTCTTCTTCCCGCCGGTCGCGCAGCTCACCCCCGAGGCCCACGAGCGCCTGGCCACGATCGCCCGCCACACGGCCCTCGGGAGCGGGATGCGGATCGCCCTCCGGGACCTCGAGATCCGCGGGGCGGGGAACCTCCTCGGGGCCGAGCAGCACGGGCACATCGCGGCCGTCGGGTTCGACACCTACGCCCGGCTCCTCCGGGAGTCGGTGGCCGAGCTCACCGGGGAGCCGCTGCCCGAGGAGCGCGAGGTCAAGATCGAGCTGCCGGTCCGCGCGTTCGTGCCCATCGGCTGGCTGGCCCAGGAGGCGCTCCGCCTCGAGCTGTACCGGCGGATCGCCGCCGCCCCCGACCACGAGGCCCTCGGGCGGGTCCGGGAGGAGGCCGAGGACCGCTACGGGCAGCTGCCGCCGGAGGTCGAGACGCTCTTCGCCGTGGCGTCGCTCCGCATCACCTGTCGGAGGCTCGGGGTCGAGGAGGTCACCACCTACCGCGACGAGGTGCGGCTGCGCCCGGTGGGGCTCCCGGAGGCCCTCCTGGTGGACCTGTCGGAACGGGTGCCGGGGAGCTCGTACCACGCCGCGACCCGGACCCTGAACCTCCGGCCCGAGCGGGTGGCCGGGGCCGAGCTCCCGGCCTGGGTCGAGGCCCGCCTCCTCGAGGCGGTCGGCGAGGCCGAGCCGGCGACGGCCCCGCGCCGGTGAGGCGGCCCTACCGGTCGCGGAGGAGGCCGTGCCCCATCGCGAACATCGCCGCCGCCGCCCGCGTGGAGACGCCGATCTTGGCGTAGATGTTCTGCACGTGGTGCTCGGCGGTCCGGGGTGAGATGGAGAGCCTGCTCGCCACCCCCCGGTTCGAGAGGCCCCCCGCCACCAGCCGCAGGACCTCCACCTCCCGGTCGGAGAGCCCGGCCGGCCAGGCGGGGCGGGGGGCGCGGCCGCGCCGGGTCCCGGCCGCCTCGAGCACGGCCCGGACGCACTCGGGGTCGAACCGCCCCTCGGCCGTCTCCCGCCCCAGGAGCTCGGCGGCCTCCTCGGCCGCGCGGGCCGGGCGGTGGGGGCGCTCCTCGGTCATCGCGTGGAGCGCGTCCGCCGCGCCGAGCAGCCGGGCCGCGACCGGCGTCTCGGCGGCGGCGGCGCCGTGGTGGTAGCCGGAGCCGTCCTGGCGCTCGTGGTGCATCCCCGCGACCCTCGCCAGCGGCCGGAGCGCCTCCGAGCGACCGAGGACCCGCTCGGTGTGGTAGGGGTGCAGCCGGACCCGCTCCCGGTCGGCGGTCCGCAGCGGCCCCGGCCGCTCCCACACCCCGATCGGCACGCCCACCCGCCCCAGGTCGTGGAGGAGCGCCGCGCGACGGAGGTCGCGGACGTCCGCGTCCGGGAGCCCGAGCCGCGCGGCGGCCGTGGCCGCGAGCTCGGCCACCCCCGACGAGTGCCCGAGCGTGAAGGCGGACTTGAGGTCGGCCATGTCCGCGAAGGCCTCGGCCACCCGGTCGATCCGGTCGTCGGGGATCCGCCGGATGGGCTCCGGCTCGGCCTCGAGGAACAGCTCCCAGGGGTCCTCGGCCTCGAGCCGCTCGAGGACCGCCGGGCCCACGTCGCGGAAGGCCTCGGCGACCGCCGGATCGAACCAGCCGCCGCTGCGGCGGCCTAGCACGGCGAGGGCGGCCTCGGCGCCCCCGAGCCGGTGGAAGATGACCGCCTGGGTCGCGGGCTCGGCGATCCGGGCCGCCAGGGCCAGGTCGTCGCCCCGGAGGCCGTGCGGCTGTCCCTTCCCGTCCCACCGCTCGAGGCTCTGGGCGAGCGCCCTGGCCACCGGCTCGCCGAGGCCGAGCCGTTCGGCGAGCATCGCCCCCACCTCGCAGGTCGCGCGGAGGATGTCCGCGACCGCCCTCCTCCCGGTGAGGGCCCGGACGACGTGCGCGGGCCGGCGCAGGCCGGCGCCCGCCCCCGTCGCCGCGAGGAGCCCGAGCAGCTCCCGGGGGGCGGCGTCGTCGGTCCGCTCGGCGACCCGCCGCATCGCGAGGTCGTCGGGCCCGAACAACGCCCCCTCCTCGTGGGGGGTGGCCGTGCAGCCCAGGTGGCGCATCACCGCGGTCCAGTAGGCGTCGGCGACCTCCGGCTCGCCGAGCCCGAGCCGCCGGGCGAGCGCCACCGCGACGACCGCCGCCCGGACCGCCTTCTCGGGCTCCTGGCCCATCGCCAGGTCCGTGGCGAGGGAGAGCGCGCCGAGCAGGTCCGCCAGCCTCGGCTCGTCCCCCGGCACCGCCTCCCCCTCCCGCCGCCCGAGCGTCGGCCCTCACAGGATGACAGGCCCGGGCCCCGGATGGGTAGACCTACCGATGCGCCGCCCGTGGCCGCCCCCGTACCCTGGCCGGGACGAGAGGAGGTCCCGGCGATGCGGAGCCTGAGCCTGAGGTCGGGAGACGTGGGGCGAGCCACGCGGCCCACGCTGCTCACCCCGGCGTTCCTCACCGTGGCGGCCGCGGAGCTCGCGTACTTCACGGCCGACGGGGTCCTGCTCCCCGCGGTGCCGAGGTACGTGGCCGGGCCGCTCGGGGGCGGCGACGCCGCCGTCGGGCTCGTGGTGGGGGTCTGGACCCTGGCCGCGTTCTTCCTGCGCCCGGTCGCCGGGCGGCTGGGGGACCGCCGGGGGCGACGGGCGGTGATGGTCCTCGGCGCCTCGCTCTTCGCGGCGTCGGTCGTGGGCTACCTCGCCGCGCCCTCGATCCCCACCCTGATCGGCGCGCGGCTCCTCTCCGGCGCCGGCGAGGCGCTGTTCTTCGTGGCGGCCTTCGCCGCGACCGTCGACCTCGCCCCGGCGGAACGTCGGGGCGAGGCGATCAGCTTCGCCTCCCTCTCGCTCTACCTCGGGATCGGCATCGGGCCGTTCCTCGGCGAGGCCGCGATCGGCCTGGCCGGGTTCCCCGGGGCGTGGGTCCTCGCGATCGGGCTCGGCGCCGCGGCGGCGCTGCTCTCGACGCGGCTCCCCGCCCTGGTCCCCGAGGGCACCGCCGAGGGGCCGCAGCGGCTGATCGACCGCCGGGGGCTGCTGCCGGGCCTCGCGCTGCTCTCGATGATCTGGGGCATGGCCGGCTTCCTGGCCTTCGTGCCCCTCTACGCGCTCGACCTCGGGATGGCGGGCGCCGGGCCGGTGCTGGGCCTGTTCTCCGCGATCGTGGTGGGGATCCGGAGCGTGGGCGCCCGCATCCCCGACCGCCTGGGGGCGGGGCGCACCACCCGGATCTCGCTGGTGGCGGGCACGGCCGGGCTCTCGGTGGCGGGGCTCTGGCGGGAGCCGGCGGGCCTCGTGGCGGGCGCCGCGGTCCTCGCGGTGGGCGTGGCGCTGTTCACCCCCGCGCTGATGTCGCTCGCGATGGAGGGGGTCGCCCCGAACGCCCGGGGCTCGGTGATGGGGACCACCACGGCCTTCCTCGACCTGGCCTTCGGCATCGGTCCGGCGACCCTGGGCGTCGTGGCGGCGGCGGCCGGGCGGCCCGGGACGTTCCTGGCGGGCGCCGGGGTCGCGCTCGTCGGCCTGGGGGTCGTGCAGGCCACGCGGCTGGGGCGATCCCGGGCCTGAGGCCGCCGGCCGGGGGGCCGAGGAGCCCGGGGGACGCCCGACGGCGGCGGGCGGGG
>DATMBJ010000254.1:0-8282 GCA_035559315.1 Actinomycetota bacterium
GCGAGGGCCGCGAGGAGCGCCGCGGCGCCGAACGCGCCGAGCGCGGCGCCCGCGGCCCGCCTGCCGGCCCGGACCGAACGGACCGCCAGCCAGCCGAGGGCGAGGTACGCGAGGACCGACGCGAGGTTGAACGCGAACGACCCCACGCCGGTGAGGAGCGCGTACGCCACCCGGAACGGCCCCTCCCGGGGCAGGAACAGGCCCACCCGGTAGAAGGTGCGCTGCAGGGCGAGCTCGAGGAGGGCGGCCGCGGCCAGGGCCCGGACCACCGCGGCGAGCGGGTCGGCGACGGGAGACGAGGGTCCCGCCTCCCGGGACGTCGGCCGGGTCGCCTCCTGGGACGTCGGTCGGGTCGCCTCCTGAGACGTCGGCCGGCCCGCCACCCGGACCGCGATCATCCGGTCCGCCACCTCCGCCCCCGCCGCAGGTCGGCGGCGCCGAGGGCCCCGGAGAGGGCCAGCACGGCCAGGACCACGAAGTACGGGGCCGGCCAGTAGGGGAACCGCGGCCCGAGATCGAGCGGCTCGTCGCGGACGTCGAGCGCGGTGAACGCCGACACCGACTTCATCCCGTCCCGCTCGCCGGCCCCGCCGTCCCACACGGCGAAGGCCACGTCGGTCCGGTCGAACACGTGGAACTGCACGTTCCCCTCCCGGGCGACCGAGAACGGGCGCGAGAACACGACCCGCCACCGGCCGTCCCGCCACGCCCCCCAGCCCTCGACCGCCGGGAAGGGATCGGGGGTCAGGGTGCCGAACCCCGCCGCGACCAGGTTGTCGACGGCAGAGGCCCGGTCGACCTGGGAGAGCGGGTTCCCCAGGGCCCGGGCCGGGTAGAAGACGTCCTCGCCCCGGAACGGGTAGAGGTCGACCACGGCCCGCGGGTAGAGGTCCTCGACCGTCCCCTGGAAGCCGCGGCGAACGTCGGCCTGCCAGGCGGCTCGCCACTGCCAGATGTTCACGGTCGCGCCCGGGTCGCCCATGCAGAACGCCGGGATCCGCTGCCCCCCGGGGGCGGGGAACTGCACGGCCGCGGCGTCGCTGAACGCGCGCAGGCCCGAGGCGTCCCGGTCCGGGCGCGCGTCGGGCCACTCCACGAGCACGTAGAGCGTCTCCCCGTCGTGGACCGCGCCGGCCCGGAGCGAGAGGCGCCGCCCGCCCATCGGCGGCGTCGCGGTCTGGGCGGAGAGCGCGACGTCCACCAGCGGGACCCGGTCCCAGAACCGCGCCCAGGGATCCCGGGCCGGGACGGCCGCGCCCTCGACCCGGAACGCGGCGATCGTCGGCACCTGGGAGGACGCGAGCCTCGTGCCGGTCGCCGAGAGGACCGCCGCGAGGGCCGCCGAGACCCCGAGCGCCGCCGCCCGCCTCATCCCCCCTCCTCGCACAGCCCGACCTCCTCGTCAGGGCCGGCCCCCGGTCCCGCCGGAGCGGCGCCGCCCGGCCGCGGGGCCCCCGGGACCGGGATCCCCCGCCGCTCGGCCTCCTCCCGCAGGAGCGCCTGGAGGGCCCTCCCCACGGCCGCGTAGGGGCCGCCCCCCGCGGCCAGCCGGGCGGCGAGCTCGGGCATCCAGCGGAGCGCGTGGTCGGAGAGGAACGCGTCCTCGGCCCGCGCGCAGATCGCCAGGCCCTCCGGGTCCCGGCGGGCCGCCGCCCACGCCGCCTTGTAGGAGACGAGCTGGAGGAACTCGAGCTCGACCGCGACGTGGTCGGGCCGCTCCCCGGAGGTGGCCATCCCGAAGGCCCGGTAGAACCCGGCCAGGTCGGCCAGCTCGCGGGCCTGGCGCCACACGTCGCGCGCCGTGAGGTCGGTCTCGAACGCGGGGTGGTCGGCGGAGTGGACGTGGGTGAACACCCGCCGGTACTCGCGCTCCACCTCCTCCGGGGACGAGCCGGCGAAGGCCTCCGCCACCTCGGCCAGCGCGTCCCGCACCGGCCCCGGGAGGGCGTCCGCCGCCGCCAGGGCGAAGGAGAGGTCCTCCTCCACGAGCCCGGCCAGGCCCTCCGGGGTGGGGTCGGCCAGGGCGTGGGCGAGCGCCCGGTAGGCCGCGCTCCGGGCCAGGGCGGACCCGATGGCCCGCTCCGTGTCCCTCGCTCCGGTGGTGGTCACGACCCCTCCCGTCAGATCGAGTTGAGGTACCGCCGGGGGCGTTCGACGAAGGGCTCCACCACCGACAGGCGGACCACCTCGTTCCCGTCCCGGTCGTACCCGATCACGGTGTCGTCGTACATCGACCAGGGGCGGCCCCCGATCACCGCGTCCCGGACCTTCGGCCCCGGCTCGATCCGGAACCGGAAGACGATCCGCCGCGTCGCCCGGAACAGCTGGAGCACCGCGAGGAGCTCGCGGGAGGGGCGCGTGTAGGCCTCGATCGCCTCGTCCACCCCGGGGCCGAACATCTGCCGGAGGTACTCCCGCGGCACCCAGCGCGGCGGGATGTAGTAGCCGTTGGGCTCCGTCCCGAACTGCGGGTAGAGGGGGAGGGCCACCTTCGCCACCCGCACCAGGTAGTAGATCGGGTTCTCGGGATCCTCCTCCCAGTCGCCGTCCCGCCCCACCCGGACCAGGCCCTGGAGCCGGATCTTCCCCGGGCAGACCGACATGCACCGGGTCTCCATCGGGAGCCCCTCGGTGAGCGGGTCGCGCCCCTCGAGCCTCGGGTAGCAGGCGATGCACTTCTCCGAGACCCGGGTGGTCGGCCGGTACATCGGCTTCTTGTAGGGGCACTGCTCGACGCACTTGCGGTACCCGCGGCAGCGGGACTGGTCGATCAGCACGACCCCGTCCTCCGGCCGCTTGTAGATCGCGCTCCGCGGGCAGGCCGCGAGGCAGGCCGGGTACGTGCAGTGGTTGCAGAGGCGCTGGAGGTAGAAGAACCACGGCGTGTGCCGGGGCAGCTCGGCGCCCGTCCCGTAGCTCCCCGGCGCGCCCTTCGGGCCCGTCGCGGTGTCCTCGTAGATGTTGGGCGCCCGCCACTCGTCCTCGCTCGGCAGGTAGCCGATGGCCTCGTCCTCCCCGCCCCGGGCCCGGGCGGCCTCGAAGATCGTCATCCCCCGGTACACGCCGTACGGGCGGCGGTGGTCGCGGAGGCGCGCGTCCCAGACCTGGCCCCCGGGTTCGCCTCCTCGAGCAGCGCCAGGAGCTTCACGTCCCAGCCCTGCGGGTACCCCCCGTAGGGCTTGGTCTCGACGTTGTTCCACCACATGTACTCCTGGCCCTCGGAGAAGGTCCAGGTCGACTTGCAGGCCATCGTGCAGGTCTGGCAGGCCAGGCAGCGGTTGATGTTGAACACGAACGCGAACTGCCACCGGGGGTGGGCCTCCGGGAACCGGTAGGCCATCCGCCGCCCGAGCTGCCAGTTGTAGACCTCAGCCACCGTCCGCCCCCTCGGTCGGGCCGGCGATCTCCCGGATCAGCTCGGCGATCCGCTCCTCCCCCAGGCGCTCGTACGCGGCGTGGGCCCCGGCGTAGAAGGGGTGGCGGAACAGCGAGAGGATCCGCCGGGGCGGCCACCCCAGGAGCGCGTACTCCTCGACGAACGCGCGGGCCATGGCCTCGAGGCCCGCGGCGTCCGGGGGCCGGTCCAGGACCACCCCCACGAGCTCCATCGGGTCGTCGGCGGCGGGCTCCCGGAGCGGGCTCACGTCCCCCGCACCTCCACGAAGCGCCCGGCGAGGTAGGCGCGCATGGTCTCGTCCTCGGCGGCCGGCGTGCGGCCGGAGCGGGCCGGCGCCCAGGTCCCCCGCCCGCCGAGCCCCCCGTGCTCGGCGAACGAGATCCGCACCAGGGTCTCCTTGGGGACCGTGTTCACGGCGTGGTTGTCGGGCTCGTAGCCGAAGACGAAGTGCATCGCGTCCTTCGCCTTGTGGAACAGGTTGTCGGTCTGGTGCATGGGCATCGACCAGTCGCGGGTGAGCGACTGCTGCGAGCCGTAGCGGAGGTTCGCCTGGTAGCCGGTGTCCTCGGAGATGGCCCGCCCGTCGGGCCGGGTCTCATGGGCCCGCACGCTCTTCTCGGTGGCCATGAACGGCGCGTGCTTGATCATCACGACGTCGTAGGGGTAGGCGGGGTTGTACTTCGCCCGGAGCTTCAGCCGCGCGACCTTGTAGAAGGGGTCGTCCGGCCGCCACCCGCGGTAGGGCCGGTCGGCGGGGTTGGCGTCGACGTAGACGTAGTCCCCGTCCTCGATCCCCAGGTCCCTCGCCGCCTGGGGGTTGATGTGCACCTGGTGCTCCCCCACGTACGGCAGCCGCCGGTCGCGCCGGTAGGGGTCGCCGAAGTTCGAGTCCCAGATCATGTGCCAGTCGGTGACGCTCCAGGAGGAGTGGACCCGGTGGCGGGTCTTGGGCGTCACGCAGTAGAAGCGGAGCCCCTGTTCCCAGAGCGGGTTCCGGGTCCGCTTCACCTCCTCCCAGGAGAGCTTCACGTTCCGCACGGTCCGCTCGTCCCAGCCCACGTGGTCCCAGGGGATCCCGTAGTCCTCCGGTCGGACCAGCGGGTTCGTGGAGACGATCACGTTCGGGAGGTACGGGGTCGCCTCCGGGCCCTCCCGGTGGACGATGAAGTTCTCCCCGTACTCCAGGGCCTCGGGGATGTCGCAGTACGCGTTGAGCCGCCCGGTGTCGGTGTAGAACGGGACGCTGTCGCGGACCTGCTCGTAGAAGGGGACCCGCGGGTAGGTCCGGAACATCATGAGCGCCACCCCCGGCTCCCCGTACCGCCCGGCCAGGATGTCCTCGAGCTCGTAGTCGGCGGTGGTGGCCGAGCCCTTCAGCAGCCGCCGCAGGTAGACCTCCCGCCGCCCCTCGAGCTCGAACCGGAAGTGGTCGGCGAAGCGGCGGTCGCCGGTGAGGTCGGCGAGGGCCCGGGCCACCCCGGCCAGGATCGCCAGGTCGTCCTTCGTGTCGCCGAGCGGCTCGATGCCACCCTTCCAGATCTGGAGGAACGGGTTCGAGCACGACGCCGTGGCCTCGAGGCCCTGCTGCTCGAGCCAGGAGTTGGCGGCGAGGACCACGTCCGCGTACTCGCAGGACGCGGTCATCTCGATGTCCTGGGCGACGATCATGTCGACCCGGGGGTTGACGTTGGCGATCATGTCGTAGGCGTGCTTCGCGTTGTTCAGCAGGTTCACGTTGGTGAACCACTGGACCTTGGTCGGGGTCGGCATGTGGGTCGTGCCCGTGAACACCTTCCGCCCGTACCTCGGGGTGTCCACCACGAGCGGCGTGTCCCCGTGGTTCCAGTAGGCGGGCTCCTCCCCCTTCGCGTGCTTCACGACCGGGATGTCCCTGGGGTCCGCGTCGGGGTCGAGGACCTGGTGGAAGGGGTCCTCGTACCACCAGCCCTCGATCCCCGGCCCGCTCCAGTGGGTGCCCTGGAACAGCGCGGACTTGTAGTTCCCGGCCCAGGTGTGGCACCCGGCCCCGGGCCTGCCGATGTTCCCGGTGAGCATCAGCGGGAGGTAGCAGGCCCGGTTGGCCTCGGTCGCGTGGAACCAGTGGTTGATCCCCTCGCCGATGTGGATCGCCACGGGCGAGAGCGTGGCGATGTCCCGGGCGAGCCGCAGGATCAGCTCCTTCGGCGCCCGGGTGATCTCGGCCACCGTGTCGGGGTCGTAGTCCCGGAGGTGGACCCGGTAGAGCTCGAAGAGCGGGGCCACCTCCACCTCCGTGCCGTCCACGAGGCGCACCCGGTACCGGCCCTCGAGGGCCGGGTCCACCCGCATCCGGGCCCCGACCTCGTCCCGGGTGATCGACGCCGGCCGCCCCCGCCGCGCGTCCCAGACCACGAAGTCCCCGCCGAGGCGGGCGTAGTCCTCGTCGGTGAGGCCCTGGAGGGCGAAGCTCGGCCCGTCCTTCCGCAGCCGGGGCCGGTAGCCCGGGAAGACCTCCGAGGCCCGGAGCCGCCTCCCGGTGTCGGTGCGGACCAGGAGCGGGAGGTCGGTGAAGCGCTTGACGAAGTCCTCGTCGTACCACCCCTCGTCGATGAGGATCCGGGCGATCCCCAGGAACAGCGCGGCGTCGGTCTGGGGGCGGACCGGGATCCAGTAGTCGGACTTGGTGGCCGGGGGGGAGTACTCGGGGGCCACCGTCACGATCTTCCCGCCCCGCTCCATCACCTCGTGGAAGAAGTGGGACTCGGGCATCTTGTTCTCCACGAGGTTCTTCCCGACCTGGATGTGCAGCCGGGCGTTCCGGAGCTCGTTGAAGTCCACGTCGGAGGCCTGGAGCCCGTGGACGAAGGGGAAGCCGGGGGCCTGGTCGCCGTGCCAGGTGTAGTTCGACCAGTTCCGGCCGCCGAGGGCCTCCTCGGGCGGCACCCCCCGGACGTGGTGGTCGAGGAGCGCCATCAGGTTCGAGAACCGGTACATCCCGTACTTGCCGAGGACCCCGAGGAGCCCCATCCCGCCCCGGAACTTCATGGTCCGGGTGCCGGCCCCGCCCGTGGCGTCCACCATCTCGGGCGCGTAGCCCTCCTCGAGGAGCCGCCGCTTCCCCTCCTCGCCGCTGTAGTGCTGGGCGGTGGCGAGGAGCCCGCCGGCCACGTACCGGAAGGCCTCCTCCCAGCTCACCCGGACGAACGTGTCGGTGCCGCGGGAGGTGAACCGG
Organism: Actinomycetota bacterium; assembly: GCA_035559315.1. Taxonomy (GTDB): domain Bacteria; phylum Actinomycetota; class UBA4738; order UBA4738; family HRBIN12; genus DATLZM01. The sequence goes on from DATMBJ010000254.1 coordinate 6,609, forward strand.
TAGCGGTCCCGGAGCTCGGGGGTGAGGTAGGGGTAGCCGTCGTCGGCCCACTCCTTCCAGCCCCGACGGACCATCGGGTGGCGCAGGCGGAACGGCCCGTACACCCGGCGGTGGAGCGTCATCCCCTTGAGGCACCCGCGGGGGTTCCAGTGCGCCGTGGCCCGGTTGCCGAGGGCGTCCGTGATCCGGTCGCTGTCGTAGTTCTGCTCGATCCGAGCCACCACCCCGTTGCGGACGAAAGCCCGCATCCGGCAGTTGTGGGTGTCGTTCGGGGCGCAGACGAACGTGAACGAGCCGTCGTAGCGGTACTGGTCGCGGTAGACCTGCTCCCAGTCCCGCGCCGGGTAGTGGTCGAGGGGGTTCTCGATCCCCACCGGTGCGAGGAGCCGGAGGGCCAGGCCGTTCCGCCCCAGCGCCAGGACCGCCGCCGCTGCCCCGCCCGCCTTCAGGAACCGCCGCCGGGTGATGGGTTCCACCGCCCGCCTCCGCCGGGTCCGCGCCCCGCCGTCCGCCCGAATCGTGGAGCCATGGACTCCACGTTCATGGCCGGACTATACGTTCGGCTCCGAAGAGATGCAAGTCGGGGCGGTCGCCACGATGAGCGCGGCGCTCATGGTTTACGATCGGGCCCGTGGACATCACGCTCTCCCGCCGCGGCGACTACACGCTCCGCGCCGCCCTCTACCTCGCCGAGGCGTGGGACGGGGAGGGCCGGTTCGCCAAGATCCGCGAGGTCGCGGCGGCGATGGACCTCCCGCCGAGCTTCACGCCCCAGATCCTCGGCGGCCTGGCCCGCGCCGGCCTGGCCGAGGCCAGGGCGGGCCGGGCCGGTGGCTACCGGCTCACGCGCCCGCCGGAGCGGATCACGCTGCTCGAGGTGGTCGAGGCGGCCGAGGGGCCCCTGGCGGTCGACCGCTGCCCGCTCCAGGGCGGCCCCTGCCACTGGGACGTGGCCTGCGCGCTCCACCCCACCTGGTCCCGGACTGCCGACGCGATCCGCGGCCTCCTGGCCGGGGTGACCCTGGCCGACGTGGTCGAGGTGGACCGGCGGCTCGCGGCGGGGGAGAGGATCGCCGAGCCCCCGCCCGGACACCGTCGCCGTCGGCGCCGCGCGGGGTAGCCGGGCGGGCCCGGCGCGCTCACGCGCCCCAGACGCCGAGCTCGCGCTCCCCCGGGCGCACCCCCTCGGCCAGCGGCGCGAACAGCCAGGCCTTCGCCAGGGCGACGGCCGCCGCCCCCAGCGCCAGCCCGGCGCCCGCCGCGCCCGCCCACGCCGGCACCCAACCCCCGGCGCGGAGGACGAGCGCCGCCAGGCCCAGGTTGCCCGCCGCCACCTGGACGTCCGCCCCCACCTCGAGCGCGGCGAGCTGGCGGCGGCGTTCGTCGGGGTGCCCGGGCCGCGCCATCGGGAGCAGGTACAGCCAGGCGCCGAGGAGCGTCTGGAGGACCCAGCCCCCGCCGAGCGCCAGGAGGAAGACGGGCCGGAACGCGGCGTAGGCCGCCGGGCCGCCGGCGAGCGCCCAGGCCAGGGCCAGGGTCCCCCCGAGGAACCAGCCCACGCCGGCCACGAGGTGCTTGGCGGCCACCGGCGCCGGCCACCGCCGGGGGGTGGCCAGGACCCGGCGCACCAGCCACCCGACCCCGAGCGCCGCCCCGGCGAGCGCCGCGCCCCCC
>DATMBJ010000255.1:0-2523 GCA_035559315.1 Actinomycetota bacterium
TCCGCAGGAGCAGGACCGGCCCGGTCGGGACCCCGATCACCCCGACCGTCCCCCGGGGCCCGCACACGTCGAAGACCTGCTGGAGCGAGGCCGGCACGCCCGCGCACTCGAAGGCGAGCCGGGGGCCGCGCGGGTCCATCCCGGAGGCGTCCTCCGCCGGGTCGCCGGCCGTCGGGTCCAGGACGGCCTCGCACCCGAGCTCGACGCCGAGCCGTCGCCGCTCCTCCTTCGGATCGGCCCCGAGCACCCGGCACCCGGCCTCGACCAGGGCCGCCACCACGAGCAGGCCGATGGACCCCAGGCCGCTCACGTACGCCAGGTCCCCCGGGCGGGCGCCCGACCGCTCCACGGCCCGGATCGCCACCCCCACCGGTTCCGCGAGCGCCGCGGTCCGGTCGTCCAGGTCGTCGGGGACCGGGATCAGGTTGGCGGCGGGGAAGCAGACGAGCTCCGCCAGTCCGCCGGACCAGGGCCGCCGGGGCGGCGAGAGGCAGAACGCCGGCTCCCCCTCCCGGCACCACAGGCAGGAGCCGCAGCCCACGGTCGGGAACGGGACCACCCTCGCGCCGGGGACGAACCGGCCGGCTGGGTCGTGGTCCACGACCGCCGAGATCTCGTGCCCGAGGACGGCGGTCGGCCCGGCCAGAGCGCCCGTGGCGTACAGCAGCCGGTCCGAACCGCAGAGCCCGCAGTACCGCACCCTGAGCCGGACCTCCCCCGGCCCGGGCTCGGGGGCCGGTACCTCCCGCACCTCGAGCCGACGCGCCCGCGTCAGGATCGCCGCCCGCATCGACCTCCGCCGCCCGTCCTCGCAGGCGCCTGGCCGCCGCCCGGCCTGGCCTCGCTCGGGGCCGCATCCTACACTCGGCCCCGATGGTCCCGGGGACCACCGGCGCCTGGCTCCTGGCCCGCTCGCTCCGGGAAGCGGGAGTGCGGACCATCTTCGCCCTCCCCGGCGAGCACATCGACCCGTTCCTCGAGGCCGCCCCCCACGAGGGGCTCCGGGTCATCACCACCCGCCACGAGGAGGCCGCGGTGCTCGCCGCCGAGGGCTGGGCCCTGGCCACCGGCGAGGTGGGGGTCGCGGCGGTCACCGCGGGGCCCGGCCTCGCCAACGCCCTCCCGGGGATGGTCGAGGCGCAGGCCGCTGGGGCCCCGGCGCTCGTGATCGCCGGGCGAACGGGGATCGCCCAGCGCGGCCGGGGGGCGGTCCAGGACCTCGACCAGCTCGCCCTGGTGGCCCCGACCACGAAGTGGCGGGCCGAGTGCCTCTCCACCCCGCGGATCCCCGCCTACGCGGCCGCCGCCCTCCACCGGGCACGGGCCGGGGCGCCGGGGGTCGCGTACCTCGAGGTGCCGCTCGACGTGCTCGCGGCCCACGCCGAGCCCCCACCCTCGGAGCACCCCACCGGCCCACCGGCGGAGCCGGTCCGCGCCGCGCCGCCCCCAGCGGACGTGGCGCGGGCGGTGGAGCTGCTGGCCTCGGCTGAGCGCCCGGTGGCCCTGGCCGGATCGGGCGCGTTCTTCTCGGGGGCCGCCGAGGCGCTCCGGGCGTTCGCCGAGCGCACGGGGATCCCGGTGATCACCACGAGCGCGGCCCGGGGGCTCCTCGACGACGAGCACCCCCGCTGCGTGGGGGGCCTCGTCCACGGCGGGATCGCCGTCGCGTCCGCCGACGCATGCCTGGTCCTCGGCTCGCGGTTCGACGCGAACCTCCTCTACGGCGGCGCGCCCCTGTTCCCGGCTGGCCAGCGGGTCGTCCAGGTCGACATCCGCCCCGAGCACCTCGGCGGGTCCCGCCGGCCGGACCTGGCCCTGGCGGGGGACGTCGCGGCGACCCTCGAGGCGCTGGCCGCGGCCTGGAGCACGCCCCCCGCGGCCTTCGACGCGTGGAACGAGGAGGCCCAGCGCGCCACCGACGCCTCCCGGGCGAGCTGGGAGCGGGAGGCGGAGCGCCCGGCCCGGGGGCTCCACCCGGGGTGGGTGGCCCGGGAGGTCGTCCGCTTCGCGGCCTCCCGCGGCCCCCACACCTTCGTCACCGACGGGGGCGACAGCGTGGTCTGGGGGATCGCCATGGCCCGCGCCCGCAGGCCGGGGACCCACCTCACGATCGGCTCGGCGATGGGCACGCTCGGGGTGGGGCTCCCCTTCGCCCTGGCGGCACGGGCCGCCCGCCCCGCCGAGCCCGTCTACCTCTTCACCGGCGACGGGGCCTTCGGGATGACCGCGATGGAGCTCGAGACCGCCGCCCGGCACGGCCTCGGCGTGCTGGTGGTCGTGGCCAACAACGGCCCGTGGCGGGAGCCCTCGCCGATCCGGCACGACCTCCTCGCCCGGGCGGTCGGGGGCCACGGCGAGCGGGTCGAGGACCCCGGGGACCTCGCCCCGGCCCTCGAGCGGGCGGCGCGGGCCGCCGAGGAGCGCCCCGCGGTCGTCGACGCGGTGGTCGATCCCTCGGTCGTGAGCGAGTTCATGCGCAACATGGCGGCCTTGGAGCTGATGTGAGGGCCCCGGGACCGCGCC
>DATMBJ010000256.1:0-22854 GCA_035559315.1 Actinomycetota bacterium
GGCGTCATGCTGGACGTCACCGCGCGCAGGGCGGTCGAGGAGGAGCTCGCGGAGCGCGAGGCCCACCTCCGGCTGCTGCTCGAGGAGGTCCCGGCGGTGATCTGGTCGGTCGACGCGGACCTCCGGTTCACCTCCTCCACCGGGGGCGGCCTGGGGGCGCTGGGCCTGCGGCCCGGGGAGGTCGTGGGCAGGACCCTGGAGGACTTCTTCGGCACCGGCGACCCCTCGTTCCCCGCCATCGCCGCCCACCGGCGGGCCCTCGCGGGGGAGCCCGTCGACTACGAGCTGGTCTGGGCGGGGCGCACCTACCACTCCCACGTCGAGCCGCTCCGGGCGGCCGACGGGGCGGTGCGGGGCGCGGTGGGGGTGGCGGTCGACCTCACCGACCGCAAGGCCGCCGAGGAGGAGCTGCGCCGGAGCTACGAGCTGCTGCGCCGGGCCGACGCGCACCGCCGCGAGCTCATGGCCCGCCTGGTCCGGGCCCAGGAGGAGGAACGGCGCCGGATCGCCGCCGACATCCACGACGACGCCGTCCAGAAGATGACCGCGGTGGGCCTCCGCCTCGAGGCCCTGGCCCGGCGGGTCGAGGACGAGACGGCCCGGGAGCTCCTGGCGCGGCTCCAGGCGACGGTGGCGACGACGATCACCCGCCTGCGGACGCTCCTGTTCGAGCTGCGGCCGCCGGCCCTGGACCGGTCCGGGCTCGCCGACGCGCTCCGCGAGCGCCTGGCGCAGCTCCGGGACGAGGCGGGGCTCTCGGTCGAGCTCGAGGACCGGGGGCCCGCACCGCTCCCCGACGAGATCAAGATCACGGCGTACCGGATCGCGCAGGAAGCCCTGGCCAACGTGCGCAAGCACGCGGCCGCCCGGTCCGTCCGGGTCGCCCTGGACAACCTCGACGGCGGGCTCCTGGTCCGGGTGGCCGACGACGGGGTCGGGTTCCAGGCCGCAGACCTCGGGGCCGCGGAGCCGGGCCACCTGGGCCTCGAGGCGATGCGGGAGCGGGCCGAGCAGGCCGGGGGATGGCTCCGGGTGCGGAGCCGGCCGGGCGCCGGCACCACGGTCGAGGCCTGGCTCCCGTTGGCCGGGGGCGCGGGATCCCCCGGCTCCGACGTGGTCCCCACGACGCCCGGATCCCTCGGCCCGGCCTCCCCTACGCCCGGATCTCCTGGCGCATGAACAGGACGTAGGCGGCGGCGAAGCAGAGCACGCAGAGCGCGACGAGCCCCACGATCTGCGGCCAGACCACGAGGAGGCTCTGGTCCAGGGGGAGCGGGGAGGGGATCGCCTGGTCCACCTGCCGCGGGAGCACGATGCCCACGGTCCGGATCTGGGGGTTGAGCAGCACGACCGTGGCCTCCTCGTAGAGGATCGCGGGGGAGAGGCGGCCCAGCCACTGCTGGAGGCGGGCGTTCCGGAGCACCTCCTCGACGGTGGGGGAGTCGGGGACGGGGGCCACGGCGTCGGCCACCAGGCCCACCAGGAACCCCGCGAACAGCGTGAGCACGAGCCACAGCGAGATCGAGACCAGGGCGGAGGTGGCGGCCCGACGGAGGACCACCGACCACAGCGTGGCGAACGCGAGCCAGAAGCCGACGTAGACCGCGGTGAGGATCAGCCACGCGAGGAGCCGCCCGGCCTCGTCGGCGGTGGGGGTGATCCCGAGCCGGACGATCGAGAGCCCCGCCACGATCAGCGTGAGGGCGGTGAGCACCGCCACGATCACCGCGAGCCCGCCCACGAACTTCCCGTTGATCACGTCGTCCCGCCGGATCGGCTGGGCCACGAGGCGGGGCAGGGTCCGCTGGGCCCGCTCGCCGTTCACGGCGTCGAAGCCGAAGGCCACCCCGAGCAGCGGCGCCAGGAACCCGACCAGCGTGAGGAACGAGGGGACCCGCTCGGGGGCCGCGGTGAACACCTGGAGGAACAGGGACGGCGCCTCCTGCGCGCGCTCGGCGATCTCCCGGATCGCCCCGGACGCGGCGTAGACCGACCCCACGGCGGCCAGGGCAACCAGCAGGAGGAGCACCGCGAACCGGGTCGAGAGGAGGTGGTCGGCCACCTCCTTGGCCGCGATGACGCGCCAGCCGATCGACCGCTCCCGGGCCGCCGGGACGCCCGGGGCCGCCGCCGCACGTCCGCCCGCGCTCACCGCCGTCCCCCCTCGGCCCGCCGGTCACTCATCGTGCGCCTCCGTCCGCGGGCCGCTCACCGCGTCCCCCCACGGGCCCCGGCCGCCTCGGCCTCGTGGAAGTACCGTCGGTAGAGGGCGTCCAGCTCCTCCTCGCGCCGCTCAAGGTGGAGGAGGACCAGGCCCCGTTCGACCAGGGCGCGGACCAGGGCCGGCCGCGGGTCCCCGTCGGCCTCCACCACCCACCGGCGGGGGTCGCGGCCGTCCCGCTCCACGGCCCGGACCCCGGGGAGCGAGCGGAGGGCCTCCTCGACGCGGACCGGGTCGCCGTCCACCGAGACCTCGAGCGTCGTCGCGGCCACCCCGGCCCGGGCCGCGAGCTCGTCGACCCGCCCCAGCGCCACCAGGCGCCCCGCGGCGAAGATCCCGACCCGGTCGCAGACCGTGCGGACCTGGTGGAGGAGGTGGCTCGAGAGGAGCACCGTGGCGCCGCGCTCCCGGCTCACCCTTCGGATCAGCTCCAGGACCTCCGCCACCCCCTCGGGGTCGATGGCCACGGTCGGTTCGTCGAGGATCAGCACCTCGGGGTCCTTGACCAGCGCGTCGGCGATCCCCAGGCGCTGGCGCATCCCGCGGGAGTAGGTCTCCACCGGGTCGTCGGCCGCGTCCGACAGGCCCACCTGCTCCAGGAGGGCGGCGATCCGCTCCTCGGCGGCGAACCCGTTCAGGCCGTTCAGGCGGGCCGTGAACCGCAGGTTCTGCCGGCCGGTCATCGCGTCGTAGAACCCCACCGCGTCCGGCACGTAGCCCACCCGGCGCTTGACCTCGAGCGGCCGCCGGGTGGGGTCGAGGCCGAGCACGCGCGCCTCCCCCTCGCTGGGCTCGGTGAGGCCGAGGAGCATCAGGATCGTCGTGGTCTTCCCCGCGCCGTTGGGCCCGAGGAGCCCGAAGATCTCCCCCCGGTGCAGCTCGAGGTCGAGGTGATCGACGGCGACGAGGTCCCCGTAGCGCTTGGTCAGCCCCCGGGTGACGACCGCCGGCTCGTCCATGGGCGGCTCACCGCCGGCCGTAGCGCTGGAACACCCACCACAGGCCGCCGAGGGCGGCGAGGATCAGCGCGATCCCGACGAACCCCCACAGGCCCGAGGTCCGGACCGTGGTGCGGAGGTCGACGTCCTCGCTCACCTGGTCGTTCCGGGCCGAGAGCCGGACGATGTAGTCGCCGGCCACCGCGTCGCCGGACGGCGTGATCAGGACCCGGACCGGAACCGAGTCGCCCGGCGCCACCTGGGGGATCTGCTCGGGCACGAACCGGACCGTCCAGTCGGTCGGGGGGTCCGCGTCGAACCGCAGGTCGGCGAGGGGCGCGGTCCCCGTGTTCCGCACCACCATCACGACGGTCGTCGTCCCGCCCGCCCCCACGTCCGCGCTGAGCCGCTCGTCGGGGGTGGTGAAGACCAGCTCGTAGTTCCCGGTGATCTCGACCACGAGCTCGGCCCGGGCGGAGAGCCCGCCGCCCGCCGCCCGCACGAGGACCGGGTACCGGCCGGCCACGGTGTCATCCGGCGGGTCCACCTCCACCTGGACGCTCTCGCTCTCGCCCCCGCCCACGCGGATCGAGGTGGCGAGCTGTTCCCCGACCGGGCGGACGTCCACGAGCCAGCCCGGCGGGCCCGCCCCTTCCAGGTCGAAGGTGGCGTCCCGCGGGGTGTCGTTCCGGAGCTGGAGGTCGAACGTGAACGTGGAGTCGGCGGGGCCGGCCAGCCGGGGGCTGTCGGTGGTGAGGGTGACGCCCCCCTCCGCCCCGCGGCTCACCCGGAGGTCGATCTCGAGCACGTCGGTGCCGGTCGCCGAGCGCCCCACGACCTCGAGGTCGTACCGGCCGGGGGCGGCGTCGGGCGGCACCTGCACCTCGAGCTCGACCGCGGGGGGCTGGTCGGGGTCGGTCATGACGCCGTCGATCACGAAGCCCCCTCCCCGCAGCACGGCCCGCCAGCCCTTCGGCACCCCCCGGACCGCGAGGTCCACGCGCTGGCGCCCGGGGGCCGAGACCGTGAGGTCGAAGGTGACGGTGTCCCCCGGCCCCACGACCACCGCGGGGTAGGGGGTGGTGACGCTGGGGCCGGGGGCGGCCCAGGCGGGCGCCCCGACCGCCACCAGGAGGGCCGCCGCGACCCCGATGGCCACGATGCGCCGGGTCGTCCTCATCGCGTCCGAACGAACCGAAGCGTCGCCACCCGGGCCGGCCCGCCCACGGGCCTGGCCCGACCGGCAACATCCTAGCGCGCCCACCGGCGGCGCCGGCAAGGGAGGGTCACGGCCGCCGTCGGGCTCGGAGCCCGGCTCGGACCCCCGGCCCCGGGTCAGAGGAGCGCCCGCAGCTCCCGGAACAGCCGGTCGATCTCCTCCTCGGTCGTGAAGAAGTGCGGGGAGACGCGGAGCCCGTCCCCCCGGAAGTCGGTGCAGACGTCGCGCTCGAGGAGCGCGTGGCAGATCTTCCGGGCCTCCGGGCCGACCCCCACGTTCACGACCCCGCCCCGGGCCGCCCGGTCCCGCGGCGTCCGCACCGGGAGGCCCGCCTCGTCGGCCCGGGCGATCACCAGGTCGGTGAGCTCCCCCTGCCGCTCCCGGATCCGCTCCGGGCCCACCTCGGCCACGATCTCCAGCCCGCCCCGGGCCACGAAGGCCGCGGCGGCCGGCGGCGTCCCGTGCTCGAGGCGCCGGGCGGTGGGGTGGAGCTCCAGGTGCTCGAGGTCGAACGAGAACGGGTCCCGGGCGGCGAACCACCCCGTGACGAGGGGCTGGAGCCTCGGGAGGAGCTCCTCCCGGGCGTAGAGGAAGGCGAGCCCGGGCCCCCCGCACAGCCACTTCAGGACCCCCGTCACGTAGAAGTCGCAGCCCAGCTCGCGCACGTCGACCGGGACGATGCCCGCGCCGTGGAAGTCGTCCACCACCGACCAGGCCCCGGCCTCGCGGGCCATCCGGCAGATCGCCGCCGCGTCCACCAGGGCGCTCGAGCGGTACAGGACGCGGTTCACCATCACCACCGCCGTGTCCTCGTCGATCGCCTCCTCGTAGGCCTCGAGGGGGACCGTGAGGCCGTCGGGCGAGCGGAGGAAGACCACCTCCGCCCCCCGCCGCACGTGCGCCAGCCAGACGTGCCCGTCGGTGGGGAAGTCCAGCTCGGAGCAGATCACCTTCCGCCGCGAGGAGAGGTCGACGCAGGAGGCGATGGTGGAGAGGGCGACCGAGACGTTCGTGGTGATCGCGAGCTCGTGGGGACGGGCCCCGACCAGGGCCCCGAACGCCTCCTTGAGGCGCCGCATCGTGGGGAAGATGTCCTCGAACCAGACGTGGTCCGGGGCGCCCTTCGTCTCCCAGGCCTTCAGGAACCCCTCGAGGTAGCCGCGGGAGCGCCGGGAGATCGGCCCCAGGGAGGCGCTGATCAGGTAGGCCTTCCGCTCGAGCACCGGGAACTCCTCCCGGTACCGCAGGAGCTCGGCGTCCACGGCCCCCGAGCCTACCCCAGCGCGACCCGTGCCGGCCGCGGCCGTGCCGGGAGCGTCGCGCGCGCCCGGCCGCCCCGCCGACCCCCGCGCGGGATCCCTCGCCGCCGCGTCGCGGCCCGCCCGTAGAATGCCGTTCGTGGGCACCGAGCGGCTCGTCATCCACGGCGCCCGTGAGCACAACCTGAAGAACGTCACGCTCGAGCTCCCCCGTGACAAGCTCATCGTGTTCACGGGCCTCTCCGGCTCCGGGAAGTCGTCGCTGGCCTTCGACACGATCTACGCCGAGGGCCAGCGGCGGTACGTGGAGTCGCTGTCGGCCTACGCCCGCCAGTTCCTCGGGCAGATGGAGAAGCCGGACGTCGACTTCATCGAGGGGCTCTCCCCGGCGATCTCGATCGACCAGAAGTCGGGGTCCAAGAACCCCCGGTCGACCGTGGGGACCATCACCGAGATCTACGACTACCTCCGGGTGCTCTACGCGCGGATCGGCCACCCCCACTGCCCGCGCTGCGGCCGGCCGATCGGCCGGCAGACCCCCGAGCAGATCGTGGACCAGGTGATGCAGCTCCCCGAGGGCACCCGGTTCCAGGTGCTGGCGCCGGTGGTCCGGGGGCGGAAGGGCGAGTACGAGCGGCTCCTCGCCGACCTGGCGCGCAAGGGCTTCGTCCGGGCCCGGATCGACGGCGAGGTGCGGGACCTCTCCGAGCCGATCCGCCTCGACCGCTACTACAAGCACACGATCGAGGTGGTCGTGGACCGCCTGGTGGCCAAGCCGGGGATCCGCCGGCGGGTCGCGGACTCGATCGAGCAGGCCCTCCAGCTCGCCGAGGGGATCGCGGCGATCGCGGTCCAGACCGACGGGAAGGAGGAGGTCCAGACCTTCTCCCAGAACCTGGCCTGCACGAACTGCGGCCTGTCCTTCGACGAGCTCCAGCCCCGGAACTTCTCGTTCAACTCGCCCTACGGCGCCTGCCAGACCTGCGACGGCCTGGGGACCCGCCTGGAGGTGGACCCCGAGCTGGTGGTGCCCGACCCCGACCTCTCGGTGGCGGAGGGGGCCATCGCCCCGTGGGCCGGGTCGCGCCTCGAGTACTGGGACCGGGTCCTGGAGGCGGTGGCCGAGGCCCACGGGTTCGACCTGCGCACGCCGTGGCGGAAGCTCCCCAAGGAGGCCCGGGACGTCCTGCTCTACGGGAGCGACGAGGAGATCTACGTCCGCTACCGGAACCGCTACGGGCGGGTCCGGGCGTACTGGACGACCTACGAGGGCGTGATCCCCAACATCGAGCGCCGCCACGCCGAGACCGACTCCGACGCCCAGCGGGAGCGCCTGGAGCAGTACATGCGGGAGGTCCCCTGTCGGGCCTGCGGCGGCGCGCGGCTGCGGCCGGAGTCGCTCGCGGTCACGGTCGGCGGGCTCAACATCGCCCAGCTGACCGCGCTCTCGATCCGGGAGTGCCTCCGGTTCGTCGACACCGTGGAGCTCTCCGACCGGGAGCGGATGATCGCCGAGCGCCTGCTCAAGGAGATCCGGGCGCGCCTGGGGTTCCTGGTGGACGTGGGGCTCGACTACCTCACGCTGGACCGGGCCTCCGCCACGCTCGCGGGGGGCGAGGCCCAGCGGATCCGGCTCGCGACCCAGATCGGGAGCGGGCTGGTCGGGGTCCTCTACATCCTCGACGAGCCCTCAATCGGGCTCCACCAGCGGGACAACCGCCGGCTGATCGACACGCTCCTGCGGCTGCGGGACCTGGGCAACACCCTGATCGTGGTGGAGCACGACGAGGCCACGATCCGGGCCGCCGACCACATCGTGGACATCGGCCCCGGGGCCGGGGCGGAGGGCGGCGAGATCGTCTACTCGGGCCCGCTCGAGGGGCTGCTCCTCGAGGAGCGGTCGCTCACCGGCGCCTACCTCTCCGGGCGGCGGCGGATCCCGGTGCCCGGGCGGCGGCGGGCGCCCACCGGGCGCTGGCTCCGCCTGGAGGGGGCCCGCGAGCACAACCTGAAGGACATCACGGTCGAGATCCCCCTCGGGCTCTTCGTCTGCGTGACCGGGGTCTCGGGATCGGGGAAGTCGACGCTCGTCCAGGAGGTCCTGCTCCGGGCCCTCATGCAGAAGATCTACCGGTCCAAGGCCCTGCCGGGGAAGCACCGGCGCCTGGTCGGGTGGGAGCAGATCGACAAGGTGATCGACATCGACCAGTCGCCGATCGGGCGGACCCCGCGGTCGAACCCCGCGACCTACACAGGCGTGTTCGACCACATCCGCCGGCTGTTCGCCCAGGTCCCGGAGGCCCGGGTCCGCGGCTACCTCCCGGGCCGGTTCTCGTTCAACGTCCGGGGCGGGCGGTGCGAGAACTGCGCGGGCGACGGGCAGATCAAGATCGAGATGCACTTCCTGCCCGACGTCTACGTGACCTGCGAGGTCTGCAAGGGGCGGCGGTACAACCGCGAGACGCTCGAGGTCCGCTACAAGAACCGGAGCATCGCCGACGTCCTGGAGATGAGCGTGGACGAGGCCCTGGACTTCTTCCGGAACGTCCCGGTGATCGCGCGCCACCTGCAGACCCTCGCCGATGTGGGCCTGGGCTACATCAAGCTCGGGCAGCCGGCGCCGACGCTCTCCGGCGGCGAGGCCCAGCGGATCAAGCTCGCCGCCGAGCTGCAGAAGCGGGCCACGGGGAACACGTTCTACGTGCTCGACGAGCCCACTACCGGCCTCCACTTCGAGGACATCCGCAAGCTCCTGGCGGTGCTCCAGCGCCTGGTGGACGCGGGGAACACGGTCGTCGTGATCGAGCACAACCTGGACGTGATCAAGACCGCGGACTGGATCATCGACCTGGGCCCGGAGGGCGGGGACGCGGGCGGCGAGGTGGTGGCGGCCGGGCCGCCCGAGGCCATCGCCCTCGAGCCGCGCTCCCACACGGGCCGGTTCCTGGCCGAGGTCCTGGAGGTGCTCCCGCTCGAGGCGGCCGCGGCGCGCTGATCCTCGCCGCGACGCCGGCCGTCGCCCCGGGCGGGCCGCGCTTGCTAGTATCGCGGCCGCTGTGTCCAGGAAGCCCGCGCTCCTCGCGCTCGCCCTCGGCCTGCTCGCGGCGGCCTGCGGCAGGCCGCCCGAGCCCGAGCTCGAGCTGGGCAGCGGGCGGACCTTCGTGCCGGTCGTCGTGGACGCCGTGAGCGACGTGGGCCGGTTCCCCTCGGTCGCGGTCGACGCCCAGGGTCAGCCGGTGGTGGTGGCCTTCGCCTTCGAGGAGCCCACCCAGCCCGGGGAGGTCCCCGAGACCCGTCCCCTCGACGCCCCCACGGTTCCGGCGGTGGTGATCGACGCCCGGCGGGACGGCTCGTGGATCCGGGGCGGGGTGGCGATGGCGGCGGACGCGCCGGTGGCCGTGCCGTTCGGGCCGCAGACCGTGGAGGAGCTGTCCTCGATGACGGCCGGGAACGTGAACGGCACCGACGTCGCCGTGGACGGTGGCGGGGGGCTGCACGTGGCGTGGGTCGCCGACACCGGGGTCTGGTACGCCTCGGGCGACGGCACGTCGTTCTCGGTCGAACCGGTCCGGGAGCTCCGCGAGCCCCTGGGGCGGGCGGGGGCGCTGGGGTCGCCGGCGCTCGCGGTCGACGAGGCGGGGGAGCCGGCGGTGGCGTTCGTCGACGCCACCGGGGGCCGCGCCGAGGTGACCCTCGCCACCCGGTCCGGGGGCTCCTGGGAGACCGAGGTCGTGGCCGCCGCAGGCGGTTCGGCCGGCCCGGCCGGGGTCGCGATCGTGGGCGGCGAGCCCGTGGTGGCGTTCCTGGACGGGGGGACGCCCACCGTGGCGCGGCGGGCCGCCGACGGGGGGTGGGGGACCGAGGCCATCGAGACCCGGGCCGACGCCGCGGCGCTCTCGTTCGCGGGCGGTCCCGACGGGGGGCTGTACGCGGCGTACTCAGCGGGCGGCGAGGTGCGGGTCGCGGCCTCGGACGGCGGCGGATGGCGCACGTCGACGGTGGCCTCGGCCGAGGGGACGACCTCCCGCACCGGGATCGCCGTCGACGGCCAGGGGACGGTGTGGGTGGCGTGGGACGACGGCCGGGGCGTGCATCTCGCGAGCGGGGGGCCGGACGGCTTCGAGGAGGTCGAGGCCCCCGGGACGGCCGGGGGGACGTCGCCCGACGTCGCGGTGGCGTCGGACGGCTCGGCCGCGTTCGTCGCCTGGTACGACCCGGCCCACGGCGACCTCTTGCTCGGGGCCTACGAGGACGTGGAGGGGCTCGCGCTCGCCCGGCCCACGGGCCTGGCGAGCCCCGGGGCGTCACCGACCACGCCGCCGCCCACGTCCCCGAGCCCCCAGCCCACGGGCACCCCGACGGGCGGCCCGGCGCCGGGCGAGTGCCCACGGGACGGGGTCCGGATCACGGCGTCCCCTGGGGCGATCAGCAACGGCTTCGACCAGACCGAGCTCACGGTCCCCGCCGGCGAACCGTTCACGGTCTGCTTCGACAACCGGGACGCCGGGATCCCCCACAACTGGGCCCTGTACACCGACCGGTCCGCCTCGGAGAAGCTGGCGGAGGCGGGGTCGTTCCCGAACGACCCGCCGGCGCCCGTGATGCTGATCGCGGAGGTCCCTGCGCTCGACCCCGGCGAGTACTTCTTCCGCTGCGATTACCACCCCACCACGATGACCGGGACGCTCACCGCCGAGTAGCGGCGGCGGGCCTCCCGAGGGCTCCCCGGGGGCGGCGCCCCCCTGTCGTACGATGACCTCGTGAGCGTGCCGCGGCCGGAGGCGTCGACCATCCCCGACGAACCCGGCGTCTACCTCTTCCGGGACCGCGACGGCCGGGTGGTGTACGTGGGGAAGGCGCGTTCGCTCCGCAAGCGGCTGGCGAGCTACTGGGGCCGGCCCCTCCACCCCAGGACCGAGGCGATGGTGGCCGCGGCCTCCTCGGTCGACTGGATCGTGGCCCGGACCGAGGTCGACGCGCTGATGCTCGAGTACAACCTGATCAAGGAGCACCGGCCCCGGTTCAACGTCCGCTACCGCGACGACAAGAGCTACCCCTACCTCGCGATCACGGTGGGGGAGCGCTGGCCGCGGGCCCAGGTGCTCCGCGGCCGGAAGCGGCGGGACGTCCGGTACTTCGGCCCCTACGGGCACGCCTACGCGATCCGGGAGACGCTCGACGCGCTCACCCGGGTCTTCCCGGTCCGGACCTGCTCCGACCGCTTCTTCGACCAGCGGGCCCGGGCCGGCCGGCCCTGCCTGTACTACGACATCGGGCGGTGCGCGGGGCCCTGCGTGCCGGCGCTCACCGGCATCACCGAGGAGGCCTACCGCGTCCACGTGGAGGCCCTCTCGGACTTCCTCGCCGGGAACCACGAGCCGGTCCTGCGGCGGCTGGACCGGGAGATGCGAGAGGCGGCGGCCCGGCAGGAGTTCGAGCTCGCGGCCAAGCTCCGGGACCAGCTCTTCGCGGCGCGGCGGGCGATGGAGAGCCAGGAGATGGTGCTGCCGCGGGAGGAGCACCTCGACGTCGTGGGCCTGGCCGAGGACGACCTCGAGGCCTGCTTCCAGGCATTCTTCGTCCGCCGGGGCCGGGTGATGGGGCGGAAGGGCTGGGTCGTGGACCGCGTCGAGGAGCTGGACCGCCCCCAGCTCGTGGCGTCCTTCCTCAGGGAGCTGTACATGGAGCGGGACGACGTGCCGGCCCGGGTGCTGGTCCCGGTCCTCCCCGAGGGCCGCGAGGTCCTCGAGGAGTGGCTCTCCGAGCGCCGCGGCGGCCGGGTGGCGATCGGGGTCCCCGAGCGCGGGGCCAAGCGGAAGCTGCTCGAGATGGTGACGCGGAACGCCGAGGAGGCGTTCCAGCGGCACAAGCTCCGCCGGGCCTCCGACTTCGGGGCCCGTTCCCGGGCCCTGGCCCAGCTCGCGGAGGAGCTCGGTCTCCCGCAGGCCCCGCTCCGGATCGAGTGCTACGACGTCTCGAACCTGGGGCCGACGGACGTGGTCGGCTCGATGGTGGTCTTCGAGGACGGGCTGCCGAAGCGCTCCGACTACCGGCGGTTCGAGATCCGCGGCGTGGCGGGCCAGGACGACTTCGCCTCGATGGAGGAGATGCTCCGACGGCGGTTCCGCAGGCTCCTCGAGGAGCGGGAGGCGGGGGACGGCGAGCGCCGGCCCCGGCGGTTCTCGTACCCGCCGGGGCTCGTGGTGGTGGACGGGGGCGCCGGCCAGCTCGGCGTGGCCGTGCGCGTCCTCGCCGAGCTGGGGCTCGACATCCCCGCCGTGGGGCTCGCCAAGCGCCTGGAGGAGGTCTACCTCCCGGGCCGCCCGGAGCCCCTCCGGATCCCGCGGTCCTCGGAGGCGCTCTTCGTCCTCCAGCACCTCCGGGACGAGGCCCACCGGTTCGCGCTCACGTACCACCGGACGAAGCGGGCGAAGCGGACGCTCGCCTCCCCCCTCGACGAGGTGCCGGGCGTGGGACCGACGAGGAAGCGGGCCCTGCTGCGGGCGTTCGGGTCGCTCGCCCGGCTCCGCGCGGCCCCGCCCGAGGAGATCGCGCGGGTCCGGGGGATCGGGCCGGAGCTGGCCCGAGCCATCCACGAGCACCTCCGGGCCCCCGCGGAGCGCCGGGAGAGCGCCTGATGGCCGACGCGGTCCGCGAGCCGACGGCCGAGGCCCGGGCCGGGGAGCCGGCGGGGGACCGAGCGGCGTCGGCGCCCGCCGGGGAGGCGGAGGAGGAGGCCCCCCGGCGCACCGGGCCGGGGTTCACGATCATCACGGGCCTCTCGGGGGCGGGGCGCTCGGAGGCCGCCCGGTGCCTCGAGGACCTGGGCTACTTCGTCGTGGACAACCTCCCCCCGGCCCTCCTGTCGAAGATGGCCGAGCTCGCCGACCGCCCCGGCGGGCCGAGCCGGGTCGCCGTGGTGGTGGACGCCCGGGGCGGCGTGTTCTTCGGGGAGCTGTCGAAGGCGCTGGAGGAGCTGAAGCAGCTCCACATCGCCTACCGCATCCTCTACCTCGAGGCCTCCGACGAGACCCTGGTGAACCGCTACGAGGCCACCCGCCGGCGCCACCCCCTGGCCCCAGCGGACCGCGTGGTGGAGGGGATCCGGAAGGAGCGCCTGATGATGGAGAGCCTGCGCGGGGACGCGGACCTGATCCTCGACACCACCGGGCTCACCCCCCACGAGCTGCGGGACCGGGTGCGGGAGGCCTTCGCCGACGCGCCCCCCGAGGAGAGCCTCCAGGTCTCGCTGGTGTCCTTCGGCTACAAGTACGGCACGCCCCGGGACGCCGACCTCGTGCTCGACGTCCGCTTCCTCCCCAACCCCCACTGGGTGGACGATCTCCGCCCGCTCCCCGGGAGCGACGAGCGGGTCCGGCGGTACGTGACCAGCCAGCCGGCCTACGACGCGTTCATGGAACGGCTCCGGGCGCTCCTGGACGTCCTGGTCCCGGGCTACGTGCGGGAGGGGAAGTCCTACCTCACGGTGGCCGTGGGGTGCACCGGCGGGCGGCACCGATCGGTGGTCGTCGTGGACGAGCTCGCCCGGTGGTTCCGGGAGCGGGGCCTGCCCACGGCCGTCGACCACCGCGACCTCGACCGCGGCTAGGGTCGGGGCGCCGAGCCCGTCGGCGGGCGGGCGAGGCCAGGGGAGGGGGGCCCGCCCCCGGGGGGACGTCCGGCCCCCGCGCCCCGCGGCGGCGCCGCGGGAGGGCGGATAGGATGGGACCCGTCGCTCGAGGAGGGAACCGATGACGGTGAGGGTTGGCATCAACGGGTTCGGCCGCATCGGCCGGAACTTCTTCCGGGCCGCGATCCAGCGGGGCGCGGACCTCGAGGTCGTGGCGGTGAACGACATCACCGACGCCAGGACCCTGGCCCACCTGCTCAAGTACGACTCGGTCCTGGGGGTCCTGGACGCGGACATCAAGGCCACCGATGACGGCATCGCGGTGAACGGCCGGGCCTTCCGGGTCCTCGCCGAGCGCGACCCGGCGGCCCTCCCCTGGGGCGACCTCGGGGTGGACGTGGTGCTCGAGTCCACCGGGCTGTTCACGGACCGGGCCAAGGCCGAGCTGCACCTGGGGGCGGGGGCCCGGAAGGTCGTGATCAGCGCGCCGGCCAAGGGCGAGGACATCACGATCGTGCTGGGCGTGAACGAGGACGCCTACGACCCGGCCGCCCACCACGTGATCTCGAACGCCTCGTGCACGACGAACTGCGTGGTGCCGATGGCCAAGGTCCTCCAGGACGCGTTCGGGATCGAGCGGGGCTTCATGACCACGATCCACGCCTACACGAACGACCAGCGGATCCTGGACCTCCCCCACAAGGACCTCCGCCGGGCCCGGGCCGCGGCGATCAACATCATCCCCACCTCCACCGGCGCCGCGAAGGCCTCCTCGCTCGCGATCCCCGAGCTCAAGGGCCGACTGGACGGGGTCGCGATGCGGGTGCCGGTGCCCGACGGCTCGGTGACCGACCTCGTGTGCGTGCTCGCCCGCGAGGCCTCGGTGGAGGACGTGAACGAGGCGTTCCGCGAGGCCTCCCAGACCGAACGGCTCCGCGGGCGCCTGGTCTACACCGAGGACCCGATCGTCTCGACCGACGTCGTGGGGAACCCCGCGTCGTGCGTGTTCGACGCGCTCTCGACGATGGCCATCGGGAACCTGGTGAAGGTCATCGGCTGGTACGACAACGAGTGGGGGTACTCGAACCGGCTCGTCGAGCTGGTGGAGATGATCGCGGAGCGCCTGTGAAGCTCCGGACCCTCGACGACCTCGGCGACGTCGCCGGCCTCCGCGTCTTCGTCCGGGCCGACCTCAACGTCCCGATCGAGGGGGGCGCGGTGGCCGACGACGCGCGGATCCGGGCCACGGTCCCCACGCTCGTCGAGCTGCTCGAGCGGGGCGCGGGGCTCGTGGTCGCCTCGCACCTGGGCCGGCCCAAGGGGCAGGTCCGGGAGGAGCTGCGCCTCGCGCCGGTGGCGCGCCGCCTGGCCGAGCTCCTGGGTCGGGAGGTGCGGGCCCTCGACCTCGTGACCGGAGAGCCGGTCCGGGCGGCCTGCGCGGCCCTCGCGCCGGGGGAGGTCCTGATGCTCGAGAACCTCCGGTTCGACCCCCGGGAGGAGGCGAACGATCCCGGCTTCGCCGAGGAGCTGGCCGCGCTGGCCGACGCCTACGTGGACGACGCGTTCGGCGCGGCCCACCGCGCCCACGCGTCGGTGGAGGCGCTCCCCCGGGCGATGCTGGCCCGGGGCCGCCCGGCGGTGGCGGGCCGCCTCCTCCAGCGGGAGGTCGAGGTCCTGGGGCGCCTGCGGGAGGATCCCGAGCGCCCCTACGTCGCGGTCCTCGGGGGCGCGAAGGTCTCGGACAAGCTCGGCACGATCGCGGCCCTGGTGGAGCGGGTGGACGCGCTCCTCCTGGGCGGCGCGATGGCCTTCACGTTCCTCGCGGCCGAGGGCGCAGAGGTCGGCCGGACCCTGGTGGAGCCCGAGCGGTTCGACGAGGTCCGGGGGGCGCGTCGGCTGGCCAGCGAGCGGGGCGTGCTCCTCGAGCTCCCGGTCGACGCCGTGGCGGCCCCCGAGGCCTCCGCCGACGCGAAGTGGCGCACGGTGCCGGCCCGGGAGATCCCCCGCGACCACATGGCCCTCGACATCGGGCCCCGGACCGTGGAGGAGTTCGCCCGGATCGTGGCCGACGCCCGCACCGTGCTCTGGAACGGCCCGATGGGGGTCTTCGAGCTGGAGCCGTTCTCGGCCGGGACCCGCGGTGTGGCCACCGCCATCGCGGGGTGCCGGGCCTTCAAGGTCGCGGGCGGGGGCGACACGCTCGCGGCGATCGCCCGGGCCGGGCTCTCGGACTCGTTCGACCACCTCTCGACCGGCGGGGGGGCCTCCCTCGAGTTCCTCGAGGGCAGGGAGCTCCCCGGGATCGCGGTGCTGGAGGCCTAGGGTGGCCAGGCGGCCGATCATCGCCGCGAACTGGAAGATGCATAAGACCCACCTGGAGGCGATCCGCGACGTCCAGAAGCTCTCCTACCTGCTGGACCGCGGCGACGCCGACCGGGTCGAGGTCGTGATCTGCCCCCCCTTTACCGCGCTCCGGGCGGTCCAGACCCTGATCGAGAGCGACCGGCTGCCGTTCGGGCTGGGGGCCCAGAACGTCCACCCCGAGCCCCAGGGCGCCTTCACCGGGGAGATCTCCGCCCCGATGCTCCAGGCGCTCCGGGTCTCCTACGTGATCGTCGGGCACTCCGAGCGCCGCCAGCACTTCGGGGAGGACGACGCGTTCGTGGCCCGGAAGGTGCGGGCGGTCCTGGCCCACGGCATGGCCCCGATCCTCTGCGTGGGGGAGACGCTCGAGGAGCGGGACGCGGGCCGCACCGAGGAGAAGGTGCGGGGGCAGGTGGAGGCCGCGCTCCGCGGCCTGGCCGCCGAGGAGGTGGCCCGGATCGTGGTGGCCTACGAGCCGATCTGGGCCATCGGCACCGGCCGGAACGCTGAACCGGCCGACGCCGGGGAGGTGATCGGGATGATCCGGGCCACGATCGCGGCGCTGGCCTCCCCGGAGGTCGCCGGGGCGGTGCGCATCCAGTACGGGGGCAGCGTGAAGGCCGGCAACATCCGGGACTTCATGGCCCACCCCGAGATCGACGGGGCCCTGGTCGGCGGGGCGAGCTTGGATCCAGAGGAGTTCGCGCTGATCGTGAGGTATCGGTGAGGGCGCGCGAGGCGGCCCGCCCGGCGTCCGCGGCCACGTGGTCCGCGGTCCCGCGCGGGCGTAAGATGCGCGCCGGAGGAGAGGGAGAGGTCGGTCGGTCATGGCCCAGGTCAGCACCGAGCCCGCCCTGACGGGGGCCCCCGCTCCGGCGGGCGGCGAGCCGTCCGTATCGATCGTCGGGCGCAGCCCCTGGCAGATCTTCTGGCGGCGGTTCCGCCGGGACCGGTTCGCCCTGGCCGGCATCGTGGTCGTCCTCCTGATGGTGGCCCTGGCCCTCCTGGCCCCGGTGATCGCGAGCGAGGTCGTCCACCACGGGCCGAACGACGTGGATCAGCGGGCCACGCTGGACGAGTACGGGCTCCCCAAGGGCCCCAACGCCCAGTACTGGTTCGGGGCCGACGACGCCGGCCGGGACCTCTTCGTCCGGGTCCTGTACGGGGCCCGCACGTCGCTGTTCGTGGCGGTGTTCGCCACCGGGATCGCGGTCACGATCGGCGTGGTGCTGGGCCTGACCGCCGGGTTCTACCGGGGGAGGATCGACACCGTGATCTCCCGGGCCATCGACGTCGTGCTGTCGCTCCCGGTCCTCCTGCTCGCCCTGGGGCTCGCGGCGGCCTGCGGCACCGGGCCCGGGTGCCTGGGGGGCCTGGTGAAGCCCGGCCTGCTCCTCGTCTCCTACATCATCGGGCTGTTCAGCTGGCCGTACATCGCCCGGATCGTCCGGGGCCAGGTGCTCTCGCTCCGCGAGAAGGAGTTCGTGGAGGCGGCTCGGGCGATGGGCGCGAGCGACCTCCGGATCATGTGGAAGGAGGTCCTCCCCAACGTGCTCGCCCCGATCATCGTCTACACCACCCTGATCATCCCGAACAACGTGCTGTTCGAGGCGGCGCTGTCGTTCCTCGGGGTGGGCGTGCCGCTCACCACGCCCTCCTGGGGCCGGATGCTCTCGGAGGCCGCCAAGACCTTCACGTACGCGCCGTGGATGATGCTGTTCCCCGGGCTGTTCCTGTTCCTCACCACGCTGGCCTTCAACCTGGTGGGGGACGGGCTCCGGGACGCCTTCGATCCCCGGACCGCGGTTGCCCCGTAGAACCATCATGGGACGGCGCTCCTTGCGAAAGGGGGGATGAACGGCCCTGACGATGTGCAGATGGGAAGCACGGGAAGCGGAGTGGTTCCACGCGTTGAGAGGGGGGTGTCGGTGACGCGATATCTGAAGCTCCTGGCGTTCGCCGCGGTCCTCGCCGTCGCGGCCACGGCCTGCGCGGGCGGGGGACCGGCGGAGCAGCCCACGAGCCCGCCGCCCGAGGAGATCCCGCGCGGCGGCACGTTCCGGGGGGCGCTGCTCGGCGACGTGAGCGCCGCCTTCGACCCGCAGAAGGAGTACTACTCGGTCACCTGGGAGTTCTACCGCTGCTGCCTGCTGCGGACGCTCCTCACGTACAACGGCAAGCCGGCGGACCAGGACGGGAACGTCCCCCAGCCTGACCTCGCCACGGCGATGCCCGAGGTCTCGTCCGACGGGCTCACCTGGACCTTCACGCTGAAGAGCGGCATCCACTACGCGCCGCCGCTCGAGGACGTGGAGGTCACCGCGCAGGACATCGTCCGGGCCCTGGAACGGGAGGCGTGCGAGGAGTGCGCGCTGAACGGCTACTCCTTCTACTACTCCGTGATCGAGGGCTTCGACGAGTTCAGCGAGGGGAAGGCCGACTCGATCTCCGGGGTCTCGACCCCCGACGACCACACGCTGGTGGTGAAGACCAGCGAGCCGGCGGGGTGGCTGCCGTACCTGTTCTCGATGCCGGCCACCGCGCCGATCCCGCCGAACCCGGACGACCCGGACGCCCGGCTGGGCGTGGCCGAGGGGCATGACCGGGACTACGGCCGGTTCCTGGTGGCCTCCGGCCCCTACATGTTCGAGGGCTCGGAGAACCTGGACTTCTCGGTTCCCCCGAAGGACCAGACCCCGGTCTCGGGCTACGAGCCCGGCCAGCACATCATCCTGGTCCGCAACCCGTCCTACGACCCCGCGACCGACGGGGCGCGGGGCCCGGCGTACGTGGACCGGATGGAGATCTCGATCGGCGGGGACAACAACGACCTGTACAACAAGGTGCAGGCGGGCGAGCTGGACATGGTGCTCGACGGCATCGTGCCGCCGAACCTGCTCCGGCAGTACAAGACCGACCCCAACCTCCAGCAGTACCTCCACATCAACCCGACGGACGGGGTCCGGTACCTCGCCTTCAACCTCGCCGTGCCGCCCTTCGACGACGTCCACGTCCGCAAGGCGGTGAACCTGGCGATCGACAAGGACGGGATGCGGCGGCTCCGGGGCGGGCCCGACGCGGGCGTGATCGCGGGCCACATCGTCCCCGACGGGCTGCTCAACAACCTCCTCCTCGGCTACGACCCGTACGAGACGCCCAACAGCCAGGGCGACATCAACGCCGCGATGGAGGAGATGAAGCAGTCGAAGTACGACTCCGACGGCGACGGCGTCTGCGACGACCCGGTGTGCGAGAACATCCTGGCGATCACCGACGAGGCCGACCCCTACCCGGGCCAGGCCGCGCTGATCCAGGACAACATCGAGCCGCTGGGCCTGACGCTCGACGTGAAGTCCTTCGAGCGGACCACCATGTACAACAAGTGCAACGACCCGTCGGTGCACATGGCGATCTGCCTGGCGCCCGGGTGGCTCAAGGACTTCAGCGACGCGTACACGTTCATGCCGCCGCTCTTCGGCTCGGAGTCGCTGTTCCCGAGCTGCTGCAACTACTCGCTGGTCGGCGCGAGCCCGGAGTACCTGAAGAAGTACGACTACACGGTCACCGAGGTGCCGAGCGTCGACGAGGAGCTCGCGGCGTGCGCGCCGAAGACCGGGGACGAGCGGGTCCAGTGCTACGCGGACCTCGACCGGCTCCTGATGGAAGAGGTCGTGCCCTGGGTCCCGTACATCTTCGACAACAACATCGACCTCACGTCGACGAGGGTGGTGAACTACTCGTACGCGATCGCCGACGGGCTGGCGGCGCTCGAGTGGATCGCCGTCTCCGAGGAGGCGTAGCGAGGTCGCATCTCCGAGAGGGGGCCGGCCGAGGGCCGGCCCCCTCTCACGCCCCGATCCTGGTGTAAGGTTCCGGGTGGACCCATGGGCAGGTACCTGATCCGCCGCTCGCTGTTCCTGATCCTCGTCCTCTTCATCGTCTCCGCCCTCACCTTCCTGATCTTCATCAAGCTCCCGCCCGGGGACCCCGCGCGCCGCGCGATCGGACGGGCCACGACCGCCGAGGAGATCGAGGACGCGCGACGGGCCCTCGGCCTGGACAAGCCCTGGTACGTCCAGTACGGGCGCTTCGCGAAGGGCCTGGTCCCGTGGCCGGGCTGGTTCCTGAACGAGCAGTACTACTACTCGTGGCAGAACTTCGTGCCGGTCAAGGAGGAGATCTTCAAGCGGCTCCCGGTCTCCGCGACGCTCGCGGTGGGGGCCGCCGTGATCTGGCTCCTGATCGGGATCCCGACCGGGATCGCCTCGGCGATCAAGCGGGGGTCGGTGCTGGACCGGGCCACGATGCTGTTCGCGCTGTTCGGGGTCTCGGCGCCGGTGTTCTGGCTCGCCCAGCTCTTCCTGTTCGTGTTCTGGTTCAAGCTCCAGATCTTCCCGGGCAGCGGGATCCCGGCCCAGGAGAACCTGGTCGAGGCCGTGCTGCACGGGCGGTTCCTGATGCCCTGGATGGTCCTGGCCCTCTCGTTCGCCGCCTTCTACGCCCGGATGACCCGGGGGAACCTGATCGAGACGATGTCCGAGGACTACATCCGCACCGCCCGGGCCAAGGGCCTGTCCGAACGCCGCGTGATCTTCAAGCACGGGCTGCGGGCCGCCCTCACGCCGGTGGTGACGATGTTCGGGCTGGACCTCGGGATCCTCCTGGGCGGGGCGTTCATCACCGAGACCGTGTTCAACCTGCCGGGGATCGGGCAGTACGCGCTCCACTCGATCAGCATCAACGACTTCCCGGCGGTCATGGGCGTGACGATCTTCGGGGCGTTCTTCATCGCGGTCTCGAACCTCGTGGTCGACATCCTGTACGCGTTCCTCGATCCCCGGGTGAGGTACACGTAGTGGCCGAGCCGCTCCTCGAGGTCCGGGACCTCAAGGTCCACTTCCCGACCGAGGACGGCCTGGTGCGGGCGGTCGACGGCGTCTCGTTCAGCGTGATGCCCGGGGAGACCCTCGGGGTGGTGGGGGAGTCGGGCTCGGGCAAGAGCGTCACGTTCCTCACGATCATGGGGCTGATCACGCGCAAGCAGGCGATCATCGAGGGGCAGGCACTGTTCCAGGGCCAGGACCTCCTCGCGCTGCCTCCCGAGGAGATGCGCCACATCCGGGGGGCCCGGATCTCGATGATCTTCCAGGACCCGATGACCTCGCTCCACCCCTACTACAAGGTCGGCTACCAGATCGCCGAGGCCATCCTCGCCCACCAGGACGTGCCGAAGCGCGAGGCCTACCGGCAGGCGGTGGAGATGCTCCGGCGGGTCGGGATCCCCCGGCCCGAGGAGCGGGCCGACCAGTACCCCCACGAGTTCTCGGGCGGGATGCGGCAGCGGGCGATGATCGCGATGGCCCTGGCGCTCAACCCCGACCTCCTGATCGCCGACGAGCCCACGACCGCCCTCGACGTGACCGTGCAGGCGCAGATCCTGGACCTGATCGACCGCCTCAAGCAGGAGTTCAACGCCTCGGTCGTGCTGATCACCCACGACCTCGGCGTGGTCGCCGAGCACTGCGACGACATCCAGGTGATGTACGCGGGCCGGATCATGGAGATCGGGACCCGGCGGGACATCTACTACGACGCCCACCACCCCTACACCTGGGGGCTCCTCCGCTCGCTCCCGAGGCTCGACGAGGAGAGCCGCGGGCGCCTCCAGCCGATCCAGGGGCTCCCGCCCTCGCTGATCCTCGTGCCGCCGGGCTGTCCGTTCCACCCGCGGTGCCCGTACGCCTTCGACCGGTGCCGGACCGAGGTGCCCGCGCTGCTCCCCGAGGACGGCCAGCACGCCTCGGCCTGCCACCTGTCCCTCGCCGACAAGGAGCGGATCTTCCGGGAGGAGGTGCTGGTCCGCAGGTGAGCGTGTCCGTGAGCGAGCGCGCCGCACCCACCGCCGAGACCGACCGGCGTCCCCTGCTCAAGCTGGAGGGCGTGAAGAAGTACTTCCCGATCACCCGGGGGATCATCTTCCAGCGGAAGATCGGCCAGGTGCACGCGGTGGACGGGGTGGACCTCGAGATCTACCCGGGGGAGACCCTGGGGTTGGTGGGGGAGTCGGGGTGCGGCAAGTCCACCCTGGCCCGGGTCGTGACCCGCCTCTACGACGCGACCGAGGGCCGGATCTGGTTCGACGGGCGGGACATCACCCACGTGCGGGGACGGGAGCTCCGGGAGGTCCGGCGGAACATGCAGATGATCTTCCAGGATCCCTACGCCTCGCTGAACCCGCGGAAGACCGTCGGGAGCATCATCGGCGAGCCGTTCCGGCTGCACCGCACGGTGCCCAAGGGCCGCATCAAGGCCGAGGTCCAGCAGCTCATGGAGCTCGTGGGGCTGAACCCCGAGCACTACAACCGCTACCCGCACGAGTTCTCCGGCGGCCAGCGGCAGCGGATCGGGGTGGCCCGGGCCCTGGCGCTCCGGCCCAAGCTGATCGTCTGCGACGAGCCGGTCTCGGCCCTGGACGTCTCGATCCAGGCCCAGATCCTGAACCTCCTGGAGGACCTCCAGGAGGAGTTCAACCTCACCTACCTGTTCATCGCCCACGACCTGTCGGTCGTGAAGCACGTCTCGGACCGGGTCGCCGTGATGTACCTAGGGAAGATCGTGGAGGAAGCCCCGGGGATCACGCTGTACCGGAACCCCAAGCACCCCTACACGGGGGCCCTGCTGTCGGCGGTCCCGATCCCCGACCCCGACCTCGCGGCGCAGAAGAAGCGGATCATCCTCGAGGGCGACGTCCCCTCGCCGATCGACCCGCCGTCGGGGTGCCGGTTCCACCCCCGGTGCCCCCAGACCCGGCGGGCCGCGGCGGCCGAGGGGCTCGAAGGGGTCCACCCCCGCTGCCGGGAGGAGGAACCCGCCCTGCTCCCGCACCACCCGGGCCAGGTCGCCGCGTGCCACTTCCCCCTGCCCGACCGCGCTATCCTGGAGACGACCGGCGCCGCGGCCGGCGCCGAACCCCCGGAGGAGATCGCGTGAGGGTCATCAACACGGTCGTGATCGTCGTCGACGTCCTGTCGGCGCTGCTCCTGATCCTGTTCATCCTGCTCCACGCGGGGCGGGGGAGCGGGCTCTCGGACATGTTCGGCGGCACGAGCACCCTGGCCGGCGGGACCGCCCTGGAGCGGCGCCTGGATAGGATCACGGTGGTCACGGCCGTCGTGTTCGGGCTCAGCACGTTCTGGCTGGCCTGGAAGTGGATCTAGGGACCG
>DATMBJ010000257.1:0-22414 GCA_035559315.1 Actinomycetota bacterium
AGGGAGGTGTTCGGCGCGACCGATCCGGTCCGCGGTCCCGGCGATGACGCCGCGGCCCTGCCCGACGGGAACGGTTTCCTGCTGCTCGCGGGCGAGGCGATCTGGCCGCCCTTCGTCGAGCGCGACCCGTACGGGGCCGGGATCGCGGCCGTCGTCGCCAATGCGAACGACGTGGCCGCGATGGGGGGACGTCCCGTGGCGCTCGTGGACGCCGTGGTCGCCGCCCCGGCCCACGCCCGCCGGGTCCTCGAGGGGATCCGGGCTGCCGCGGACCTCTACCGGATCCCGGTCGTGGGCGGCCACCTCACGGCCCGGGAGGGCCCCGCGGCCCTCTCCGCGTTCATCCTCGGGCGGGCCCGGGCGCTGCTCCCCGCGACCGCGGTCCGGCCGGGGCAGGCGCTGCTGCTCGCGTGCTGCCTCGAGGGGACCCTCCGACCCGAGATCCCCGCGTTCACCTCGGTGGCCGAGCGCGGATCCGCCCTCCCCGACGACCTCGAGCTGCTCCCACGGCTCGCCGAGGAAGGGCGCGTCCGGGCCGCCAAGGACGTGAGCATGGCCGGGATCCTCGGCTCGCTCGCCATGCTGCTCGAGCCGACCGGCGCCGGGGCCGTGGTCCTCCTGGACCGGATCCCGGTCCCGCGGGACGTCCCGACGCCGACCTGGCTCGTGACCTTCCCGACCTTCGGGTTCCTCCTCACGACGGAGCCGCGCCACGCCGACGCCGTCCGTCGCGCGTTCCTCACGCGCGGGCTCGCGTGCGAGCGGATCGGGCGGACCGACGCCACCGGCCGCCTGCGGGTGCGGCTCGGGGAGGGCGAGGTCGACCTCGGGGCGGTGCGCGGGGTGACCGGGCTCCGCGCCCCAGCTACCCGGAGGCGAACGGCCGGAGGTCGATCGCCATGAGCTGATGGGGACGGCCCACGTACTCCGTGGGTTCGCCCACCCGCTCCCACCCCAGGTGCTCGAAGAAGCGGACGTTGGGCGGCTGGATGTGGGCGATCATCCGGTGGCCGCCCCGGGCCGCGGCGGTCCGGACGGCGAAGCGCACCAGCGGCCCGCCCAGGCCGCGGCGGCGGAACGCCGGGAGCACCGCCAGCCGGTCCCCCTTCCACAGGCCCGGCTCGCTCAGCGGGTAGATCCGGACCGCGCCGCCCGCGACCGGGCCGTAGAGCCCGAGGATGTGGACCGTGGCGGGATCCCCGTCGTGCTCGTCGCGGTCGCTCCGCTCGAAGAACCCCTGTTCCACCACGAACACCCGCCGCCGGATCTCGTGGTGGATCTCGAGCTCCTCCGCGGTGGCCGCGATCACGCAGGCGACCTCGAGGTCGCGCCGGAGCGCCGCCTCCGCCTCAGCGGGCCTCGAGAATGGGGAGACGACGGCGACCCGGGACATCCAGGTCGGGCTCCTCGAACCGGGCGATCGCCGAGCAGGCCTGGCAGCGGGCGCACCCGGCGGCCGTGCCGTGCGCGCCGAGGCCGCGGAGGGCGAGGTACGGCGCGACCTTCCGGTACACCGTCTCCACGTAGTCGGGCGGCGGGGGGAGGACGTCGCCGAGGGGCGTGCCCGGGATCGGCCGCAGCGGCACGACGAACGGGTACACGCCGAGGTCGGCCGCGCGCCGGCATCCCTCCACGGTGAGGTCGGGGTCCTCGCCCATCCCGAGGATCACGTAGGTCGACACGTGCCCCCGGCCGAACAGCTCCACCGCCCGCTCCCATGCCCGGAAGTAGCCGTCGATCCCGGTCCGGGCCTTGGCCGGCGCGATCCGAGCCAGCACGTCGGGGTCGAAGGACTCGACGTGCATCCCGACCGCGTCCACGCCCGACGCCTTCACCTCCTCGAGGACCTCCAGATCCTCCGGGGGCTCGAACTGCACCTCGACGGGGAGGTCCACGGCTTCCTTGATCGCCGCGGTGCAACGGGCGAGGTACCGCGCGCCCTTGTCCGACCCCCTCGGCGTCCCGGTCGTCAGCGTGACGTCGGCCGCCCCATCCAGTTCCTTCGCGGCGACGGCCACCTCGGCGAGCTGCTCGGGCTTCTTCACGGGGATCGTCCGCCCGGCCTGGAGCGACAGCTCGATCCCGCAGAACGCGCACTGGTCGGGCGTGTCCCAGTAGACGCAGGTCTGGATCACGGTGCTCGCGAGCGAGTCGAGGTGGAGCAGGGCGATCTTCCAGTAGGGGATCCCGTCGGCCGTCGTGAGGTCGTAGAACCGCGGCCGCGGCGGGATCCGCGCGCTCGCCAGGCGCCGGTCTCCGCGGTACAGGGCCCAGCCGTCGCCGTCGGGCCGGAGGACGAACGGAGAGCGGGCCACGTACTCGGCCGCGAACGGGAACGTGACCGGAACGCCCTCGACCCAGATCATCCCGGCGTCCGAGGGCCCCGCGCCGCCCCGGCGTCCCTCCAGGCCCCCGTCCTCCACCCGGACGCCGAGGCTCTGGAGCTCGATGATGAGCCGCCCGACCTCGGGGTCGGATCGGCCCATCCCCTGGGTCACCGCGGTGCTCACCAGCGCGCCTTCACGCCTTGGGCCCGTAGAGCTCCTCGAAGTTCCGATACAGGATCCGTTCCTTGAGCTCCTGGCTCACCCCGCGGGCGCCGGCGATCTTGTAGTACTCGCCCCAGAAGTCGCTCCACGGCTCGTCGGACGCGAACAGCACCCGGTCGTGGCCCACGCCGCGCCGTTCGATCTCGGTCATGAGCCAGCGCGGCCCGAACCCCACCGACCACGTCGTGTCGGTGTAGACCTTGTAGCCCTGCTCCACCCAGTCCAGGAACCTCGGGACGAGCTTGATGTGCCCGCTCACCCCCCCGCCGAAGTGGACCAGGTAGATCTTCACGCGCTTCCCGTAGCGCTCGACCATCGGGATGTAGTTGTTGATGTCCGACGCCCCGCCCGGGCTCGTGTGGAAGTGGAAGACGAGGTCGTGCTCCTCGGCGGCCCTGAAGCAGGCCTCGGCGATCTCGGTGGTCGCCTCGTCCCACTCGTCCGGGTTGGGCGTGCCGCCCAGGAGGAACGTCGTCTTCAGCGCGACGACGCCCCGCTCGCCGACGTGGGAGAGGGCCTCCATCGTCCGTTCCTTGTTCTCGGGGAGGAACGACACCCACAACCCGCCCAGGACCCGGTCGCTCGCCTGGCACGCCTCGAGGACCAGCGGGTTCAGGCTGAACGGCTGCTCCTGCCTGGGGATCCCGTAGTTGGTGAGGACCAGGCCGCGCTCGACCCCGTAACGGTCCAGGTGGTCCTTCACGTAGTCCTCCACCGTGGGGAACTCGTAGACCGTCGGGTTCACTGGCTCGGGCAGGTTGTAGTACCGCCACGGCTCCATGAACCCGATGTGGCTGTGGCCGTCGATGACCCTCCCGGCTACCCGCTCCTGCGCCATGCCGCCTCCCGGTTCGCTCCCCGGGCCGCCTCCGGCCCTTTACTTTAGGAAACGAGTCTCTACCAATCCTGTCCCTGCCGCCGCCCGCTGTCAACCGGGGATGGCCGTCTCGGCCGAGGTCGTGCCCCGCCCGGGGCCGGGTACGGGCGAGAGGACCACCGGGGCACGCCCCGCATCGCCGGGGACCCCCTGGGCCCCCAGCCCTCCTCGCCGACGCGCCTCCGCCCCTAGGGGATGGACCGCCCGAGGGCGAGGATGACCGCGGGGGTCCAGAAGGTGTACGTGGCCGTGATGACGAGCAGGATCCCCAGGGCCTTGGGGTTGAACCTGCCGTAGGTCGTGGCGGTGATCGCCAGGAAGACGATCGCCCACACGATCAGGATCGACCGGAACATCCAACCCCCGGCGAAGACGTTCCAGTAGAAGAGCGGGACGAGGGCGACGGCGAAGGCCACGTTCCCGAGGGGCCGGAGGTCCAGCCCCAGGATCTCCGTGACGCCGAGGAACGTGAAGAACGTCGCGTAGATCGCGACCAGCCCTCCGATGAGGATGGATCCCTCGCCCGCGAGGCCCTGCGAGAGGATGTCGAAGGCCTGCAAGAAGTCCACCACGCCGGCGGCCAAGGTGACCCAGCCGACGGCCCGGAGGGGATCGGTGCCCCCTTCCTTGGGAGAGGACCCGATCCCCAGGAAGTACAGCGCGTTGGCCCACACCGCGAGGCCGGTCACGAAGAACACGATCGTGATGGGCGGCATCCCCCCACCTCCTGGAGCCCGTCTTTCGGATAGTAGAAAAGACTTCGTACCAAAGTAAAGGGCCCTCTGCGCTCCGACCGGGGATCGACGGCCCGGCCGAACGAACGGACCGCGTCCCCGGAGGCGGCCTATCGCGGCGGGTCCGACGGTTCGCGGTCCGGGCCCGGCCGCTGCCGAGCCCGCTCGATCGCCCGCCGCCACTCCGCAGGATCGCGGAGCACGACGCGCTCCCCCTCCCCGAGGATCTCGCCGGATCTCGGATCGAGACGGAGGACCTCGACCCCGTAGAGCGCGCCCTCGGAGTCGGGGTCGGGCTCGACGAAGAGGTGCACGCCCAGGCCGTCGACGAGGCGCATCTCGACGCGCCGGTAGGGCTCCGGGTACGGCATCGGGGGGTCCCCCGCGATCCCTCGTTCGGCGAGGACGACCCAGGCAGACCCGGCCCGCTCGGCCTCCTCGATCCGCCGCCGGCGCTCACGTCGGGCGGCCTCCGCCGCGAGCTCCCGGTGGCGGAGCGCGAACGCCGCACCGGCCACGAGCTCCGGCTCGCCCTCCTCGAAGGGCCCGGGCTCCCGGGCGAGGGCCTCGCGCGCGAGCTCGGGGCCACGCTCCCACGCTCGAGCCAGCGCCTCCGCGTCCGGGATCGCCCGGAGGCGGTCCGCGATCGCCCGCACGACGCGCATGCGGGCGACGGTGCGGTCGGGGTCGACCAGCATCCCTGGGTAGAGGCGGCGCTCGGCCTCCTCCCAGCGCCGCACGAGGTCCGGCACGGGGGCCCCGGGCCCCCTCCCCGCGGCCCCCGAGCCGGATGGTGCCCAGATCACAGGTTCCAGGTGTGCATCACGAACGCCCGCTCGCGGTAGGCCTGGAGCGCGGCGTCCAGGACGTCGCGGGGGTGGATCGGCTTCACGCCCTCCATGAAGTCCGTCTCCCGGAAGCCGTACAGCGCGGCCGCGGAGAACCGGCAGGCGTAGACCTTCCCCCCCTCGTCCATGATGGTCTGGAGCTGCTTGTTCAGGTTGAGGTGCCCGGGGAACGCCTCGTCCCCGACCTTGGGGAACCCCCGGGTCGCCGAGGCGATCAGCGAACCCGGCCCGAACAGGACGATGCTCACGTCGAACCCCTTGCGGACCAGCCGGGTGGCCGTGAGGAGGTTGACGAGGACCACCGAGTTCTCGAAGGGGACGGAGTGGATGAACACGTACGCCTTCTCCCCGGGCTCGGCCTGGATGTCCGGGAAGACCTTCTCCTCGTAGTCGACGATCGCGTCCCCAGGCTGCACCCGCTCACCTACGATCTCCGCCACGGCGGAACCTCCTTCCCGTCGAGCCACGGACCCATCACCGACCGGCCGGCGCGGGGCTGGGCGGACCCCGCTCCCGCCACCGTCGCCGGTGGCTACCCGGGAGCGTCCGCATCACCCACCACCTGAGGCGCCAGGGAAGCAGGCGGTAGATCGGGACGAACACCCGTCGCCAGAAGAACCCGGCCGGACCCCGATGGATCGGCCGGTACGGCCGCCCGGCCCGCCGCGCCATCTCCTCCTGCGCCGCCTCGAGCAGCGCGTCCTCGGCGCGGCGGCGGAGCCAGGCGGCCGGCCGCATCAGCCCCTCCCGGAGAGGGCCGCCACGCCCTGCTGGGCGGCGAGGGCGATCGGCTCGTTCAGGGCCCCGATCGGCGGCGAGTACACGTTCTCCATCGTGGCCAGGTCCTCGGCCCGGGCCCGGAGCCGGATGCACATCCCGAGGAAGTCGGCCCGCTCCTTGATCCCCTCGCCCCCGACCATCTGGCCCCCGAGCAGATGGTGCTCGTCGGGGTCGAACAGCAGCTTCACGCGGATCTTCCGCACACCGGGGTAGTACCGGGCCCGGGAGATCCCCTCCGCGACCCCCACGACGTGAGGGATCCCCAGGGCCTTCGCGGTGGTCTCCCCGAAGGACGCACCCCCGATCATCCACGTGCCCGCCACCATCCCCCAGGGCACGTAGACCGGCTGGTAGGTGCGGTCGCCCCCCGCCAGGTTCGTGCCCGCCACCTTGCCCTGCGCATACGCGTGGCTGCCCGTGAGCCCGGTCAGGGGGATCCGGGCCAGCTCGTGGGGGATCTCGGCACAATCCCCCGCCGCCCACACCCCCGGGACGTCCGTAGCCATCCGCTCGTCGACGATGATCCCGCCGGTCGACCCGATGGGGATCCTGGCCCTCCGGGCGAGCGTGTTGTTCGGGCGCTTGTGCGTGCACACCACGACGACGTCGGCGGGGATCTCCCCCTCGGTGGTCCGGACGGCCCGCACCCGTCCATCGCCGACGTAGGCCTCGACCTGGGTGTTGAGGTGGAGCTTCACCCCCATCTCCACCCACGACTCCTCCACCGGCTGCATGATGTCTGGGTCGCCCACGTCGGCGAGGGGCCAGGGCCGCGGGTCCACGAGGTGGGTCTCGATCCCCCGGTGCGCGAGGGCGGTCACCATCTCGAGGCCGAGCGGCGTCGCCTCCTGCACCACCGCGGTCCTCGCCCCGTCGAGGACCCGGTCCCACTCCATCGCCCGCCGGATGTTCTTCACGTAATACAGCCCCTCGAGGTCCGCGCCGGGGATCGCTGGGGCCTCGTAGTCGAACCCGGAAGCGATCACGAGGAGATCGAAGCCCACCCGCTCCCCCTCGCCGTACACGCGCTCCAGGAGCTCCCGGTGCCGCTTCGTGTCGAACGCGAGGTCTCCCCGCGGCAGGACCGTGACCTCCCGGCGGTCCAGGTCGATCGAGGTCACGAGGGTCTCGTACCGGATGTCGATGCCGATCGCCTCGTAGTGCTCCTTGCCCTGGAGGAAGAGCTTCTCGAAGCTCTCGATCTCCCGCCCGTGCACGTAGGGGATCCCGCAGGGGCTGTACGCCGCGTCCTCATACTCCGTGAAGACCAACACCTCGAGGCTGGGGTCGGTCTGCTTGGCGGCGCCCGCGGCCCCGATGCCGGCGGCCCCTCCTCCGATCACGACGACCCGGCCGGGCAAATCCTCGATCCTCCTCCCGCCTCCTTGGCGGCCCGAAGGCCCATCTACTATATTCAACGTGACGTTCACCACTCTACCCGGGCTCCGGGCCCGGACTCAACCGAGGATCCGCGCGTGGAAGACGTGATCGCAGCGATCGGCCCCAAGGTCCGGCAGCTCCGCCGGCAGAAGGGCCTCTCCCTGCAGCAGCTCGCGGAGCGCTCAGGGGTCTCGGCCGCCGCCATCCACAAGATCGAACGGAACGGCATGGTGCCAACGATCGCCACGCTGATGAAGCTGGCCCAGGCCCTCAACCGCCCGGTGTCCTACTTCGTCGAGGAGGGCCGGACCGCGCCGGCGGTGATGATCCCGGCGGGCGACCGACCCGGCGTGTTCACCTCGAAGCGGGGCCTCCGCCTGGAGGGGATCAGCGGGCCGTACGGCAGGTTCTTCCTCGCCGGGGCGGTGGCGACGGTCGAGCCCGGGGCGGACAGCGGTTCCCGCCCGATGGAGCACCCCGGCGAGGAGCTCGTGTTCGTCCTCGAGGGGCGGATGGAGTTCGAGGTGGAGGGCGAGCGGCACGAGCTCCGAAGGGGCGACGCGTTCCATTTCCGGACGGATCGCCCGCACCGGTGGCGGAACCCCGGGGCGCGGCCGGCGCGGCTGATCTGGCTCGCGCTCAGGCAGCCGTGAGAGGCACCGTCGTCGTCGCCCTCGGCGGCAACGTGCTCACCGCGGAGGGGCAGGCCGGGACCGTCGAGGAGCAGCGGGAGAACGCCCGCCGGATGGCCTCGGCCGTGGCACGGATCGTGCGGGCCGGGTGGCGGACCGTCCTGACCCACGGGAACGGTCCGCAGGTCGGGAACCTCGCCATCCAGCAGGAGGAGGGGGCCCGCATGGTCCCGCCGCTCCCGCTCCACGTGCTGGTCGCGATGACGCAGGGGCAGATCGGACACGTCCTCGGCGCCGCGATCGCGAACGCCATCGGCGAGCCCGTGGCGGTGGTGGTGACCCACGTGGAGGTGGACCGCGACGACCCCGCGTTCTCCGCGCCCTCGAAGCCGATCGGTCCGTTCTTCGACCCGGCGACCGCCCGGCGCCTGGCCCGCCGCCGGGGGTGGGTCGTGCGGGAGGACGCCGGCCGCGGTTTCCGCCGGGTCGTCCCCTCCCCGGACCCCAGGGCGATCGTGGAGGCCGACGGCATCGCCGACCTCGTGCGCCGCGGCTTCACCGTGATCGCAGCGGGCGGCGGGGGCATCCCGGTCGTCCGCCGGGGCCGGCGTCTCGAGGGCGTGGACGCGGTGATCGACAAGGACCTCGCCGCCGAACGCCTCGCCTCGGGGATCGGCGCCGACACGCTGCTCCTGCTCACCGGCGTCGACCACGCGGCGATCGACTTCGGGACGGCGCGGGAACGGCCGCTCGGGGAGGTGACCGCGGCCGACCTGCGCCGCTACCTCGACGACGGCCACTTCCCGGCCGGGAGCATGGGGCCGAAGGTCCGGGCCGCGATCCGCTTCGTCGAAGGCGGCGGGCGGCGGGCCATCATCACCTCGCCCCGGCGCGCCCTCGCCGCGCTCGCCGGGACCCACGGCACGCGGGTCATCGCCCGCGCCCCGGCCCGTCTCGCGGAGGCGCCGTGAGCGTCTCCCGGGTCCGGGTCCAGCGGGATACCTACGTCGACTCGGTCCTGCTCATGTCGGTGACCCGGGCCATGGAGGAAGTGGCGGGCGTCGCGTTCGCGTCCGCCGTGATGGGCACCGAGGCGAACCGAGAGGAGCTCGTGGCCCGCGGCGTGGAGCCCGGGGCCCTGGCCGAGGTTCGGGCCAACGACCTGGTGCTCGCCGTCGTGGCCGACGACCCGGGGGCCGCCGAGGACGCGCTGGAGGCCGCGCAGCGCCGCCTCGCCGGGGAGCGGCCCCCCCGGGCGGAGGGAGCCGCCCGCGCTCCCCGTACCCTGGACGAAGCCGTGGAGCTCCTGCCAGGGGCGAACCTGGCCCTGGTGTCGGTCCCCGGCCCGTACGCGGCGATCGAGGCCCACAAGGCCCTGAGCCGCGGGCTCCACGTGCTCCTGTTCAGCGACAACGTTCCGCTCGAGGACGAGATCGCGCTGAAGCGCCGGGCCGCGGATCTCGGGCTCCTCGTGATGGGCCCCGGGGCCGGCACGGCGTGGATCGCCGGGGTGGGCCTGGGCTTCGCGAACGCCGTCCTCCCCGGCGCGGTCGGGATCGTGGCGGCCGCGGGGACCGGGGCGCAGGAGTGCATGGCGCTCCTGGACCGGTGGGGTCAGGGGGTTTCGGCCGTCATCGGGGTCGGCGGCCGCGACCTCTCGGCGGAGGTCGGAGGCCTCATGGCCCGGGCCGGGATCCGCGCCCTCGTCGAGGACGGGCGGACGGAGGTCCTGCTGCTCGTCTCGAAGCCCCCGGGGCCGGCGATCGCCCGTGATGTGCTCGGGAGCATCGAGCTCCGCCCCGCCGTCGCCGCGCTCGTGGGGCTCGGCCCCGGGGTCGACGCTCCGGAGGGTGTCGTGCTCGCTCGGACCTTGGAGGAGGGGGTCCGCCGGACGATCGAGGCGCTCGGCGCGCCGGCGCCGCCCGACCACGACGGCCTCGCCGCGCGGGCCGAGGCCGCGGCCCGGGCGCTCCCCGCCGAGCGCCGGGCGGTCCGGGGGCTCTTCTCTGGGGGCACCCTCTGCTCCGAGGCGCTGGTCCTGCTCGGAGAACACCTCGGGCCGGTCCACTCCAACACGACGAAGGATCCCCGGCTCGGGCTCCCCGCGCCCCCGGCGGCGCACGTCTGCGTGGACATGGGCGAGGAGGAGTTCACCCGGGGCCGCCCGCACCCGATGATCGACCCCGAGCCCAGGGCCGAACGGATCGCGCTCGAAGCACAGGACCCCACGGTCGCGGTGATCCTCCTGGACGTGGTCCTGGGGTACGGGGCGCACCCCGACCCCGCGGGCGTCCTCGCCCCCGCCTGTCGGGAGGCGGTCGATGCGGGCGTCGCGGTCGTGGCCCACGTGGTCGGCACCGAGCGCGACCCCCAGGGGCTCGCGGGCCAGGAGCGAGCGCTCCAGGAGGCCGGCTGCATCCTCGCTCCGACCAGCGCTCGGGCCGCCCTCCTCGCCGCCGCCGTCGCCCTCCGACGGCCGGAGCTCGCGGAGGCGCGGCCGTGACCGGGCCCCGGGTCGCGATCGTCACGTACTCCACGAAGCCACGGGGGGGCGTGGTCCACGCGATGCACCTGGCCGAGGCGCTCCACCGCCGAGGGACCCCGGTCCACGTGATCGCGCTCGGGGACCCCGCCGGGGGCTTCTTCCGGCCGCTCCGCGCCCCGCACACGGTCCTCCCCGCCCCGGCGTCCGCACCGACCCTCGAGGAGCGCGTGCTCGACGCCGTCGAGGCCCTGGCCGGGGGCCTCGAGCGACTGGTCCCCGGCCGCTTCGACCTCGTTCACGCCCAGGACTGCATCGCCGCCACCGCGGGGCTCGCCCTCCGCGAGCGCACCGGGATCCCCCTTCTCAGGACCGTCCACCACGTGGACGACTTCGCGACGCCGGCGCTCGTCGAGTGCCAGCGCCGCTCGATCGTAGAGCCCGACGGGGTGCTCGTCGTGAGCAGGACGTGGCGGGAGACGCTCCGCCGAGAGTTCGGCGTGCGGGCCGAGGTCGTGACCAACGGCGTCGACGCCGCGCGCTTCCGCCGCCCGCGGGACGCGGACGGGGCGCCCCTGCGGCGCCGCATCGGGGCCAGCGGACGGTTCCTGTTCCTCACGGTCGGGGGGATCGAGCCGCGGAAGGGCAGCCTGGAGCTGGTGGAGGCCCTGGCGCGGCTCCGCCGCTCCGTCGAGCCCGCACCGGTGGTCGCGGTGATCGGCGGCCACTCCTTCCAGGACCATGGCCCCTACCGTGAGCGGGTCCTCGAGCGGGCCCGGGAGCTCGACGTGGTGCTGGGCCGGGACCTGGTGCTCCTCGGGACCGTCCCCGACGACGACGTGCCGCGTTGGTACTGGGCGGCGGACGCCTTCGTGTTCCCGTCGGTGAAGGAGGGCTTCGGCCTCGCGCTGCTCGAGGCGCTGGCCGCCGGCCTCCCGGTGGTCGCGACGGACATCCCGGTCTTCCGGGAGTTCCTGGTCCCCGGCGAGCACGCCCTGCTGACGCCGCCCGGCGACCCCGAGGCCCTGGCAGAGGCGATGGCCCTCCTGGCCCGGGACCCCCGGGAGCGAGGCCGCCTGGCGGGACGGGGGCCGGCCCTGGCCGAGAGGTACCGGTGGGACGACACGGCCCGCCAGCACGAGGCCGTGTACGCTCGGATCGTCGCCAAGCGGGCCGCCGGGTGGTCGCGCCCGGGGCCCTGAACCGGCGGGCCGAGGTCGAGCGTCCGTGCGCGGGTCCGCACCGAGGGGTCGGCGAGCGTCCCGGCGGACCTCCCGCTCACGAGACCGCCGCCGACGCCCACCGCATGCCCAGAGCGAGGTCGGCACCGGACGATCCGCCCACGGCCGCCAGGAGCCTCGCCCACCGCGCGGCTCCCCGAGCGTCCCCGCGAGCCGCCGCGGTGAGCAGCTCGTGGGCGGGCCGGAGCGACTGGCCGCGGGCCGCCCAGCGGAGGAACGCCCGGGCGATCGGGGAGGTCCGGGCGTCGGCGGCGATGCCCGCGAGGCGGGGTTCGACCTCCTGCCCGGCGGCCAGGCGTACGACGAGCAGGACGCCCGCCAGCGCGTCATCGCCCGCGGGCGTGAGCCCCGGGCCCCGACCGGCCAGGAGCGTCGCGAGGGCCTCCAGGTCCCCCCGGGCCACGAGCTCCTCCGCTCGGGCTGCGACCTCGGGCTCCACGCGGGACCGGGCCGCGATCCCGACGAGCGCACGACGGATCTGCTCCGCGGCGCGCCGCACCGCCGCGGGCGGGGGGACGGCGCCCGACCAGCCGCCCGCTCCAGCCACCCGCACGGTCCAGCCCGGCCCGCGGATCAGGCCGTGCCGGACCTCGACGACCGACCCGGCGGCGCTCCGGGGCACCGGGCGGTCGAGCACCAGGTGAAGGGGTCCCTCCCACACCCGGGGTGCGGCCAGCGCGAGGAGCCCGTTCGGCCACTCGACGTAGCACGCCGCCGGGAACCACGCCAGGACGCGCCCCGGGCCGGGGACGCTCAGCGCCTCGAGGGCCCCGGCGCCCGCACGGACCGCCCGGATCGCGACCGGCGGGTTCACGCGGGCAGCGCCAGGAGGGCCTCGCGGAAGCAGGCCATCGGGGCGCGGGCCACCCCGGCCCCCACCTGGCCCGTGCCCGCCGTGGCGTGGAGGATCCCGGTGTTGATGGCCGGGGTGATCCCGAGCTCCACGACCCGGCGGACGTCGACCCCGATCGGCGCCCCCTTGAAGTCGAGCAGCGGGAGGGAGAACCGCCCCGACCGACCCACGCAGATCCTGGCGACCGCCGTCGACCGCTCCACCGCGTCGGCGATCCGTCCGCCCACGAACGCGGCAACCGCGGGGGATGCGGCCGCCGCCGCCCCCCCGAGCCCGACCAGCTCGAGGACCGCGCTGTCGCCGATGTCGGGCGCGGCGTCCCCGGGCCCGTAGCCGGGGTGGAAGAGGGCGTCCTCGACCGGCGGCGCCGGGGCCACGAACCAGCGCTGGTCGGCCCCCACCCGGATCCCGAACGTCGTGCCGTTCCGCGCCATCGCGGTGACGATCGACGAGCCCTCCACCTCCGCGGCCCACGCCGTCGCGGCCTTCGCGGCCGCCATCACGACGTTCAGGAAGAAGAGGTGGTTCCCCGAGAGGAACCTGGCCACCTCGGTCCTCCGGGGATCGGGCTCGCCGACGAGCGCGGGGAGGAGGTGCCTGATCAGGAGGTTGGTCGCCGCCTGGGTGCGCATGTGCGAGTCGTCCCCCATGAGGAGCCCCTGGGCGGCGAACGAGAACACCTCGAGCGGCGGCGACGCCCGCAGCGCTCGGTCGAGGATCGGGCCGACGACCTCGCGGAGGAACACGAGCCGCTCCACCGCCTCCGGCGCCTCCACCCCGAACCAGGCCGTCCGCCCCGGGCCCTGGTTGATCCCCGAGAACGCTCGCTGTCCCGAGACCGGATCCTCGACCACGAAGACCGGCGCCGAGGGACCCAGGGTCGTCGCCATGGGCACGACCGCCGCGTGGTGGTTCGCGGGCTCGAGGGTCACCTCGCCCCCGTCGACCAGCCGCTGCGCCTCCTCCGGGCTCGAGGCCCAGCCCTCGGCCATCACGGTGGCCCGGACCGACCGTCGCAGGGGGTCGCAGAAGGCCTCCCACGGCAGCGGGGGCCCGGGGTGGAGCACGGTCCGCCCCCCCATCCCCGGGACCACGTCGATCGCGCGGGCGACCCCCACGAGCACCGGCGCCGAGCTGTCCAGCCGGCGGAGGACCTCCGCGTTGGCCGGGCCGTACCGGTCCTCCGCCGCGTACAGACGGGTGAGCGCCCGGACCAGCTCGGGGTCGCCTTCGGCGGGGATCGCCCAATCGATCTCGACCGCCTCCCCGCCCTGGGCGCGGACCGCCTCGGCGAAGGCAGGGAGCCCCACGTTCACCGCCCTGACCTCCGCCGGGAGCCCGGCGGGGCCGCTAGACTCCGCCATGCCCATGGAGGTTACCGCCTACTGGGAGGGCGGGATGCGGGTCCGGGTGCCGGTCCGGAGCTTCGAGCTCCGGGCCGACGAGCCCCCCGAGTACGGGGGGGAGGACACCGGGCCCATGCCGACCGAGCTCTTCCTGGCCGCGCTGGCCTCGTGCTTCGCCCTGGCGGTGCGGTGGGTCTGCGTGCGCCGGGAGGGCTTCGAGCCCGCCGACCTCGCGGTACGGGTCCGCGGGGAGTACGACGGCCTGAGGTTCGACCGCCTCCGGATCGAGGTCGCCTCCTCGGACCCTCGGGTGCGGGGAACCCTCGACCGCGCCGCCCGCTACTGCTACGTCTCGAACACGCTGCGGCGGCCGCCGCGGCTCGAGTGGACCCAGGCCGAGCTCCCGGTCACCCACGGACCACCGCCTCCGCCCGAGCGATGAGGGCCGCCTCCGCATCCCGCGAGGCGGCGAGCCGCCGTCGCGCCTCCCCGCGGAGGTCCTCGGCGCGGGTTCGGACGTCGCTCGCCATGGCCCGGACCACGGGTGGCGCGGCGCCGCCCGCCGACGTCCGGGTGCGGACGATCGCCCGCGGGTCGAGCACCTCGCGGAGGTCGCGGCCGCCGAGGCCCAGCGGCCGACCGATCCTCGCCCGTGCAGCCTCGTCGAGCATCTCCCCGGTGAGGTCCAACCCGCGGAGCCCCCCTCTGGCCGCCGCCCGGACCGCGTCGCCGACCACCAGGTAGGCCGTGCGGTAGTCGACACCACAGGTCTGCATCACGAACTCCGCCAGGTCGGTCGCCTGGGAGAACCCCGCCTCGAGGGACGCCCACATCCGCTCGGGATGCACCTCCAGGGTGGCCACCACCCCCCGCATCAGGCGGGCCACGCGGCCGGCGAGCTCGAGCGCCCGCGGCACCTCCCCGTAGGCGAAGATCAGGTTGTCGCTCCGCGCCGAGGGCGTTTTGACGACGGCCAGGAACCCCGACAGCCGGCCGATCAGGATCCCCGCCGCGCCCCGGACGATCGCCAGCGCGTAGGGGTTCCGCTTCTGGGGCATGAGGACCGAGGCGCGCGTGTAGGGGGCGGCGAGCTGCACGAAGTCGAACTCCTGGCTGTCCCAGATCTCGAGGTCCTCGGCGAGCTTCGAG
The DNA here is from genome assembly GCA_035559315.1 of Actinomycetota bacterium. Taxonomy (GTDB): domain Bacteria; phylum Actinomycetota; class UBA4738; order UBA4738; family HRBIN12; genus DATLZM01. Next base: position 14,872 of record DATMBJ010000257.1, read on the forward strand.
AGGTTCGTCGCGAGGCTCGCGGCGCCCGCGAGGAGCGCCACCAGGCCGTCGGTCTGCCACATCGCGTCCCTCGTGTGCTCGATGACGCCGCCGAAGCCGAGGAGCTCGGCGGTACGGGCCCGGTCGACCCCCAGGCGGCTGCCGTTCACGCAGCCGGCGCCCCCGGGGCTCAGGTCCACCCGGCCGGCCTCCTGGAGCAGCCGTTCGCCGTCCCGGAGCGCGGGGTAGGCGAAGGTCAGGACGTAGTGCCCGAACGTGGAGGGCTGGGCCTGCTGGAGATAGGTCTGATCCGGCATCACGACCTCGGCGAGCTCCGCGGCCCGGAGCGCGACGGTCTCTGCGAAGCTCGCCGCGTCGACCACCAGGGACGCCGCGAGCTCCCGGAGGCAGATCCGGAGCGCCACCCGCCCCGCCTCCCGCCGGGGACGCCCGGCGTGGAGCCACCCGGCGTCGTCGCCCAGCCGCTCGACGAAGAACCGCTCCCGGCAGTTGTAGACGTCCCCCACGGAGGGGTCGTACGGGAAGGCCTCGACCGGGATCCGCCGGTGGACCTCGAGCAGCAGGCGGAGCAGCCTCCGAGCGGCCTCGGCGGGGACGATGGCCTGCTCCAGGAGGACCAGGACGTGGGCGATGTCAGCGAGGTTCAAGCCCCGGTGCAGGTAGGGGGCGTCCGCGACCTCGAGGGCGAACCCCGCTTCGATCAGTTCCTGGGCGGGCGGGGCCTGCGGGGGCCCCACCCCCGGCTCAGCGACCTCCATCGGACCCTCCTCCTCGGTCGCTCGCGACCCCCACCGGGAACGCTTCCCCCGCTGAGGCGGCCACCGCCTCCACCTCCCCTCCCGTGTGGACGAACACCGCCGGGCCGCCGAGCCCCTCGCGGAGCAGCGCCAGGACGACGGCCATCGCCTTGGCCGTGAACGTCGGATCGAGGAAGAGACCCTCGGTCCGGGCCGCCAGCTCCGCCGCCCTCCGTCCTTCCTCCGAGGGCGCCCCGTACCCGGGACCCCGCGCGTCGACGATCTCGATCACGTCGGCCGAGGGGGGCGAGCCCCCGAGCAGCGCCGCGCACGCCCGGGCGAGCTCCAGCGTCCGGTGCCGACACTCCGCGGGCTCCCGACTCACGCTCGCCCCGACCAGCCGCCAGCGGAGCCCGAGGGACCAGGCACCGGCGGCGAGGCCGGCGAGGGTGCCGCAGGAGCCGACCGCCACGACGACCGCCGCCGGCTCCACGGCGGCCGCCTCCAGCTGCTCGGCGAGCTCGCGGGCGGCGAGGGCGTAGCCGTACGCCCCCGCTGGGGTCGCGCCACCTCGCGGCAGCACGTACGGCCGCGCGCCGGCCCCTTCGAGCTCGCGGGCGAGGTGCTCGAGCTCGCGGTCGACCGAGGCCCGGTCGGGATCGCCGGTGAACCGGACCCGGGCGCCGACGGCGCGGACCAGGGCGAGGTTCGCGCCCTCACGATCCGGGGGCGCTCCGTAGAGGACCACCTCGCACCCGAGCCCGGCCGCCGCGGCGGCAGCCGCCGTGGCCCGGACGTGGTTCGACCGGGGTCCGCCCCCGGTGACCAGCACGTCGGCCCCCAGGCGGAGGGCCTCTCCCACCGTGTACTCGAGCTTCCTCGCCTTGTTGCCCCCGAGGGCGAACCCGGTGAGGTCGTCCCGCTTGATCCACACCGCCCCCCCGGCCGCCCGCGCGAGCCGATCGGCCGGCACGAGCGGGGTGGGGAGGACGGCGAGCGGGAACCGAGGCGGCGGGTTCACGGCCACGTTCCCGGATCACGCTCGCGCGCGGCCCGGATCCGCGCGAGCGCCTCGTCGACCTGCTCCGGCGCGGAGCCGGGCCGCGGCTCGAGCGCTCGGCGGATCTCTTCCGCGTCGAGGTGGGCGGCGACCTCCGGGGCGCTCCGGAGCGCCTCCTCCATCGCCAGCCCCTCCCGCCGGCCTCGGGACAGCACCTCCTGCAGCAGGGCCTGGGCGCGGTGCTTGCCGAGCTTCGGCGCGAGGGCCGCGAGCACCTGCTCCGAGGCCAGGTACCCGCGGCGCCGGTCCACGCCCGCCGCCATGGCCTCGGCCCGAACCTCGAGCCCCTCGACGAGGCCCCGGGCGAAGTGCAGCGCGGCCGCCGCCAGCAGGCACGCCTCGGGGAAGGCCGGCCACTCGGCCTTCCACGCCCGCCCGTCCCGCTCGTGCTCGGCCACCATCCCCTCGAGCATGACGGCCGCCTGCGCGCGGACCAGACGGGCCAGCGTCACCAGGTGCTCGGCGCGCTCGGGGTTCCGCTTGTGGGGCATCGTGATGCTGCCGACCTGCTCCGGCGAGGCGGGCTCCAGGACCTCGCCGATCTCCTCCCGCTGGAGCTGGTACACCTCGTTCCCGATCCGGGCCAGGGTCTGCGCCACCATCGCGAGCACGAGCACGAACTCCGCCAGCCGGTCCCGCGCCGAGGTCCAGGAGATCCCGGGGTCCGCGAGCCCCAGGCGCGCGCAGAACCGCCGGCGCAGCTCGAGGCCCTGCGCCCCGAAGAACCCGAGGGTGCCCACCGCCCCGCCGAGCTGCCCGACGAACCACCGCGGGCCGCCCTCCCGGAGCCGGTCCAGGTGGCGGCGGACCTCGTCGGCCCACCCTGCGGCCTTGAAGCCGAACGTGATCAGGGCCCCGGGCTGGCCGTGGGTCCGTCCCGCCATCGGGGTATCCCGGTGGCGGGCCGCGAGATCCAGGAGCGAGCCCTCGAGGGCCCGGAGGTCCCGCCACACGATGCCGGAGACGCGCCGCATGGCCAGGGCCGCCCAGGTGTCGGTGACGTCCTGGACCGTGGCGCCGTAGTAGACCCAGCCTCGGGCCTCCCCGGGGAGCACGCGCTCCAGGCCGCGTATCAGCCCGAGGGTCGAGTGGCCGGTCCGTCGTGTCTCCTCGGCGACGTACCCGAGGTCGAGGAGTTCGACCCTGGCGCCGCGCTGGATCGCGGCCGCGGCCTCGGCCGGGACGATCCCCATCTCGGCCTGGACCGCAGCCAACGCGGCCAGGATGTCGAGCCACGCCTGGAGCCGCGCCCGCTCCTCGAAGATCGCCCGCGCCTCGGGCGTGCCCCATAGGTGCCCGTACAGCTCGGAGTCGGTCAGGCGGGAGACCACGTCGGCTCCACCGTCCGAAGCAGGACCCGGAGTCCCTCGTGGACCTCCTCGAGCGTGGCTCCCCACGGGACCACCACGACGCCGCGCTCCTCCTCCACGCCGAACTCCCGGAGGCAGCACTTCGTGAGGGTTGGGACGTCCGACCCGGGGAGCGACCCCGAGGCGAGCAGTTCCCTCGGGCACATCTCCACCGAGGGCGGCTCGTCCCCGTAGAACCAGCGGTGGAGCTCGCGGGATCGCGCGCACCCCACCAGCACCCAGTCCTCCCGCGGCGGGCGTTCGTCGAGGTAGCGCACCTCGGCGCCCACCGGCGCCACACCGGACCCCCGGCACGGGAACAGGTACCGGGGAGCTGGCCGGCTCTCCGCCAGCTCCACCAGGTCGACCGTTTCGGCCCGGAGGTCCACGGGCGGGAGGTCCTCGGCCACCTCGAGCACGCGTCGGGCCTGGTCGAGGAGCTTCGGGGGGTGGGGCGGGACGACCTCCACCACCCGCACCGTGACGGGGTCCGGGTCGAGGATGAACGACACGTGCTCGTACCGGCCGTGCACGACCACGCACCGCGCGCCGGGAGCGTCCCGGCTCGCGACCCGGGCCAGCTGGGTCGGCACCCCGGTGTCGACGCCGGGATCGCGGATCACGGCGGTCTCCCCCGGCCCGGCGAGGAGGACCGCGTCCACGATCGGCGCCAGGAGCGGATCGTCGGACGCCTTCGTCACCCGGAGCAGCGCGGCCTGCTCACCCCGACGACAGACGATGAAGGACGTCCTCCGGTAGGCCTCCCGCCCGAGGAAGCGCTCGCGCAAGGCCTCCTCCGTGAGCGGGACGTCCACGGAGGCCACGGCAACCGCCCGGTCGCGCCCGGGGACCAGGTTCCTCGTCGCGGACGGCACCGACCTCACCCCGCCGAGCCGGGTCGCTCGGCGCGCCGCCGGTCGGCCGTCGTGGAGAGCGCGATCGTGTCCGCCCGCAAGCCGAGCCGGAGCGCTTCCAACCCGAGGACCTCGGCGAGCGGGACGTTCCCGAGGTTCACGTCGGGGCCGAACCGGCGCAGGAACCACGCCTGCTGGTCCTTCCGCGGCGCCTCGAAGATGACCCGAGCCAGGCCCACCCGGGAAACCACCGCCTCCACGACCGCCGTCCGTACCGTACCGTCCGGCTCGTACAGACCGACGGTGCCCGACTCCCTGCCCTCCGCGAGCACCCAGGCCGCTCCCGCCTCGAGGTCGGCGGCCATCTCCGCCGCCCAGCGGTCGGGCGCGGCCGGCACCGTGGGGTCCTTCGCCCCGACCTCCGCGAGGACCACGAATCGCTCGGCCGCTCGCTCGATCAGGGCTCGCTTCTCCCACGGCTCCATCCGCACGGCTCCGTTCGAGACCTCGACGCAGGGGAACCCGACCTCCCCGGCCCAGGCGAGCAGGTCCCGGTCCCTCCCCTGGGCCCACGCGACCTCGAGGAGGGTTCCGCCCACGCACGCGCGGATCCCGCGGTCCGCGAGCGCCGCGACCTTGGCCGCGGGGTCGGGTTCGAGGTAGGCGGTTCCCCAGCCGAGCTTCCAGAGGTCCACGTGATCGGCGACCACGTCCAGGTAGCCGGCGAGCTCCCCGATGGGGATCCCCTTGTCGAGGACGTGGGTGATGCCCGCCGCGCGTGGCTTCGCGCTCCGCGCGGGGAGGTCCAGGAAGCCCGGGCGGCCCATGTTTCGGATAGTAGGCGTTCATCATCTCCCCGACAAAGTCCCCGGGCTCCCCCCGGCGGCGCGGGAGGGGTCGCATACTCGAGGGGTCCGTGCAGATCGGTGGGTGGTTCGAGGGGCTCCGCGCCCAGGACCTCGTGGCGGGCGCCGGCTGGTGCCTGGGGCGTCGCCGCGGGATGCTCATGGAGGGTTGGGGGCTGCGGGACGTCGACCCCGCCGACCGGGAGCTCCCCTCGCGGGTCGAGCTCGGCGAGCGCGTCGTCCACGACCTGCGCCGGGAGAACGTGGGCCCGCCCCACGACCGGGAGGACTGGGTCGTCCACAAGGCGTTCAGGGCGGGACCCGGACGTTCCTTCCTCGAGATCCTGACCGGCTGAGGCGGCTCACGGCGGTCGCCGGGTCAGTCCTCCCTGCCCCCGCGCGCCGCCCACCTCGGCCAGAGGCGCTCGGCGAGCTCCCGCGGCACGCGCCCGCCCCCGTGCATCGCCCGCCACACCCCCCGGTAGGCGCGGAGGGCGCCCGAGGCCACGAGCACGTGCCCGGCCACCGCCGCGAGGAGCCACCAGGTCGCGACGCGGTGGACCCGCAGGCTCCAGGCGAACACCGCGGGCACGAAGGCCCTCGGGAACGACATCACGAGCCCGGTGGTCGAGAGCGCGAGGAGGGCCCCGCCCGCCGCGAGGTTGAAGAGCCGCTGGCCGGGGTCGAAGTGCCCCTCGTGCGGAGCGGGGGCGTTCCGCGAGGGTCGGAGCACGAAGGCCGGGTAGGAGGCGAACCAGCGGAGCTCGCTCCGCCGGAACCGGACCGACTCCGCGAGGAACCTCCCGGCGGCCCGCGGGCGGGCCATCGCGACCAACCCGGCGGCGCCGATGAGCGCGTAGCCGAGCGCCCGGTGGGCTCGGGCCGAGGCCACGTGGCCGCCGAGCAGACGTTCCAACGGTCGGATCCCCTCCCCGAGGACCGCGATCCCGGAGCCCAGGAGGGCCAGCGTGAGGAGGTAGAGGCCGGCGTGGAGCCGCCGGGCGGCGGGCCCGTTGCGGAGGAGCCCCTCCGGGACGGCGGGCCGGTGGCGGAGGGGCCGCGCGCGAGCCTCGCTCACCGGGCGCCGCGGCCCCTAGCTGCCGCCGCCGTACCCGCCGCCGTAGCCGCCGCCACCGCCGCCCTTCGTGTAGCCGCCGCCGGTCGTGGAGGAGCCCGAGGTGACGTTCACCGTGACCTCCGCCGAGACGTCGGTCTCGTCGTGGTTCGGCTCGGCCAGCACCACCCGGATCGTCTGCTGGCCCTGCGGCGCGGCGACCTCGCCGGTGGTCGACGTGAGCACCGCGTAGTCGCTCGAGCCCCCGACGTACACGTGGAAGTGCATCAGGCCGGTCGAGGGGTCCCCGATCTCGGCCCCGTCCACCGAGAGCCGCAGCTCGATCGGCGACACCACGTCGGCGCCGTCGGCCGGGCTCACGATCGCGATCTCCGGCGCCCCTCCCCCGCCCCCGCCCGCCGGCGCGGCCCGGGCGCACGCCGAGAGGACCAGGACGGCGGCGGCCGCGACCCCGAGGAACCGTCCGCCCATCGTCCGTCTCACCCCGATGGAAGTACGGGCGCCGGGCCCGCGCGGATGGGGGCGCCGGGAGCGGCGCCGACGGACCCCCCGATCCGGGCGCCCGTCGCTCAGCCCGGCGGGCCCAGGGATACGGTGACCGCGAGCGGCAGGTGATCGGAGGCCCGGGAGAACGGCCTGGCGAACCCCGAGAGCGAGAGGTCCGGCGTGGCGAGGATGTAGTCGATCAGCTCCCCGGTCGACGGGAACGTGGGGAGGTCCCCCGCCCCGGCCACCTCCTGGGCCGAGCGGAGCCCCTCCCGGAGGAAGCGCTCCAGCTCCGGGCTCCCCGGCTCGGCGTTGAGGTCGCCCGCGATCACCGCGGGGGCGCGGCCCCCCCAGGCGTCGAGGAGCGCGCCGATCTGCCGGAGCCTCGTGCCGCGGTCGCGCGGGCGGTGGGCGAGATGGGTGCCGATCACGTGCACCCTGGTCCCGGCGACGTCCACCACGGCCCACACGTAGCCCCGGTCCATCGTCCCGCCGAACCGCCCGAGCAGCCCGGCCCGCCCCTCGACGATCGGCAGCCGCGAGAGGATCGCGTTCCCGAACTGGCGGTCGGCGGCCGGGCCGAACACGTACGGCATCCCCAGGCGGGCCGACATCCACTCGCCGAGGTCCATCATCCCGTTCGTCACCCACCCCCGGGCCACCTCCTGCAGGACGACGACGTCGGGGTCCAGGGCCTCGATCACCCGGGCCATGGCCTCGGGGTCCACCTGCCCCAACGGGTCCACCCCGTTGTGCACGTTGTAGTCGACCACGCGGAACGAGGGACCCGCGGCGGGGGCGACCTCGGCCCGCCTCCCGACGGCCAGCCCCAGGGGGACGAGGAGCAGCGCGAGGGGGACCGCGACGGGCCACCGGCGGTCGGCGCCGACCCCGCCCGTCGCGAGGGGCACGGGAGCCGTCGGCGCGAGCAGCGCGGCGACAGCGAGGAGCACGCCGGCGGCCGGCGGCACTGCCGCGTTGGGGAACGGGATCGGGAGGTCGTAGGCGGCCTGGTAGACGAAGGCCAGCACGACGAACAGGAGCGCGCCGCCCGCGAACCCCGCCGCGGTCCGCCCGAACCCCGCCCGCCGCGGCCCGGCGAGGACCCGCGAGAGCAGGACGGCCGAGGCCGGCACG
>DATMBJ010000258.1:0-2485 GCA_035559315.1 Actinomycetota bacterium
GCGGATCGCGCGGTCGGTCCTCGCGGGCGAGGGGGGGCCCCGGCGCGACGTCGTGCTCCTGAACGCCGGGGTCGCCCTGGAGGTGGCCGGCCGAGCGGCGAGCGTCGAGGAGGGCCTCGAGCTCGCGGCGCGGGCCATCGACTCCGGGCGGGCCGCGGAGGTGCTCGAGCGGTGGGCCGAGGTGTCCCGCTCGGCGCCCGGGTAGCATCGCGGCGATGATCCTGTCGGACCGCTCCATCCGCGAGGAGATCGAGGCCGGCCGCATCGTGATCGACCCCTTCGACCCGAGCTGCGTCCAGCCGTCGTCGGTCGATCTCCACGTGGACCGCTCGTTCCGCGTGTTCGCGAACTCCCGCTACCCCTACATCGACGTCCGCCGGGACATGCCCGACCTCACCGAGCTCGTGGAGGTGCCGGACGGCGAGGCCTTCATCCTCCACCCCGGCGAGTTCGTCCTGGGCTCCACCCTGGAGCGGGTCGCGCTCCCCGACGACATCGTGGCGCGGCTGGAGGGGAAGTCCTCGCTCGGGCGGCTCGGCCTCCTGATCCACTCCACGGCCGGGTACGTCGACCCCGGGTGGGACGGCTACCTCACGCTCGAGCTGTCGAACGTGGCCAACCTCCCGATCACGATCTACCCGGGGATGAAGATCGGGCAGATCTCGTTCTTCCGGCTCACGACCGCGGCCGAGGTCCCCTACGGCGCCCGCGGGAAGTACCAGGGGCAGCGGGGGCCCACCGCGAGCCGGTTCTTCGAGGAGTTCGGGCCGGGGGCCTGAGCGCTACCCCTCCGGTCGGAGCCTGGCGAGAGCCCGCTCGGCCGCCCGCACGACCTCCGGCACGGGGTCCGAGAGGGAGGTCCTCCGCAGGGGCTCGACCGCCGAGGCGTCGCCCGCCTCCGCGAGGAGGTCGGCGGCGAGGATCCGGACCCGCTCGTCGGGGTCCGCGAGCGCGCGCAGCAGGGCGGGCACGAGGTCCGCGCCCCCGATCGCGGCCAGGGCCTGGAGCGCGCGCAGGCGCTGGTCGGGGTCGATCGAGGAGAGCCGTTCCACGAACCGTTCCCTCCCCGCGATCCGCTCGAGCAGGCGGCCGATCTCGGGCCGGACCGCCGGGCTCGCCTGGAGGAGCACGTCCACGAGGAGCTCCACGGCGGAGGGCCCCATCTTCACCAGGAGCTCCCGGGCCTGGCCCCGGAGCTCGGGGTGCTCCAGGACCTCGGCCAGCCGCTTGGCGACGGCGGGCGAGCTCCACTCCGTGAGGACCTCGCTCGCCGTCCTCCGGACCTCCGGGTCGGGGTCCTTGAGCGCGGTCACGAGGAAGCCGAGCACCGCCTCGTCGTCGATCACCCCCAGGGCCCGGACGGCTCCCGCCCGGACCTCGGGGTCGGGGTCGCCCAGGGAGCGGCCGAGGGCGGGCACCGCCTCCGGGCTGCGGAGCGAGGCGAGGGCGGCGGCGGCCGCCCGGCGGACCTCGGATCGCACGTCCTGGAGGGCCTGGATCGCGGCGCCCACGGCCTCGGGGGTGCCGGCCCCGGCCCGGCCGAGGAGCTCCACGGCGAGGAGGCGCTGCTCGGGCTCGGGGGCCGCCACCCGCTCGATCGCGAGGCGGGCGAGACGGTCCGGGGCGCTCCGCTCCATCACCGCGACGACCTGTTCGCGGAGCTCGGGGGAGGCGGAGAGGAGCGCGGACCAGACGAGCGGCAGGTCCTCCTCGGGGAGGGCGGCCACGTGGCGAGCGGCCGCCCGTCGCACGTCCTGGTCGGGGTCGGAGAGCGCCCGGAGGAGGGGGCCGGCGGCCTCGCGGCCGGCGCCGGCCGGGAGCAGCTCCACGGCGGTGGCCCGGACCGCGGGGTCCGGGTCCAGGAGGGCCCGATCCAGGCACTCGATCCTGCGGGCGGGGGGAGCGTCGGCGAGCAGGCGGACCGCGGCCTCTCGCACGGCGGGGGCCGAGTCCGCGGCGAGGGCGGCCGTCGCGGCCTCCACGGCCGCCGGCTCCCCCGTGCCGCGGAGCACCTCGAGCACGGCGATGCGGACCGCCGGCGTCGGATCCACCAGCGCCGAGCGCAGGAGGGGCATGGCGGAGGGCCCCGCCGCCTCCCATAGGAGGCGGACCGCGTCCGGCCTCCGCTCGGGCGCGATGCGCCCCAGGACGCCCTCGAGCTCCCCCGACCGGGTCGAGGCGAGCGCCTGGAGCGCGCGCAGGAGCGGCTGGCGCGCCTCGAGTGGGAGACCGATGGCCCGCTCGATGAGGTCGCGAGCCATCTCCACGGGGTCGCCGGGCGGTTCGGAGCCCGCGTCGACCACGGGGACGGCGGACGGGTCGAGGGCGGACGCTCCGAGGGCGGACGCTCCGGCACCGGACGCTTCGGCCGGGGGGACGGCGGAGGCGGACGGCACGGGGGCGTCGGGGGTCTCGGGGGGCGCGATCCGCGGGGCGGCGTCGCCGGAGGCCGGGAGCGGCGCGGGCGCGGCGCCGGCCGGGGACC
>DATMBJ010000259.1:0-6588 GCA_035559315.1 Actinomycetota bacterium
CGAGGGCGCCGTCGCCGGCGCGGCGGACGATCTCCTCGAGGGTGGTGTCGCCCACCCGCCGCTCCAGGGCGGGCCGCAGCTCCCGCCAGCGCCAGTGGAGGACGCAGGGGGCGTCCTCGGAGCACTCCGTCCGCCAGAAGATGCACTCGCGGGTGCCGAACGGCCGCCGCCCCTCGATCGCACCGACGATCTCGGAGAGGCGGATCTGGGCGGGGGGCCGGGCCAGCGCGTACCCGCCGCCGCGGACCGACGCGAGGACGCCGGCCCGGGCCAGGGCCTGGAGGGCCTTGGCCAGGAACGGCGCGGGGACGCCGGCCGCCGCTGCGAGCTCTCGGGACTCGACCAGGCGCCCGGGACGGCCGGCGAGTTCGATCAGGGCCTGGATCGCGTACCGGGTCTCCCTGGCCAGGTACACGCCCCCTCCTCACAGGTCCCGGCGGGCCAGGGCCCGGCTCGCGAGGGCGAGGGGCCCCACCACCCACGCCACCAGGTCCGCGGCGAGGAGCGCCACGGCCCCGCCGGCCCCGAAGCGCGCCAGCAGGTAGGCGCCGAAGGGCCCGAGCGCCGTCCCCTCCAGGTCCGTCCCCAGGAGCGCCAGGACCCGGCCCGCCTCCAGGGGGTTCAGGAGCACGCCGACGAGGAGCCCCCCGGGGCCGAGGTGGACGGTGGGCGCGAGCGCCGCGAGGGCCAGGTCGAAGCCCAGCGCGAGCAGGATCCACAGCCCGGTCGAGATCGCCAGGGCCTGGAGCCGGCCCCCCGACCACGCCGCCACGGCCGCCCCCACCGCCACCCCCGAGGCGGCCACCGCGAAGGTCGTCCCCACGAGCGCCGCGAGGGCCGGGACGTCCTCGGCGCGGGCCACGGCGGAGAGCAGCACGAGGGCCGCCCCGTAGCCGATCGCGAGCGTGGTCCAGAGGGAGCCCGCGAGCCCCAGGAACGCGCCCACCACGACCCGGCTCGGCCGCACCGGCTGGGCCAGGAGCATCGTGAGGATCCCGTGGTCGCGCTCGCCGGCGAAGCTCCCGGCCCCGAGCAGGAGCCCCATCAACGAGGGGAGGAGCACCCCGAGGTTCACGAGGGCGGCCCCGGCCGGGCCGATCCCCGTGGACCCGAGGCCGCGGGCCGTGCCCAGGGCGAGGACGGTGACGGCCGCGGCGAGGAGGGCGAACGCCACCCCCATCGCGAGGACCCACCGGGCCCGAGCCGCGAGCCGGTACTCCCAGGCCGCCACGGCCCCCACGGCCCGGGTCATCGCGGGACCCCCAGCGCGTCGGGGTCGGGATCGTCCGCGGGGAACGCCTCCCGCCCCACCACGCGCCCGCCGTCCATCCGCACGAGCACGTCGGCGACCTCCTCGAGCTCGGTGGGGGAGGGGCTCGAGACGATCGCCGTGGCGCCGCGGTCGCAGCGCGCGCGGAGCACGTCCCGGACCGTCCGGCGGCCCTCCTCGTCGAGGTTCGCGAGGGGCTCGTCGAGCAGCAGGAGGTCGGGGTCCCCGAGGAGCGCGACGGCCAGCCCCACCCGGTGCCGCTGTCCCTCGGAGAGCGCTCCGATCCGCTCGTCGGCGGGAGGGAGGAACCCCGGCGGCAGGCCCCCGTCGGGCTCGACGCCCCGGAGCCGCGCGAAGAGGCCGAGGACCTCGCCCACCGTGGCCTCGGCGGGGAACGCCGGGGCCTGCGGGAGGAACCCGACCCGGGCCCGGGAGGCGGGCGATCGGTCCAGCCGCCGGCCCGCGAGGCGGATCTCGCCCCGGTACGTGGCCAGCCCCGCCAGGCACCGCAGGAGCGTGCTCTTGCCGCTCCCGTTGGGGCCCTGGAGCGCCACGATCGCCCCCCGCGGCAGCGCCAGGTCGATGCCGTGGAGGCCCCGGCCCGAGCGGTAGAGCTTCGTGAGCCCCCGCACCTCGAGGTACGCGTCAGACACCGGGTCCGCCCCCCTTCGCCCGCCGGCCCAGGGCCAGGCCCGCCCCGCCCGCGCCGGCCAGGAGGAGGCCGGCCGCCGCGAGCGCCGGCGAACCCGCCTCCCCCGGCGCGAACGCCGGGACCCGCGGGCGGACGGGGCGCATGAGCGGCGCCGGGTCCACGACGATCGGCTCCCGCGGGGCCCACCGCTCCTCCACCGCCTCCACCAGCCGGAGGGCCGGTCCCGAGGCCAGGGCGAGGAGCACGGGCGAACGGGCCACGAGCTCGCCCACCCGGCCGCCCTGCACGTAGGGGACGTCGCCGATCCCGTCCCCGTCGGCGTCGAACCCCTGGTAGTCGCTCCAGTGGTTCCCGACCCCGCCCTGGGACCAGGAGGCGCGGGCACGGCCCGTGCCGCCCAGCACGACCTGGGCCGCGTTCTCCACGAACGCGTTCCCGGTGAACGTGGGCCGCGACGACGGGTAGAGCACCACCCCTACCTGGTTGGCGGCGATCAGGTTCCGCTCGATCCGGGCCGGCGCGCCCCCCGTCCTCCCGGCGTCGTCCACGTGGACGGCCACCCGGTCGTCGACGATCGCGTTCCCGCGCACGAGGACGTCCCCGGCGTCCTTCACCAGGACCCCGAACCCGGTCGAGGGGCTCCCGCTGTCCACGATCGCGTTCCCCTCCACCAGGACCGGCCCCCCGTACATGAGGACGCAGCCGGAGAGGTTCCCGCGGAGGACGTTCCGGCGGATCGCGAGGTCGCGGGCGTACATGTCGTGGATCCCGTAGCGGGCGTCGGAGATCACGTTGCCCTCGAGCCTGATGCGCGCGCCGTAGGAGAGGTAGATCCCGTCCCGGGTCGCCGAGATCCGGCTGTCCCGGACCACCGCGTCCACGACGTTCCACAGCCAGATCCCGTCGCCCCGCGGCCCCGCGGTCCCCGCGGGGGACGGGGGAGGGACCGGCTCGCCGTGGGCGTCGTGGGGGTGCCCCTGGTCCGGGGCGTCGGGAGCGCGTGCCTCGTCCGGCCCCGGGGCGTCGGCGGGCCCTCCCGCCGGTGCCGCCTCCACCGCGTGCTCCTCCCCCAGGATCCCGGCCTCCGGCCGGCCCACGATCCGGACGCCCCGGATCAGCACACCCCGGGTCCCGCGGACCGTGATGCCCAGGTAGGTCCCGGAGATCGTGAGGTCCTCGAGGCGGACGTCCCGGGCCGCCTCGACGAGCACGCCCGAGGGCTCGCCCACGGGGCCGAGGCCCGAACCGCGGATCCGGAACCCGCGGAGCGAGACGCCCGAGGCCAGGACCGTGACCACGGATCCCTGCCCGCCGCCGTCGAGCACGGCCCCCGGCTCGGCCTCGAGGGACACGGGCCGGTCGACCACCACCGTCCCCACGTACCGGGCGGCCGGGACCCGGACCGTCGCGCCGGGGGCCGCGGCCTCGATCGCGGCCTGGAGGTCGGAGGCCGGCCGCTCGGGGAGGCCCCGCGCGGGGCGGGGCGGGGCACCGGTGCCCGCGCAGGCGACGAACGGGGCGGCGAGCACGAGGGACGCGAGGGCGAGGGGTGCGAGCGCCCGCCCCGCGCTCATCCCTCGGCGCCCCCGCGGGACCCGAGCCACCCGCGTGCCCTCCGGACGACGCCCGGCCCGAACGTCACGAGGGCGGCGGCGCCGGCGAGGCACCAGACCGCGCCGCCCGGGTAGGCCCAGGTCGTGAAGTTCAGGACCTTCGTGGGGCCCACCACGAGGGGCGTGAACGGCTCGAGCCGGATCGGGGCCTCCGGATCGACCGAGTGCCCGTACTGGTACAGGCGGAACTGGACGTCGGCGAGCGCGCCGAGCGGGACGAACCAGAGGCCCAGGCGGACGAGCCGTCCGAACGGGTGCCTCCCGAGGAGCGAGCCCAGGGCGACGCCCCCGAGCGCCGCGGCGATCGCGAGCGGCCACAGGCGGGTCTCGGGGACGTCGGAGGGGTCGAACGCCTCCATCCCCACGTAGTGGTTGAGCTCGTTGATCTCGCGGAGGTCGCCCACCACGCGGTCGCCGTACGCGGTGATCCGGAGCCCGCCGGGGTACTGGGGGGCCGAGAGCCGCGCCTCCCAGACCGGGAGCCGGAGGGCGAGGAGGACGAGGACGGCCGCCGCCAGCCCGACGCCGAGCCGGGCGGTCCGCTCGGCGACGCCATCGGGGAGGGGGGTCTCCGATGTGGTCGGCCCGGTGTCCGCGTCGGTGCGCACGGCCATCCTCGCCTCCTCGGGCTCCACGCGCCTACCCCACCGTGAGGGTCCCGACCATGGTGGTCGGGTGGGCCAGGCAGTTGAACGTGTACGTGCCGGCGGGGAGCGCGGGGATCTCGTAGTCGACCTCCGCGGGGCCCGTCACGAGCTCGTCCCCCTCGGGTGCCCAGACCGGGGTCCCGGTCGCCTCCTCGCCCTCGAAGATCTGGACGTTGTGGGGGATCCCGGGGTCGTCGTTCACGAAGTGGATCGTGAACGGCGTGTCGGCGGGGGCGCGCACCGAGGTCTCCGCGAAGCCCGTGTTCGCGGCGCCGGCCGGGGCGGTGATCGTCACCACGGTGGGCGCGCCGGTCGCGCCGCCGCCCTCGTCCCCGCCGGCGTTCCCGCCTCCGCCACCGCCGCCACCGCCTCCGCCGCCGCAGGCGGCGAGGACGAGCGCGGCCGCCGCCGCCAGGGCGAGCACGAGCGTCCTGGTTCGCATCCGGTCCTCCTTCCCTCTCCGCGTTCCCCGCCTACGCGGGGGCCACCAGCAGCCAGCCCTGCATCTCGAGGTGCAGGGCGGAGCAGAACTCCGAGCAGTAGATCGCGAAGCTCCCGGGCCGGGACAGCTCGACCTCGATCGAGACCACCTCGCCGGGGTCGATGCTCGCCTCGACGTTGTACCCGGGGATCGCGAAGCCGTGCGTCGCGTCCGGGGTCTGCTCGATGTTCGTGATGTGGAGCCGCAGCAGGTCGCCCTGCCGGGCCTCGATCACGTCCGGCGTGTAGTGGGAGCGCATCGCGGTCATGTACACGTCGACCTCCCGGCCCCGCCGCTCGATGCGCTCCTCGCCGGCGGCGGTCGCGTAGGGCGACGGCTGCATGGTGGAGGGGTCGGTCCCCGGCTCGTAGGTGGTGAGGGTGCGGCGCAGCCGGTCCACGCTCACCATCTGCACGTAGTGGGGCTCGCCGATCCCGATCGGCATGTCGGCCAGGATCCGCATCGGCTGGGACTCGAGGTCGATCAGCTGGAAGTTCTGCGGGTGGAGCGTCCCCACCGGCAGGAACCGGTCGATCGACCACTTGTTGAGCGCCACCATGTACCGGCCGTGGGGGGCGACGGTGTCGCCGTGGGCGGTCACGAGGTGGCCGATGTTGTAGTGGACGGGGATCTTCTCCACGAGCTGGAACGCGCGGTCCTCGGGGACCCCCGCCTTCGGTCCCAGGGTCCACTTGGCGATCGCGCTGTCCACGAAGAGCGACGTGTAGGCGTTCCCCCGGTCGTCGAACTGCGTGTGGAGCGGCCCCGCGCCGAGCTCCACCTGGGCCTCGAGGACCGAGTCCAGGCGGAGGATCGGCACCCCGAAGGGGTCGGTGCCGTCGTAGTCCTGGGCCTCGATCGCGGACCTGATCTTCTCGATCGAGTAGACCGAGGCGTTGGGGTCGAGCTTGCCGCCCACGCAGATGTAGTCCCCGGTGGGGCTCACGTCCACCCCGTGGGGGTTCCGGGGCTCCGGCGCGAAGTGGAGGATCCCCTCGTCCACCGCGACCTCGAGCGGGATGACCTTCATCCCTCGGAGCACCTTCACCCGCCCCGCGGCCGCGACCTCCTCGGCCTTCTTCCAGTCGATGATGTGCAGGAAGTCGTAGTCGTTCTTCGTGGCGCTGGACTCGAGCGAGGCGGCGGGGTCGGCGTGGCCGTCGTGGAGGTTGCCGCCCGTCGCCATCTCGGTGTTGTAGGAGTTGATGAACCCGAACCCGTAGCTCGCGAGCTTGCCGGCGTCGGCCAGGTCCTGCGTGTAGGGCGGTAGCTCGATCTGGAAGCTCTTCTCGAGCACGAACCGGCCGGTGTCGGGGTCCACCGCGAGCCACGTCGAGAACCCCCGGTAGTCCTCCTTGAACCGGCTGAGCGGCGCGTAGCCGCTCTCCGTCACCGGGCAGGGGGTCATCGACGAGATGTGGACGTACTCGGTGTTGGGGGTGACGAAGCAGCCGCCGTGGGACGTCTGGATGTTCGGGATGTCCAGGATCTCCTTGGTCTTGAAGTCCCGGAGGTCGATCATCGCGATCCGGCCGTTGGCGCGGTCGTTGATGTAGAGGAACCGCCCGTCGTAGTCGCCGTCGGTCTCCGAGAGCGCCGGGTGGTGGGTGTCCCCCCACCGCAGCGGCAGGCTCTTCGCCGGGTCCGACCCGGCCGCGAGGACCCGGTCGCCCTGGTCCGTCCCGTACCCGTAGCCCTGCCAGGGCTCCGGGGTGAACACGCCGATCACCTTGAGCAGGCGCATCGACGGCACCCCGATCACGAGCACCTGTCCGGAGTGGCCGCCCGAGGCGAAGATCAGGTACTCGTCGTACTTCCCGCCGGGCACGTAGGTCTTGAGCGCGGCCTCGGCCTCCTCGGGCGCGAGCCCGCGCGCCGCGGCGATCTCGGAGAGGTCGCCGCCGCCGGCGGCGCCGAAGCCGAGG
>DATMBJ010000260.1:0-19859 GCA_035559315.1 Actinomycetota bacterium
GGGGCGCTCCGGCCCTCCGCGGCGCCCACGGCGTTGCGGGCCTCGACCCGGGTGAGGCGCTGCTCGGGGAAGAGGGCCCGCAGGGCCGGGAGCAGCAGGCGAGGCACGAGCGTGAGCGGGGTGGCCGGGGGCCGGCCCGCGTGGATCCGCAGGACCCGCCGCCCCGGGGGCAGCCGCCGTTCGATCTCCTCGAGCACCGTCGACTTCCCCGTCGCCTCGGGCCCCACCACCGCGACGAGCGCCCCCCGCCGTCCCACGACCGGGAGCCGCCCGCTCGCCCGCCGCTCCGTCCGCACCGCTCACCCCCGAGCCCGGGCCGCCGCAGGAGCCCGGGCGCCCATCAGCCTCGCCCGGACGGCCGCGGGGTCCAGGCCCCCATCCGCGCTATCGACGACCAGCACCCGCTCCCGCAGGGGGTCGAGCCCCAGGAGCTCGTCGAAGACCTCCGTCGCCCGCCGCAGCCAGCGCTCGACCTCGGGCCGGGACGCCCCCCGCAGCTCGCGCCGGGGGTCGGGTCGACGGAGCGACCGCTCGACGAGGTCCGGGATGGACGCCCGCACGTGGACGACCCGGTCGGGGAGCGGCGCGAGCTCCGCGAAGCGCACCAGCTCGGACCGGTGGGCTCGCTCGGTGCTGTAGACGAACAGGTAGTAGGCGGTGTGCAGGGTCCCCTCGTCGGCGACGATCGTCGCGCCGATGTCTCGCCGACGTGCGAGCTCGTGGAGCCCGACGCGCCGGACGATGTTCCGGAGGTAGTTGTGGCGAGCGAGGGCGGAGGGAGCGTGCGCCCGGAGGCGACGGGCGGCGAAGCGCAGGAAGCCCTCGTACCGGTCCCAGGCCGAGAGCAACCAGGGGAGCGCCGCCAGGTCCCCGACCAGGTTCCGGGCGGTCGGGTGGCGGATCCACCGCCGGCCGGGCCGGTCGAGGACGAGGTCGGTGGAGAGCAACGTCGGAGGGTCCGCACCGGGGTCGCGGAGCATCGCGGCCAGCGTGCTCTTCCCGGCGCCGCTCGGGCCGACGATCTCGACGATCATCGGCGGAGAGCCTCCTTCCCCGCCGGGGCGAGCCCTCGGTACACGGCCTCGTAGCCCTCGTGCATCCTCGGGAGCGAGAACCGGGCCAGGACGTGCTCGCGGCACCGCCGCCCCAGGGCGTCGCGGTCCTCCGGGGCCATCGCCCGGAACCGGGCGATCTCTCGAGCGAACCCCTCGACGTCGCCCGGCGGGACGAGGGGGATGAACGGCGCTCCCTCCGCGACCTCCCGGTGCGGCGGGATGTCCGAGAGGATCGCGGGGCGGCCGCATGCCATCGCCTCCAGCACCGCGACCGGCAACCCCTCCCCGCGCGAGGTAGAGACGAAGAGGTCGGCCGCCGCGCACCGACGGAACACCTCGTCCCGGGGGACGAGCCCCACCAGGTCGGCGCGCCCCTCGAGCCCCAGGGTCCGGATGCGGGCCTCGACCGCGCCGCGGAGCGACCCATCGCCCATCACGACCAACCGATCCCCCCCGCCGGTGCCCGCGGCGAACGCGTGGAGGAGCGTGAACGGGTCCTTCACCCGCTCGAGCCGGGCCACGGACACCACGGTGAACCGAGGGTCCCGCCCGCGCGGGGCCAGGGCCAGGACCCGGTCGATCCGATCCACGTCGGCGCAGTTCCGGACCACGCACCACCGGTCGCCGACCAGCCGCTTCCAGACCCCCGGGAGGCTCTCGTAGGCGGCCTCGCTGCAGAACACGAGCCTGCGGAAGGCCGCCAGCGCCACGACCATCATCGCCTGGTTCCGGAGCTTGTAGTCCTGGAACACGTCGTGGACCGTGTACACGAGGGAGGGCCGGAGGCGCCGGTACCGCCCCCACGCGAGCAGCGCCACCGGGAGCAGCACCCCGGTGTGCGGCGCGTGGGCGTGGATCGCGTCGTAGCCGCCGGCGCCGAGCGCAGCCCGGAGGGCGCGGAAGAAGCCGCGGAGGGTCCCGTCGCCCGGGAACACGGCGATCCCGGGCGGCGCCTCCAGCCGGGGCGGGAAGAACGTCACGATCGAGAGGTCCCGCACCCCGACCATCGGCAGGCAATGCTCGTTGTACTGGCTGTTCGTCTCCCCGAGCACGAGGATCAGGTGGAGGACCCGGAGGGGCCCCCCGGGCTCACCCATGGCCACCTCCCGGGACGCCTCCGACGAGCGCCGCCCGTACCGCGGCCGCGACCTCCGTCGCCGGGGGGCCGCCGGTGTCGAAGCGGAGCACCTGCGGGCCCCCCCTCGAGGAGATCGCCTCGAACACGGCCTCGAACAGCGCCCGGTACCTCTGGACGAACCGGCCGACGTCGGCGACGGGGAGGCCCTTCGCCTCGTGGGATCCGCGGCGGCGGTGGATGCGATCCAGGAGGACCCCGTCGTCGGCATCGAGCCACACCACCGCGGCGAGCTCGTCGGCCCACACGTCGAGCACCCGGTCGCACCACCGCTCGAACCGCGGGTCCCCGTGCAGGGCGGCCTCCGCTCGCAGCCGGACCACCGCGTAGAGGGGGCCCTGGTCCAGGAGCGTCACGGTGCCCGGCTCCGCCCGTCGGCGGAGCACCCGGTGCCACCGGCTCGCGTAGACCATGAGCTTGAGCTCGCGCCAGGTCGGCCCGAGCCCCCGAACCGAGGGGCCGGCGACCACCGGGAGCAGGCCGGGGAGGCTCCGCACCACGTGGGCGAGGTGGGAGGGGGTCCGTGCGTGGATGAACCCCCCGCGCCGGAAGTGCCCGTCGGCGCACAGGAGCCCGGTGAGCGTGGTCTTCCCCGCCCCCGCGACGCCAGCCACCTCCACGAAGCGGGCCGGACCGCGTCCTCCCATGCCCAGGGGTCCTGCGGTCGCAGGGCGGCCGGCCGACGCCCGGAGGTCGCCGACCGTGGCGGGGTTCGTTCGCATCGCTCCTCGAAGGCTGGGACGAGGGACGGGACGAGGCTAGGGGCCCCCTCACCGGGCGGCACCGTCACGATGCCGTATCGCCGCTACCGCGCTCGCACGATGGTCCCGGCGCGGCCTCGCCGTACGCTCCCCCCTACGTCGGGGATACGCCCCGGCCGTGCGTGGAAGGAGGGCGGTCCGGCCCATGGGCATGTCGCCGCGAGCCGACGTCCCCCCGGGGACGGTCGACCTCCGCGAGTTCGTCGGCACGGTCCTGGGACGCAAGTGGCTCGTCCTCGCGACGACCGCGCTCTTCGCCGGCCTCGCCGCCCTCTACTCGTTCACCCGCGTTCCCACCTACACGGCGACCGCGAGCCTGCTCGTGCGGCCCATCCTCACCAGCCCGCTCGAGTCCAACCAGCTCGACCGCCTGAGCATGGACACCGAGATGGGGATCCTGGCCTCCGCCGCGGTGGCCGATCGTGCGCGGGAGCTCCTCGACGCGCCGCTGCGGGTCCAGGACCTCCTGGCCAGGGTCGTGGTCCGCGCACCGGAGAACACGCAGATCCTCGAGATCTCGTTCTCCGACCCAGACCCCGACCGCGCGCGGCAGGGCGCCCAGGCGTTCGCCGACGCCTACCTCGCGTTCAAGGCCGAGCAGGCCCTGGCGACGATCACCCGCTACTCCTCCACGCTCCAGGACCGGATCGCCGAGCTCGAAGCCGAGATCGAGGACCTGGAGCGGAGGATCGCCGATCTCCCGGAGGACGCCGCCGAACGCGGAGCCCTGGTGGACGAGCGGAACGCCCTCGAGACGTCCAGGCTCGCCCTCCAGAACCAGTTCGTCACGATCGCGACGCTCAGCACCGATCCCGGGGAGATCCTCCAGCCGGCGGAGCGCCCGCGGGTCCCGAGCAGCCCGAAGCACGAGCTGAACCTGGCCCTGGGGGTGCTCCTCGGCGCGGTGGTCGGCGTGGGACTGGCCGGCGCGAGCGAACGGGTCGGGGACCGGATCCGGAACCCCGCCGTGCTCGAGGCCTACCTCGACGCGCCGGCCCTGGGCCTCATCCCGAGGGTCTCCTCGTTCCGGGGCCGCGCCCCCCTCGCGCCGATCTCGGAACCGAGGTCGGCCGCGGCCGAGGCCTATCGGACGCTCCGCACGAACCTGCTGGCGGTCTCCCGTCACCCCGAGGTCCGGACGGTGCTCGTGACGGGCGCCGAGGCGGGGGAAGGGAAGAGCACGGTAGCCGCCAACCTGGCCGCCGCCCTGGCGCTCGCGGGCCGGTCGGTCGCGCTGATCTCCGGCGACCTGCGGTACCCGCGCGTCCACGCGTTCTTCGGGATCGGCAACGAGCACGGCCTGGCCCAGGTGCTGGCGGGCGCCCTGCCGCTCGCCGAGGCGATCCGCGACACGTCGATCCCCAACCTCAAGGTGCTGCCGAGCGGCCCCGTGGTCGGCCTGGACGAACCCGTCGAGCTCCTCCACTCGGAGCGGATGCGGCAGGTGATCGAGGGCTGCCGCGACGCGGACTTCGTGATCGTGGACGGACCCCCGATCCTCGCGGTGGCCGACAGCCTCGTCCTGGCCGAGCTCGTGGACGGCATCGTCTTCGTGACCGATGCACGGGTGGGGACGCGGGCCGCGGTGGCCCAGGCCCGCCACCAGCTCCGACAGGTGGGGGCGCGGGTCCTCGGCGGCGTGCTGAACCGGGTCGAGGGCTGGAGGCGGTTCGCCCCGTACGGCGCCCACGACTACCGGCGGAGCCTCCTGTACCGACTGCTGCTGCCGCAGGGCGACGACGATCGGGGGCCGGCCGCCCCCGCGCCGGCCCCCGTCCGTCAGCCGGCGGGCCCGCGGAGCTCCCGCCGGACCTGAGCCCGCGTCACACCGGGACGCTCGGGTTCGTCCCGCAGTCCTCGGCCGCGTTGAGGCAGTTGTCCACGAGCCAGCGGAGCGCCTCCGGCCGCCAGGCGTTCCAGAAGTCCATGTGGGCCGTGAAGTGCGGACCGCTCGAGAGCCTGATCTTCCCGATCGGGTCGGTCCCCACCCGGTAGCGGATGTAGGCCACGATCCGGGGGATCGCGACGGGGTGGGAGCCCGGGCAGCGGCCGCCCGAGGGGTAGGCCAGGTGCGAGGCGTGGTCCCGGGAGTCGAGGTGCACGCCGTCCCAGCAGTTCGGGAACATGAAGCTGAGCACCATCACCCCGGACGAGCACTGCGAGGGCGGCGACGGGAGGTGCGTGCCCGATCCCGGCCCGCACTTCCAGAAGATCCGCCCGCTCGCGAGGCCCTCGTTCTCCTCGGGGCTCGCGGCGCGCGAGTTCCCCACGATGACCTTCAGGCCGTCGGGGATCGTCCGGAGGACGGTGTCCGACCGGAGCCCCGCGTGCCGGTAGTAGAAAAGGGCGTGTCTCCGCGTCGCGGTCGGCAGCACCCGCTCCCCGTCCTCGTACAGCGCCGGGACCCAGTAGGCCGAGGTGTCGTCGGGCATCGCGCAGGTCGTCCCGCCCCCGCGGAGGTCGACGACGGCCGCGTCCGCGTCGACGGCCACGGCGCCGATGAAGTCGTGGAGGTGGGCCGCGCCCGGCTGGCCCGGCGAGACGATCGGATCGTCCCGCAGGGAATGCGAGTAGTTGCAGCTCGTGATCCACTGCCCGGTCGCCGCCCTCGCCGGCGTCGCCGGGAGCAGGGTCGCGACCGCCACCGCGGCCAGCACCACGCCACGGAGGCTCCGACGGCGGTGGGCCCCTCCCGGTCCGTGCGCGGACGTGGTCCGGGGCGCGAAGGATGTCCGGAACATGATGCCCCCCTTCGTTCCGCTTCTCCCGACCGCGGCCGACGGCGTCGGCCGCGAAGGCGTCGGGTCGGCTACGTCGTCAGCGGACGGACGCGGAGGGCCACCGGCATGACGGGGGGTTCCCGCCTACCGGCGGCGATGACGCCGCGCAGCGCTGGTTCGGCGGGAGCGAAGGGATCCAGACGCTCGAGGCTCGGCTGCGGAGCCGGGCCGTCGAGGGTCGCGGAGGCGGCGCCCGGTCCGGTCGTCAACGCGCCCGCGCGAAGCCACCGGAGGGCCCGCCGGGCGATCGCCCGTCCGACGAGCGACCAACCCGCGCACATCAGAAGCAACATCGCCGGCGTGGAGCCGACGTGCCGAAGAGAGGTCATGGCAGCCTCCTCTCCTCTCATGTCACCCCGACCGTTCTCCCCTGGGGCACCTCCTTTCCACGACCGTCTGCGGAAACGTTGACCCTGTCACACATCGACGGGGCTGTCAACCAGCCCCGACCGACCCGCGTGCATGAGGCGGGCGGTCAACGGTGCCGGGGGACGAGCTCGTCGCCGGGATCGCGCGCGGCCCAGGCGAGGCAGCTCTCCTCGTCCAGCGGGGGCCGCTCCCCAGGGGTCGGGCCGTCGGGGACGGGCGGGACACGGCTGGGAGGCGGGAGGCGGCGTCCCCGTTCGCCCGGCGCGCCCAGGCCCGGCCCGGAGCGGTCCCGCTCCGCCCCGGTCGCTCTTCCAGGACCCTGGATCCGGCGCTCCACGGACGCCGCCTCCCGGAGGCTGCCGGCCCCGAGCCTCGCCGGGGGACCGGCGACGGACAAGGTGCCGTCGCCGTAGCCCGCCTACCGCGGACGCCGGAGCTACCCGGGCGCCGTCTCCCGCGCGACCGCGAACTCGAAGAGCCGTCCGTCGTTCTCGGCGGGGTGGCGGTCGTTGTCGAGCCCTCGGTCGGCGACGAACACCCGGAGGGTCGACGCGTCGTCGGTCGAGGGGACGAGCACGATGCCCGAGGGGCGGAGGATCCCGGAAGCCGAGATGTCGATGAGCGTCACGAGCTCCCCGGTCTGCGTGGCCACCGCGATGGAGCGGTCGCGTCGGCTGATGAGCCACAGGTAGCCCGTGGCCCGGTCGTAGGCCACGTCCTCCGGGTCGCGCATCCCGAGGGGGATGGTCCCGAAGCTCGTGACCCGGTCGTCTCCCTCGGGCGGCACCCCGTCGAACCGCCCGTTGCCGCCGGGGCCGATCACGTACACCCGGGCGTCCCGCCCGTCGGTCAGGAACAGCTTCCCGCCTCCCCGCCCCAGGCCTTCGGGGTCGCGGCTGCCGAAGGGCGCCGTACGGAAGGACCTCACGCGGTCATCGGCCGATCCCCATCGTCGGTCGCGTCCGCGGCGGACGAACACCACGCGGTTCTGGTCGTCATCCACGAACACGAGCACCCGCCCGCGGCGCCCCGTGGCGACGTCGGCCGGCTCGGAGGTGATCGTCGTCATGTCCACCGCCGAGGCGAGCCGCCCGTCGAGGCCGGCGAAGAACACGGTCCCACCGCCGAAGACCGCCATCTCGTCGACCTCGCTGTCGGAGACGACGACCTCGCCCGTGCGGCGGAGGTAGGCCAGCCCCATCGGGTCGGGGCTCGGCGGGCGCCACGCGGACGTCTCCGTCACCTCCAGGACGGCCGGCGGTTCCCCACCCACCGCCGGGGACGCGCAGAGGAGGATCCCCACGAGGAGGGCGGACGCGAGGAGCCGTACCGCTCGGGTCGACCGCATGACCGGAGAGCGTGCCAGCCGACGCCGTGCGTTCCCTGCGCCGGGCGACGTACGGGCGCTACGTCGTTCCGCGCACGTCCACCGACGCAGGTGAGCCCGGAGGGCCGGGTACGGCGGCGGACGTAGCGAACCTACCCCTGCCGGCGGTCGGCGCCCTTCCCACGCCCTCCTACCGTCGGCTCGTGCAGGACGCTCGGCGGGGGTCGTCGTGAGGGTCGCGGTCATGGGGACCGGCCACGTGGGGCTGGTCACGTGCGTCGCGCTGGCCGAGATCGGGCACGACGTCGCGGGCACCGACGTGGACGCCGAGAAGATCGACCTGCTCAGCCGGGGGGTCCCGCCGTTCTACGAGCCGGGCCTCGAGGAGGCCCTGCGCCGGGGGATGCGGGCGGGCAGACTCAGGTTCACGCCCGACCCCGCCGAGGCGCTCCGCGACGCCGAGGTGGTGTTCATCTGCGTGGGAACCCCGCCCCGCGCCGACGGAGAGGCCAACCTCCTCGCGGTCGAGCGCTCCGGCTCGACGATCGCCCGCCACGGGCGGGACGGCGCGATCGTGGTCGAGAAGTCCACGGTGCCCGCGGGGACCGCGGACCGGCTCGCCGAGATCCTCCGGCGCGAGGGCGGCGGCCGGCGGTTCGAGGTCGCCTCGAACCCCGAGTTCCTCCGGGAGGGGTCCGCCCTCCGCGACGCGCTGGAGCCGGATCGCATCGTGATCGGGATCGGGTCCGCGCGGAGCCTGCGGACCCTGGCCCGCCTCTACGAGCCCCTCACCCGCGAGGGCCACCCGCTGATCGTCACCGACATCCGGACGGCCGAGCTCGCGAAGCATGCCAGCAACGCCTTCCTGGCCATGAAGATCTCGTTCGCGAACGCTCTCGCGCGACTGTGCGAACGGGCCGGGGCGGACGTCGCAGCCGTGGCCGACGTGATGGGCGCGGACCCCCGGATCGGGCGCGCGTTCCTCGACGCCGGGCTCGGCTACGGCGGCTACTGCTTCCCCAAGGACGTCGCAGCGCTCGAGCGGCTCGCGCGCCGCCTCGGATATGGGTTCCCCCTCCTGCGCGAGGTGGCGCGGCTGAACGACGAGGCGGTCGAGGCGGCGGTGGAGAAGATCGCCGACGCCCTCTGGCACCTCGAGGGGAAGCGGATCGCGATCCTCGGCCTCTCGTTCAAGCCGGAGACCGACGACGTCCGCCTCTCGCCGGCCCTGACGCTCGCGGACCGGCTCCTCGCCGCGGGCGCGGAGGTCGTGGGCTTCGACCCGAGGGCCGGACGGAACGCCAAGGAAGAGCTGCCGGCGCTGCGCGTGGCCGCCGACCCCTACGAAGCCGCGGCCGGGGCCCACTGCCTCGTGATCGCGACGGCCTGGCGGGAGTTCCGGGACCTCGACCTCGTCGCGCTGCGCGCGTGCATGGCCTACCCGGTCGTGGTCGACGGCCGGAACCTCCTCGATCCCGAGGCCGTGGTGGCCGCGGGGTTCACGTACTACCCCACGGGCCGACCGCCGCTCCGCCCGGAGGCCCCAGCCCCGCCGCGGCCGGCCGCGGAACCGGTCCGTGCCGGACCCCTGGGCCTCTCGACCGGATGAGTCGCCCGCCGCGCGCGCTGGTCACGGGGGGCGCCGGCTTCCTCGGCTCCCACGTCTGCGAACGCCTCCTCGCCGAGGGATGGGCCGTGCTGTGCCTCGACTCGCTCCTCACCGGACGGGTGGAGAACCTGGGGCCGTGGTCGGACACCGACCGGTTCGCGTTCCTCGCCCAGGACGTGTGCGAGCCGCTCCGCGTGGAGGGGCCGGTCGACTGGATCCTCCACCTCGCGTCCCCGGCGAGTCCCCGCGATTACCTCCGACACCCGATCGAGACGCTCAGGGCGGGCGCGATCGGAACCCTGAACTGCCTCGACCTGGCCGAGGCGAAGGGCGCCGGGTTCCTCCTCGCCTCGACCTCGGAGGTGTACGGCGACCCGCTCGTCCACCCGCAGCCCGAGGGCTACTGGGGGAACGTGAACCCGGTCGGGCCGCGGTCCGTCTACGACGAGGCGAAGCGCTACGCCGAAGCCCTGGCCGTGGCCTACGACCGCGCCAGGGGCGTCCCGGTGAAGATCGTGCGCATCTTCAACACCTACGGGCCGCGGATGCGGGCGGACGACGGCCGCGCGATCCCCACCTTCATCCGCCAGGCCCTCGCGGGTCGGCCGATCACGGTGCACGGGGACGGGAGCCAGACGCGGACGCTCTGCTACGTGGACGACCTCGTGGAGGGGATCCTGCTGCTCCTGGCCTCGGACCTGGCGGGGCCGGTGAACCTGGGCGGCGAGGAGGAGATCACGATCCGCGAGCTCGCGGAGCTCGTTCGCACGCTCACCGGCAGCCGCTCCGAGATCCTCAGCTCGCCGCGCCCCGTCGACGACCCCCAGGTGCGTCGGCCGGACCTCACCCTCGCCCGCACCCGCCTGGGCTGGGCGCCGAGGACCCCGCTGCGGGAGGGGCTGGCGCGGACCATCCGCTGGTTCGAAGGGAGGGTCGAGACCGCCGTCTCGACGAGCCCGGCCCCGGCGGCCGGATAGCGAACGCGCTCCGCCGCCCGCTCGTCAGGGATGGATCGGCGCGGTTCGCCGCGATGCGCGACCTCAGCCCGGAACCGCGTCGAGGGTTCGCGCCGTGGGCGGAAGCTCCAGCTCGTCGAGCAGCCCGTGCTGGGTCACGAACATCGCCGCCTCGAGGCGGGTGTGCACCCCGAGCTTCTGCATGATGTTCTGGATGTGGGTCCGCGCCGTCTGGGGGCTGATCACCAGGGCCCGACCGACCGCCTCGTTCCCCGCGCCCTCCGCCAGCAGCCGGAGGACCTCTCGTTCGCGCCGCGTGAGGCGGGCGATCCGCTGGAGCGCGTCGTCCTGTTCCCGTCGCCGCCGGATCAACTGCGAGAGGAGCGAACCCAGCATCCGGGGCGGGATCACGGTCTGGCCGGCGTGCACCGAACGCGTGGCATCGATGAGTTGGGAGAGCGGGGAGTCCTTGGTGAGGTAGCCGGTGGCCCCCGCCTCGAGCACCTCCATGAGCGCGCGGTAGTCCTCGCGGGCGCTCAGCACGAGCACGCCGCAAGAGGGCACCCGCTCCTTGATCATCTGCGTCGCCCGGACCCCGTCGTAGACCGGGAGGTTGAGGTCGAGGATCGCGACCTTGGGCAGGACGCGCTCCGCCTCCGCCACCGCGTCCCGCCCGCTCTCGGCCTCCGCCACGATCGCGAGCTCGGGGTCACGGGCCAAGGCGACCCGCATCGCCTCCCGGAAGAGCGCGTGCGGGTCGGCCAACAGGACGCTGATCCGGGGCCGCTCGTCCTCCATCGCTCTCTCCATCCGCAGGTCGGACGCTATCCGCGGTCCCCTCGACCCGCACGCGCCCTCTGACGTACCGGCGCTACGACGACGGTACGACGGTGATGGCACCCCTCGGTACGTCGCCGAGGACGCGGAGCGCGGCGGAGGATCAGGCGGGGGTCGCCTCGGGCACCTCGACCAGCCCGTGGCGGACCGCGAACGTCGCGGCTTCGAGCCGCGAGTGCACCTGCAGCTTCGTGAGGATGCTCTGCACGTGCGTCCGAACCGTGTTGTGGCTTATCCCGAGCCGCTCGGCGATCGTCCGACCGCTCGCCCCTTCCACGAGGAGCGCGAGGACCTGTCGCTCCCGCCTCGTGAGCTGCTCGGCGAGGAGGTGCACCCCGTCGTCGTCGTACCTGCGAGCGCCGGTCGCCGCGGCGGCCAGCCGCCGCGGCATCACGACCTGGCCCCCGACGGCAGCGTGCACCGCCTGGACGAACCTGGCGATCGGCGTGTCCTTCGTGAGGTAGCCGTGGAACCCGACGCGGAGCGCTTCACGGACGGCGCGCGGGTCCTCGAGCGCGGTGAGCGCGAGGACCTTCGCCTCGGGGTGTTCCGCGGCGATCGCGCGTCCCACCGACAGGCCGCTCTGGTCCGGGAGCCCGATGTCCACGAGGACGAGCTCGGGGCGGAGCTCAGCCACGGCCCGGAGCCCCTGGGCGGCCGTCGTGGCCACCCCCACCACCTCGACCCCGCTCGACGCGAGGGCCGGCTTGATGGCCTCGGCGAACAGCACGTGGTCGTCGATGATCAGCGCCCGGACGTTCACGGCACCTCCAGTGGGAGCTCGACGCGGAAGGTGGCGCCGACGGGGGTCGGCTCGAGGCGGAGCTCCCCGCCGTGCGCCTCGATCACCCGCTTCGCGATGAACAGGCCCAGCCCGCTCCCCGGCCGGGCCGGGGCTCGCGAGCCGCGGGCGAACGGCTCGAAGATCGCCTCCCGCTCCTCGGGGGGGATCCCCGGCCCCCGGTCCTGGACCACGACCGTGGCCCGCGGGCCCTCCACCTCCACGCCGACGAGCACCTCGGTCCCCTCCGGCGCGTAGGCGAGCGCGTTCCGGACCAGGTTCGCCAGCGCGACCCCGAGGTGCTGGGGGTCCGCCAGGACCGGGGCCGGGCCGTCCGCGCTGAGGACGATGCGGTGCCCCTGGCCGGTCTCGAACCCGCAGGTCGCGACGGCGCTCCGGACCACGTCGGCGAGCTCGACCCTGCGCCGCTCGAGCGGGGCCTCGCCCGCCGACCACCGGAGCAGCCCCTCGGTGAGCTCGGTGAGCCGCTGCATCTCCTCGACCGAGCGCGAGAGCATCCAGCGGCGACCCTCGTCCGCCTCCTCGCGGAGGAGGTACTCGAGGACCGCGCGGACCCCGATCAGGGGCCGCCGGAGCTCGTGCGCCGCCCAGGCCACCCCCACGCCGCGGTCGCGCTCGGGGACGAGCCGCACGCCGCGCTCCCGGTGGTCGAGGACGGCCCGGAGCAACGACGCGAGCTCGGCGACCGCGACGTCCTCCCCACCGACCCGCGCGGCGAGGAGCAGCCCGCGCCCCGCGTCCACGGCCTCCCCCGGCGCCCCCACCGCCCCGGCGAACGCGCCCAGGACCTCCCGGCGTTCGGCATCGTTCATCTCCGACCAGGGGGGGAGGCGGCGGAGGGCCGCGACGAGGCGCCGCTCCCGCGCCGCCCCCAGCCCGCGGCCGAAGGCGAACCGGAGCGGCGCGGACAGGTCGGGCGCGAGCCAGGCCGCCACGGGCCCGCCCCACCGCTCCGCCAGGTAGCGGGCGGCCGCGCGGAGCGCGCCGTGCTCGCTCGGCGCGGCCAGGAGGCGGCGGGTCAGCTCGACGACCTCCTCCAGGGCCGCGGCCCTCGCCCGGAACCACGCCCGCTCCCCGAGCGCGCGGACCGTGACCGCCAGCTGGCGGGCCAGCGCCTCGACCGCCGTCCACCGGCGCTCTTCGACCACGTCGAGGGCCCGGACCTCGAGCACGCCGACGGCCGCATCGCCCCACACGAGCGGGACGAACGCGAGGATGGATCCCCCGTCGGAGGTGAGGACCACGCGCTCCGTCGACCTCCCGAGGAACGCCCTCCTCCGTCCGGACGCACGGAGCCGCACGTGCGTCGGGTCGACGTCCTCGGCCCAGACCGACCGGAGCCGGCCGGCCGCGTCGGGCACGGAGATGGCGATCGAAGCCCGCTCGGTGCCCAGGGCCCCGCGGACCCCGGCGGCCACCGACGGGCCCAGCTCAAGCAGCTCCCGCGCATGTTGCGACGCGTGTCGCGTCGCTACGGTCGCCGCCCGGGAGTCGGAGGCGATACCCATACCAGCCAGGTCCCTCCCCTCCCTCGGCTGGTTCCGAGACTCCGGAAGCATAGGACGCGGAGCGCGTCGTGTAAATGGGTGACCGCCGATCGACCGGGAGATTGTCCGACTTTTTGCCTAGGCCGTCTCGCGTACGCGCGCGCCGCGCGGCCCATCCGCGCAGCTCGGCGCCGGTTCCGCCCTCGTGGAACGTCGAAGGGACGTAGGCGAAATACGTCGGGCTCCTGCTGGAACCCGCGACGGCTCACGGATACACTCCGGCGGTCGCCCGCGACTTCCCCGACCCGCCCGCGAGGGCCCGAGCATGATGACGCGACGACCGGCCATAGAGATCGGGAGGGCGCTCCGGGAAGCGCGGAGGGCGCGGGGACTCACGCTGAAGCAGGCCGCCGAGCGTTCGCAGAGCCGCTTCCGGCCGACCTCGATCGCCGGCTACGAGCGGGGCGAGCGGAGCATCACGCTCGAGCGGTTCATCGACCTCTGCCGGCTCTACGGGATGGCCCCCGAGCGCCTCCTGGCGGAGATCGTCCGCAGGCTCGAGGGACGGCCGCCGGTCGTGGTGGACCTCACCAAGCTCGAGGAGATCGAGGCCGCCGAAGGGAGGATCGTCGCCGGCTTCGTCCGGGAGGTGGCGGCGCTCCGCGGGGAGCCGGGCAGGCGGACGATCGCGCTCCGGGCCGGGGACCTCGAGGTGCTCGCGACCGCCGCGGGCCGGAGGCCGGAGGAGCTCGCCGAACGGATCGGGGCCGCCCTCCGGGAGGAGGAGCGCCGACGGGAGGAGGTTCGTCGACGGGAGGAGGAGCGTCGGCGGGAGGAGGCCCCTCCCGCGGAGAGGGGCGGAGCCGGGCCGGAGCGGGCCGAGGGGACCGCCTCCGACCGGGCCGACCCGCCGGGCGCGCCGCTCGTCACGTCCCCCTGAGTCAGGCCCCCCTGAGGAAGGCGACGGTCTCGGAGAGCCCGTCCTCCAGGTGGGTCCAGGGCCGCCAGCCCAGGACCTCGGCGGCGAGCGAGGGGTCGAGGGCGATCCTCCGGATCTCGCCGGGCGGGAGCGGGCCGAAGGCGGGTCCCCCTCGGAACCCGGTGAGCTCCGCGAGCATCCGGAAGAGCCCGTTCACGGAGGTCTCGAGCCCGGTGCCCACGTTCACGACCCGCCCCGACCCCCGGTCCATGGCGAGCACGAACGCGTGGACGGTGTCGTCGATGAAGACGTAGTCCCGGGTCTGGTTCCCGTCGCCGAAGATCGTGGGGGTCTCCCCCGCGAGCATCCGGCGGGCGAAGATCGCGATCACCCCGGCCTCCCCGGTGGGGTCCTGCCGCGGTCCGTAGACGTTCCCGAGCAGGAGCGCGGTCCAGTCGAGCCCGCGGTCCCTGCCGTAGTGCGCGAGGTAGTCCAGCACGACCTTCTTGCTGATCCCGTAGGGCGAGGTGGGGCGGGCGCTCCAGGCCTGGGTCTCCCGCACCGGGAGCCGCCGCGGCTCCCCGTACACCGTCCCCCCGGAGGCGGCGTAGACCACCTTCCGGACGCCGGTCGCCGCCGCGCACTCCAGGACGTTGAGCGAGCCCATCACGTTGATGCTCGCGTCGCGGACCGGATCCTCGAGCGAGGGACGGACCCCGGACTGGGCCGCGAGGTGCATCACGACCTCGGGCCGGTGCCGCTCGAAGACCGACCGGAGGCCCTCGGCCCGGATGTCCATGTGGAAGAACGTGAACGCCCGCCCGTAGCCACGGGCGTCCGACAGGTTGGCGATCCGCCCCGTCGTGAGGTCGTCGACCGCCACCACGCGGTGGCCCTCGGCCAGGAGCCGGTCGCAGAGGTGCGACCCGATGAACCCCGCCCCGCCCGTGACGAGGATCGTGCTCACGGCCCGGCCCCCGGTCCCCTCACGTGAGCCGAAGGTTGGGGTCGGCGCCCACGTCGAGCGGGGTCCGCTCCCCCCGGGCGAGCCGGGAGGCGCCGACGCAGGCGATCATCGCGGCGTTGTCGGTGCAGAGCTCGATGCTGGGGTAGAGGACCCGGAGGCCCGCCCGCTCCCCCTCCGCGAGCATCCGCTCGCGGAGCCGGGAGTTCGCGACGACCCCGCCCCCCAGGAGCACGGTATCCACGCCCCGGTCCCGGGCCGCCGCGATCGTCTTCTTCACCTGCACGTCGACGATGGCCTCCTGGAACGAGGCGGCCAGGTCCGCGGGGTCGACCTCCCGCCCCGCCTCCCGCTCGGCCCGGACGTAGCGGAGGACCGCGGTCTTGAGCCCCGACATCGAGAAGTCGTAGTCGCCGGAGTCCTCCATGGCCCGGGGGAAGCGGATCGCCTCGGGGTCCCCCTCGCGCGCCAGCCGGTCGAGGGCCGGGCCGCCGGGGAAGCCGAGGCCCAGGAACCGGGCGATCTTGTCGAAGGCCTCCCCGGCCGCGTCGTCCAGGGTCCGCCCGAGCACCTCGTGGCGGTGGAGCTCGGGCATGTGCACGAGCAAGGTGTGGCCGCCCGACACCACGAGGCACACGTAGGGAGGCCGGGGCGGCCCGTGCTCGAGGAAGTTCGCCCAGATGTGCCCCTCGAGGTGGTTCACCCCGATGAGCGGCGCGCCGGTCGCGAGGGCCACGGCCTTCGCCGCGGCCATCCCGACGAGGAGCGCGCCGACCAGCCCCGGCCCGACCGTCACCGCCACGCCGCCGAGGTCGCCGAAGTCGCACCCCGCCTCCTCCAGGGCCCGGTCGAGGAGGGGGTTGAGGGCCTCGACGTGGGCCCGCGCGGCCACCTCCGGGACCACCCCGCCGAACCGCTCGTGGAGGTCGGTCTGGCGGGCGATCAGGTTCGCGCGCAGGACCGCGCCGCCCCGGAGCACGCCCTCGCCGTCCTCCAGGACCGCCACCGCGGTCTCGTCGCACGACGTCTCGATCCCCAGGATCAGCACCCCGCCTCCTCAGGGACGGACGCCCTCGGGGAGCGATGCGGCGATCGCTTCCAGCCGGGCGGCGTAGGCCGCCGAACGGATCCCGTCCACCCACATGATCAGCGCGTCCTCGTTCGTCTCCTGGTAGTAGTTCCGCCGGATCCCGACCGGGCGGAAGCCGAACCGGGCGTAGAGCCGCTGCGCCGGCCAGTTCGACACCCGGACCTCGAGCGACACCGCCTCCGCCCCCATCTCGATCGCGTGGAGGATCAGCTCGAGGAGGAGCCGGGTGCCGATCCTCCGGCGGTGGTGGAGGGGGTCCACGGCGATGTTCGTGACGTGGGCCTCCTCGCCGTAGAAGACGAGCCCCGCGTACCCCACGACCTGGCGGTTCAACCTGGCGACGAGGTAGCAGCGGCTCGAGGTGTCGCTCATCTCGGCGATGAACAGGTTCGGGGACCAGGGGCGCGGGTAGACCTGTCGCTCGATCGCCATCACGCCCCGGAGGTGGCGGCGGCGCATCCGGGTGATCTCGAGCCTAGCGGCCTCGACGCTCGTCCCAAGCGATCTCCGCATCCGTTCTCCTCAGGTACAGCGGGACGACGTCGAACAGCCGGTCGTGCTCCTCCCGGAGGAACCGGGGCACCGCGAGCTCGATCAGGGCCGACGCCCGCGGGTGGGCGAACGCCGGCGAGGCGAACTCTACCCGACCGCGCAGCTCCTCGAGGGCCCGCCGGTAGCGGAGGGCGCCGTCGCCGACCACGAGGACCTCCCGGCCGAGCGCCTCGAGCTCCGCGACCAGCCGGTCGGGCGGCGCCACCTGGTACCCGCTCTCCCGGACCACCCCGCCCGGGGCCGGCTCGTAGATCGCGAAGAACACCTCCCCCCGGCGGGCGTCGATCACCGCCGCGATCCGCCGCGACGTGAACCGCACGCTGTAGGCCAGGGCGTCGAGCGAGGTGATGCCGACGATCGGCACCCGGAGGACCTGGGCCAGGGTCTTCGCGGTCTCGACCCCCACCCGCAGGCCCGTGAACAGCCCCGGGCCGATCCCGACCACGACCCCCCCGACCTGGGCGAGCTCCACGCCGCTCCACCGGAGGAGGTGCTCGAGCACGGCGGCCACCGACTCCTGCCGGGCCCGCCCCCCGACGGTCGCGGCGGCGAGCATCCCGCCCTCGGTGCCGAGGGCGACCGAGGAGGCCGTGGTCGAGGTGTCGATGCCGAGGACGATCACCGCTGCCCCCCGTCGGCGCGCCATGGCTCGAGGGCCCGCGCCAGCGGCTCCCAGCGCTCCGCCCAGGACCCCCCGACCGCCCGGACCACGACCCGCCGGACGTCGTCGCCGGAGGACGAGAGCTCGACCACCAGGTGGTCGCGGGGCAGGAGGCCCTCGATCACGTCGCCCCACTCCACGAACAGCACGCCCTCCTCGGCGACCTCCTCGATCCCCAGGTCCAGCACGTCCTGGACCCGATCCAACCGGTAGACGTCGACGTGCACCACGGGCACCCGCCCCGGGTACTCCCGCACCAGCGTGAACGTCGGCGAGACGACGAGCTCGGTGACGCCGAGCGCCCGGGCCGCCCCCTGGACGAACGTCGTCTTCCCCGCGCCGAGCTCGCCGGTGAGCGCCACCGCGTCCCCGGGGCGGAGGAACCCGGCGATCGTCTCTCCGACGGCGCGGGTGTCCTCGGGGGTCTCGGCCCGGAGCTCCACCTCCATCAGAACAGCCCGAGCTGCTCCTCGACCGGCGGCGGCCGCTCGGCGAGGGCCGCCCGGACCTCCTCGAAGTCCCGGCGGAGCGCCTCCATCTGGCTGCTCGCCTGCCCCCCGCCGTGGAGCACGGCCGCGGGGTGGAAGGTGGGGATCACGACCTTCCCCCGCCAGGCGAACCGCTGCCCCCGCACGCGGCTGATCGAGACCGGGCGGTCCAGGACGAACCGGGTCGCGAAGTTCCCGAGGGTCACGATGATCCGCGGATCGATCAGGTCGATCTTCTCGAGGAGCCAGGGGGCGCAAGCCTCGATCTCGTCGGGGAGCGGGTCCCGGTTCCCCGGCGGCCTGCACATGAGCACGTTCGCGATGTAGACGTCCTCGCGCCGCAGCCCGATCCCCTCGAGCATCCTCGTCAGGAGCTGGCCGGCGGCGCCGACGAAGGGCTCGCCCTGCCGGTCCTCGTGGTAGCCGGGGGCCTCGCCGATGAACATCAGCTCGGCGCGGGGGTTCCCCACGCCGTAGACCACCTGCGTCCGCCCCCGCGCCAGCCGGCACCGCGTGCAGGACGCCGCCTCGCGCGCCGCCTCCTCGATCGTCCTCACGGAGCCTCCCCCAGCCCGGGCGCCCCCGCCACGCCGCGCGCCGCCCGGACCGCCCGCCGCACGGCCGTGGCCACCGCCCGTTCCGCCATCTCCGAAAGCTCGTCCTGCCCGGCCTCCGCCCCCCCGGTGGCGAGGCTGAACACCGCGTCGCCGTCCCATATCGTATGCGAGGGCCGGACGGCGGCCTCGAGGCCCCGGTGGCCGGCCACGGCCAAGGCGTGCGCCCCCTCCTTCTCGAGGGCGGCGTTCGTGGCGACGACCGCGAGCGTGGTGTTCGCCCCGGGCCGGAGGCCCGCGGGGCCCTCGGACCGGGGTCCGTCGCCCGTCTGGCCGGCGCCGGGCCAGGGCGGCCCCGGCTCGAGGTCCGGGCCCGGGCGGGCGCCGGCGAGCACGTTCCCCTCCTCGTCCAGGACCTCCCCCAGCGCGTTCACGACGACCAGGGTCCCCACGACCACCGCCCCTCGGCGCTCGGCCGCGGAGCCCACCCCGCCCTTGCGCTGGCGGTGGGGGCCGCGGAGCTTGGCGACCGTGGCGCCGGTGCCCGCCCCCACGCTCCCCTCCTCCACGGGGCCGGCGGACGCGGCCAGGCACGCGGCGTAGCCCTCGCGCGGGCCCGGGCGCGCCCCGGGGTCCCCGAGCGCCAGGTCGAACACGACGGCGGCCGGGACGATCGGCACCCTCGCCACGCCGGTGTCGAACCCGATCCCGCGCTCCTCGAGGAACCGCATCACGCCGTCCGCGGCGGCCAGGCCGAAGGCGCTGCCGCCCGTGAGGAGCACCGCGTGGACCTCCCGGACCAGCATCCCCGGCCGCAGGAGGTCGGTCTCCCGGGTCCCGGGCGCGCCGCCCCGGACCTCGCCCGACCCCACGGTCCCCGGCGGCGGCAGCACCACCGTGCACCCGGTGAGCCCCACGGGGTCGGTCCAGTGTCCGACGCGGACCCCGGGGACCTCGGTGATCACGTCGACCCCTCCCCGCCGAGGACCCGCGACGCGAACCCCTCGATCAGCGCGTTCAGGGCCTCGGGCCGCTCGAGCATCGGCACGTGCCCGGCGCCCTCCAGGACCGCGAGCTCCGCCCGGGGGAGGGCTCGGACCAGGGCCTCGGCCGCCGCCCGTGGGGTGACCCGGTCGTGGTCGCCGACCACGACCAGGACGGGGACCCGGACGTGCGCGAGGGCGTCCCGAAGGTCGGCCCCCACGAGGGAGGCGAGCCCGTTCGTCCACACGGTCGAGGGGGCCCGCGCGGCCAGGGCCACCACGTGCTCGACCGCCGCCCGCGGGGCGTGCGGGCCGAACTGCGTGAGGCGGGCGAGGAGCGCGCCCACGTCCGCCCGGCTCGCCATCACGTGCCGACGGAGCCCGTCCACCCGCCGGAGCGCCTCCGCGAGCGAGCGCCCCGGCCGCAGGATCTCGGCGAGCCCGCCCACGGCGCCCCGGACCAGGTCCCCCGCGGCCGCCCCCACCAGGACGAGCCCCGCGATCCGCGGCCCGAACAGCTCGGGGCGGGC
>DATMBJ010000261.1:0-5009 GCA_035559315.1 Actinomycetota bacterium
CCCGGGGCCCGCCGGGATCGGGGTGGTGGTGACGGGCCCCGACGGGCGCGTCCTGGCCCGCCGGGGGCGGGGGATCGGGGTGGCCACGAACAACGTGGCCGAGTACCGGGCGGCCATCGAGGGGCTCCGGCTGGCCCGGTCCCTGGGAGCCAGCCGGGTCCTCCTGCGTTCGGACAGCCACCTCCTGGTCCAACAGCTCACCGGCCGCTGGCGGGTGAAGGACCCCACCCTCGCCAGGCTCCACGGCGAAGCGATGGGCCTCGCAAGGGGGTTCGAGGCGGTGAGCTTCGAACACGTCCCCAGGGAGCTCAACCGGGAGGCGGACCGTCTGGCCAACCGGGGCGTGGACGCCTGGCTCGCGGGCCCCGGCCGCGGGTACCGCCCCCCGGGGCCGGAGCCCCGGCTGTTCGAGCCGGGCGGGGACCAGGCCCCCGGCCCCCGGCGGCGTTCGCCGGGCGCGGGCCCCGGACCGGGGCGGGGCCGAGGCAGCCCGTCTTTATACTGAACTTCGGTGGAGGAGCCGGCCGGGCGGCCGCGGTCCGGGCTGCGAGGCTCCGGGCCGAGGAAAGTCCGGACTCCACAGGGCAGGGTGCTGGGTAACACCCAGGCGGGGCGACCCGCGGAAAGTGCCACAGAGACCAGACCGCCGGGCCCCCTCGGGGCGCCGGTAAGGGTGAAACGGTGAGGTAAGAGCTCACCAGCGGTCGGGTGACCGGCCGGCTGGGCAGACCCCACCCGGAGCAAGGCCAAGCAGGGAGCTGGGTGGCCCGCCCGACGCTCCCGGGTAGGCCGCTTGAGGCCTCCGGCGACGGAGGTCCCAGAGAGATGGCCGCCCCCCGGGCCCCCGGGCCCGGGGACAGAATCCGGCTTACAGGCCGGCTCCTCCACCGCTCTGCCTTTAGGCTCGGAGCCCTTACGCTCGGAGCCGTGGAGCGCGCCCGGGCGGTCCTCCGCCCTCCCGTCGCCCTCCTTACGGCGCTCGTGACGGCCCTCGTGGCCTGTTCGGGCGAGCCGCCCCGCTACGTGCCGGTCTCGGGGCCCGCCCCCGAGGTCTCGGGCCCCACCCTGACCGGGGGCCGGCTCACGCCGGCCGAGACCCGGGGCAGGGTCCTCGTGGTGAACTTCTGGAACCCCTTCTGCGCCCCCTGCCGGGAGGAACAGCCCCTCCTCCAGACCGAGTGGGAGCGGTTCCGGGGGCGGGGGGTGCTGTTCGTGGGCCTCATGTACGTGGGGGGGAACCCGCCGTGGCCGGACGACCGGGAGGCCGCCCGGCGGTGGCTCCGGGAGTTCGGCGTGACCTACCCGAACCTCGTGGACGAGGGGTCGGTGTGGGCCCGGGGGTTCGGCCTGCGGGGGATCCCCACCACGGTGGTGGTGGACCGGGAGGGGCAGATGCGGTTCCAGGTCCTGGGGAGGCTCCGGGAGGGGGACCTGCCCGAGCTCCTGGGCCGGCTGGGCGTCGAGGCCGGGCCGTAGGCCGCCGCCGGGGGAGTGAGGGGCGCCCGAACGGGGGCTTGCGCGCGCCGCCCGGATCGGTCAGGCTGGGCCGGAAAGGGGGGTGGTGGGAATGGTCAGGGTACAGTTCGTGGTCCGGGTGCCGGACGTGGAGCGGTTCGTCGCCACGGCCAAGCGGTTCGAGCAGGCCAACGTGGACCGGGGGGCCCGCAACCCGAGGGTGCTCATAGACGAGAACGACCCGAACCTCGTGTGCATGATGGCCGACTGGGAGTCCCACGAGGCCATGCACGCTGCCTCCGAGGAGCTGGGGCCGGACTTCAACCGGGAGGCGGGGACCGAGGGGCTCGACTGGACCACCTACGTCTGGCACGAGCGGTAGGAGACGGCGGCCTCCCGGCGTCCGGCCGGGCGGGGGGCGCCCACGTCGGGGGGCCGGTAGGCCGGGTCAGCGGGCGGCCACGGCCCGGGCCAGTTGCCGCCCCGCGTGGTAGGAGGAGCGGACCAGGGGCCCCGCCTCCACGTGGGCGAAGCCCATCTCCCGCCCCACCCGGGCGTGCTCCGCGAACTCCTCCGGGGTCACCCACCGGTCGACCGGGAGGTGGAACCGGGTGGGCTGGAGATACTGGCCCAGAGTGAGGAGGTCGCAGCCCACGGTCCGGAGGTCGGCCATGGCCTCCCGCACCTCCTCGGGCCGCTCGCCCATGCCGAGGATCAGGTTGGACTTGGTCACGACCTGGGGCCGCAGGGCCTTGGCCAGGCGCAGAACCTCGAGGGACCGGTCGTAGTCGAAGGCCGGGCGGATCCGCCGGTGCAGCCGCCGGACGGTCTCCAGGTTGTGGGCGAACACGTCCGGCCCGGCCTCGAGGACGGTGGCGATGGCCCGGGGGTCGCCCCGGAAGTCCGGCGGCAGCACCTCCACCCCGCAGCCGGGCACGGCCTCCCGCACCGCGCGGACGCAGGCCGCCCAGATCCGGGCCCCGCCGTCGGGGAGGTCGTCCCGGGCCACCCCCGTGATGACCACGTAGCGGAGGCCCATGGCCCGCACGGCCTCCGCGATCCGCCCGGGCTCGTCCTCGTCCACGGGCCCCGGCCTGGCCGTCATCACGTCGCAGAACCCGCAGCGGCGGGTGCACCGGTCTCCCAGGACGAGGAAGGTGGCCTCCCGGTCCTCCCAGCACTCGTAGATGTTGGGGCAGCCCGCCTCCTCGCAGACCGTGTGCAGGTCGAGCCCCCGCATGAGGCCCTTGAGCTCGCGGTAGTTGGGGCCGGTCCGGGCCCGGACCTTGAGCCACTCCGGGCGGCGGGCCGGCAGGGCGGTCTGGGCGCAGCCCACGGAGTGGGCCACGTGGGTGTCCGCCAGGCGACCGGCTCCGTTCCCGCCCGTCCCGACGATCGGGAGGTACAGGCGGCGCCGGTGGGGGTTGTGGTCCGAGCCGGGCATCGGGGCCAGTGTAGCGGCCCCGGAGCCGAAGCCTTCAGCCCCGAGCTAGCCGGACCGGAGCTCCCCCCGCATGTTCTGGGCCAGGTGGTACTTGCACTCGAACGTAACGGCGCCCGAGGAGGGGAACGTGACGGTCACCGTCGTCTGCTGGCCCGCCTGGATGTCCACGTCGACGCCCTGGTCGGGGAGGGAGAAGTTGTGCAGGGCCTGGCCCACGTTGGAGACGGTGAGGGTGACCTCCTGGCCGGCCGGGCCCGTGAGGACCGTGGGCGAGAAGAAGAAGTCCCCGGCCTCCACGGTGGCGGTGCCGCCGCTTACCGTGGCGGTCCCCCGGTCCGTGGCGAGGCTCCCGTCGGAGAGCGTGATGGTCCCGCCGCCTCCGCCGCCGCGTTCGCCCCCGCCGCCTCCGCCGCCTCCGCAGGCGGCCGCGAGGACGCCCAGCACCGCCACGGCAAGGACCGCTCGCACCCTCATCGCCGACCTCCTCTGTCCGGGAACAGGCTGGAATCTACCACATCCATGTTCGAAACCTTCCCTGGCCCCGTCCGCCCACCAGGGGACGAGGGGAGGGGTCTGGACCCGGCGTGCAGCCAGGATGCTGCCCCTGGACCGTGCCCGGGCCGGCCCTCAGTAGCGTTCCGCAATAGGCAGTAGGGCTGCTCCCTTCTTCTTCGCCTCCCCGGTCCTCGGGGACGCGAAAGTTGCCCTCCTTAGGAGGGCCATCCACCTGGATCTGTTCCTAGGCGGTCACCTCCTTCCACCACGCCCGCCAGGCCGCGGGGTCTGCGAGCAGGGCGCGGAGGGCGAGCATGTTGTTCGCGCCCTCCCTGGACCAGAACATCCCTTGGCGCTTCATCCGCCGGGCCACCTGCAGATCGATGGTGTGCTCCACCACCCCCGAGCCCCGGGTGCACAGCTCGGCCGGGGCGCCCTGGCGACGGAGCTCCTGGAACGCCCAGATGGCCGGGGCGCCCCGCTCGAGGAAGGCCCGGGTCTCCTGGGCCACCTTGGGGTCCAGCCGGCCCCTGGCCACCAGGTGGGCCATGGAGCGTTCGACCCTCCGCCACTGCCCCTGAAGGGCCCAGGCGATCCACCTGGAGGCCCGCTCGCTGTCTCCGGCCACCTGCCTGAGCCGGACCTTCAGGTGGTAGTGGTCGAGCTGGAACACCGCGTCGGGGAACCAGTTGCGCACCAGCACCGGGATCCACTCCGCTCCGTCCCCCGACACCAGAAGGTGCCGGGCCCGGTGCACACCGACGGAGCGGCTGAGCCAGGCGTAGATCACCTGGCCGGCCTGGCCTTCCTCCCACAGCCCGGCCACCACCACCTTCCCGGTGACCACCCGCTTTCGGTGCCTCGCCGTGGCCGACACGATCTGCTTGCCGGTGTAGGCCACGGCCAGGCGGGCCTCCATCGTCCCCCGGGGCCGCTGGCGGCGGAGGACTACCCCGTCGACCTCGGTCACCACCATCTGGGGCGGATCGCCCGGGGGCTCCGGCGGCGCCAGGCCCTCCTCGAACATCTCGGAGCGGACCCGCTCCTGCCGCCTGCGGCGCAGGGCCCCGGCCTTCTGCACCAGCCGCCACAGCACCCGGTGGTCCACCGCCCCGCCCAAGAGGTTGGAGAGAAGCTTGGCCGCGGTGCGGAAGGAGAACTCCGCGCCCAGGCAGCAGGCCCGCTCCCACACGAAGGCCGAGCAGGTCTGCCAGGGCCGGAGGCCCATGGCCCGGTCCAGGGGGAAGGAGTACCGGCCGCCCTTTCGAGTCTTCCACCGGTGGAACCGGATGGGGCCGAGCCGGGTGAGCAGGTACCGGCGAACCCTCCGCTGGCGGGCGCCGGCGGAGGGCAGGATCTGGTCCTCCCAGGTCCCCAGGGCCTGGACCAGGGCCTTCCTGCCGGCGGCCATCGCCGCCCGGTGGATGGCTCGCTCGAGCTTGGCCAGGGTGAGGGGACCCTTGGGCCAGGGGACCTCGACCGTTACAGTGAGGGTGCGCACGTAGGCTCCTTCCGGCGGTTCGGTGCTGTTCGGGAGCGAGCCTACGTGCCTCTCTCATCCGGACCTCGGAAGCTCGGTCACTTCTTTCAGCGCTGCCGTCCGGGCGACGCTACC
>DATMBJ010000262.1:0-17193 GCA_035559315.1 Actinomycetota bacterium
GGAGCCCCACAGCACGATCAGGTCCGTGTTCTCGATCTCCTCGTACGAGCTGGTGCCGCCCCCCGCACCGAACACCGTGGCCAGACCGACCACGCTCGGCGCGTGTCAGGTGCGGTTGCAGCTGTCGATGTTGTTGCTGCCGAGGGCCTGGCGGATGAACTTCTGCGCGAGGAAGTTCACCTCGTTCGTGGCCTTCGAGCAGCTGAACACCCCGACGCCGTTCGGCCCGTACGCCTCGCGGGCCGCCCGGAGCCCGGAGGCGGCGCGGTCCAGCGCCTCCTCCCAGCTCGCCGGGCGGAGCCCGCCGCCCTCTCGGACGAGCGGCTCGGTGAGCCGGGTCTGCGCCCTTCCCATCTCGCCTCCCTCGGAAGACGTGCGCCCCCTCATCCTACGACCCCGCGTCGCCCCCCGGGCAGGGACGTCGCTCAGCGCGCGACGCGCTCGGGGTGGGAGTAGACGTTGAACCGGCCCTCGCGGACGAACCCCACGACCGCGATGCCCAGGCGTTCCGCGGCCTCCACCGCGAGCGAGGAGGGGGCCGAGACCGCCGCCACCACCGGGACCCCCGCCACCGCCGCCTTCTGGACGATCTCGAACGAGACCCGGCCCGAGACCTGGAGGACCCGCTCCGAGAGCGGCAGCTCGCCCCGGAGCAGCGCCTCGCCCACCAGCTTGTCCACGGCGTTGTGGCGGCCCACGTCCTCCCGCACGGCGAGGAGCCGGCCCTCCGCGTCGAAGAGCCCCGCCGCGTGGAGGCCCCCGGTCTGGTCGAACACCCGCTGCCCCCGCCGGAGCGCGTCCGGGAGCCCGGAGAGGACCCCGGCCCGGACCGCGAAGCCCGGGGGCACCGGGGCGCAGCGGACCTCGACGTCCTCGAGGGCCGCCTTCCCGCAGACCCCGCAGCTCGAGGTGGCGTAGAAGTTCCGCCGGAGCAGGGCGGGGTCGAGGGGGCGGGCGAGCTCCACCGTGACCACGTTGTACCGCTGCTCCTCGGGGCCCGGGTCCTCGCAGTAGGAGACCCGCACCACGTCCTGCCGTCCCCGGATCAGCCCCTCGGTGAAGAGGAACCCGCAGGCGAGCTCGAAGTCGCCGCCGGGGGTGCGCATCGTGACGGCCACCGGGACCGCCTCCTGCCC
Source organism: Actinomycetota bacterium (assembly GCA_035559315.1). Taxonomy (GTDB): domain Bacteria; phylum Actinomycetota; class UBA4738; order UBA4738; family HRBIN12; genus DATLZM01. Next base: position 1,137 of record DATMBJ010000262.1, read on the forward strand.
CGGCCCCCGGGCCCGGATCTCCATCGGCTCCTCGGCGGCCAGGCGGTCGGTCCGCTCGGACGCCCGGCCGTCGCGGACCGCCAGGACCCGCGCCGCCGTCACGCTCCGCCGCACCGCGGGCTCGCCCATACCGCCATCATCGCAGCCGGCCCCCCCGGCGGCCAGACGCCCGGCGGTGCGTTCTGCGCGACGTGGAGCGGTCTCCGCGCTGTCCGTTCCGCTATGCTCGCGCTCCCGGTGGAGAGCTCCCTCGAGATCGCGCGGCGGGCCCGGCTCCGCCCCATCCTCGACGTGGCCCTCGAGGCCGGGCTCGAGGAGGCGGAGGTCGAGGCCTACGGCCGCCACCGCGCGAAGGTCGACGCCGCCGCCGTCCTCGCGCGGCTCGCCGACCGGCCCGACGGCAGGGTCGTGCTGGTCACGGCCGTCACCCCCACCAAGGCCGGGGAGGGGAAGACCACGACCTCGATCGGGCTCGCCCAGGGGCTCGGCCGGCTCGGGGTCCGGGTCGCCCTCTGCCTCCGCGAGCCGTCGATGGGGCCGATCTTCGGGATCAAGGGCGGGGGGACCGGCGGGGGGTACGCCCAGGTCGTCCCCATGGAGGACGTGAACCTCCACCTCAACGGGGACTTCCACGCGGTGACCGCCGCCCACGACCTGCTGGCGGCGGCCCTGGACGCCTCGCTCTACCACGGCAACCCCCTGGGCATCGACCCCTGGACCATCACCTGGCCGCGCTGCCTCGACGTGAACGACCGGGCCCTCCGCAACGTCGTGGTGGGGCTCGGGGGGCGCGCCCACGGCGTGCCCCGCGAGACCGGGTTCGTGATCACGGCCGCCTCGGAGGTGATGGCCATCCTGGCCCTCGCCTCCGACCTCCGCGACCTCCGGGCCCGCCTGGGACGGATCGTGGTGGCCGAGACCCGCGAGGGCCGCCCCGTCACCGCCGAGGACCTCCGGGTGGCCGGGGCGATGGCCGCGATCATGCGGGACGCGATCCGCCCGAACCTGGTCCAGACCCTCGAGGGGCAGCCGGCCTTCGTCCACGCCGGGCCCTTCGGGAACATCGCCCACGCCAACAGCTCGGTCCTCGCCGACCGGGTGGCGGCGAAGCTCGCCGAGGTGGTGGTGACCGAGGCCGGGTTCGGCGCCGACCTGGGGTTCGAGAAGTTCTGCCACATCGTCTGCCCGGCCGCGGGGATCCGGCCGTCGGCCGCCGTCGTGGTGGCGACGGTGCGGGCCCTCAAGTCCCACGGCGGGGTGCCCTTCGAGCGACTCGGCGAGGAGGACCCCGAGGCCCTCAAGCGGGGCTCGGAGAACCTCGCCGCCCAGCTCGAGGTGGTCCGGGCGTTCGGGGTGCCGGCGGTGGTGGCGGTGAACCGCTTCCCCACCGACACCCCCCGCGAGCTCGCGCTCCTCGAGGAGCTCGCCCGGGAGGCCGGGGCGGCGAGGGTCGCCCTCCACGAGGCGTACGCCCGGGGCGGGGCGGGCTGCGAGGACCTCGCCCGGGCGGTGCTGGAGGCGGTGGAGGAGCCGTCGGAGTTCCGGCCCCTGAACCCGCCGGGGACGCCCCTGCGGGAGCAGATCGAGGCCATCGCCACCCACCTCTACGGGGCGGACGGCGTCGACCTCCTCCCCGGGGCCGAGCGGGACCTCGAGCGGGTCCGGGCCCTGGGGCTCGGGACCGCCCCGGTCTGCATGGCCAAGACCCACCTCTCGCTCTCCCACGACCCGGCGCTCCTCGGGCGCCCCCGGGGGTTCCGGCTCCCGGTGCGGGGGCTCGTGCCCGCGGCCGGCGCGGGGTTCGTCGTGGCGCTCTGCGGGGATATCCAGCGGATGCCGGGGCTCGGACGCGAGCCCGCGTTCACCCGGATCGACCTGGACGACGAGGGCCGGATCACCGGCCTGGCCTGACCCGGGCCGGGGGCTGGGGGCCGGCGCAGGTCACGCCGGGGGGGCGCAGGTCACATCTTGGGGCGGCGCTTCTCCGGGTCGTGGATGGAGGGCGGGGCGACCGTCGCCGGGACCGAGTCCTCACCGAGCGCGACCTCCACCACGTTCCCCATCCCCGCCTCCTCGGTCCGCAGGACCGCCAGGCCGATCACGCCGAACCGCGGGCTCCGGGTCGGGCTCGTGAGGACGCCCACCGGCTCCCCGTCCTTCGTCACCTCGGCCCCGTACTCCGGGACCTCCTCGGCCTCGAGCGCGAGCGTGACGAAGCGGTTCGGCGGGCGCTTCGCGACCTGCCGGAGGCGTTCCTTCCCCAGGAACTCCCCGGGCGCGTCGAGCGCGACGAGCCGGTCCATCGAGAAGTCGTAGGGGGTCCGGGTGTGGGGCTCGTAGTCGTAGTCGGTCACGATCAGCCCGGCCTCGATCCTGAGGATCTCGATGGCCGCCACGCCGAACGGGGTGGCCCCCGCCCGCACCAGGACCTCCCACAGGTCGGGCGCCCGCTCCGGCGTCGTGAACAGCTCGTAGCCGAGCTCGCCGCCGAAGCCCGTCCGCGAGAGCCATACCGGGACCCCGCCGACCTCCACCGGCTCGGGGACGAACCGGAAGTACCGGAGGGCCGAGAGGTCCACGTCGGTGAGGGGCTCGAGCAGCTCCCGCGACCGCGGCCCCTGGAGCCCGACGTGAGGCATCCGGAGCGTCACCGGCTCGATCTCGACGGCCATCCCCTCCGTGACCCGGGCGAAGAACCCGGCGTGCCCGCTCGCGTTCGTCATCACCCAGACCCGCTCGTCCGCGACCCTGTAGACGGTCCCGTCGTCGATCATGAGCCCGTCCTCGTCGAGGAACGCCCCGTAGCGGACCTGGCCGATCTCGAGCCCCAGCACGTCGTTCGAGTGCACGAGCTGGGCGGCCCGCAGCGCGTCGGGCCCGCGGAACTCCCACTTGTTGAGGGGCGAGACGTCCCAGATGCCCACCCCCTCGCGGACCGCCCGGTACTCGGCCTCGACGTCGCCGAACCCCTCGGTCCAGTACCACCCGCCCTCGGCCACGAAGGTCGCCCCCATCGCCGCCTGGACGTCGTAGAACGCCGAACGGATCGTCTGCTCTCCCATCTCGTCCCCCTCGAGCCCAGCGGCAGGTGTATACCGCGTTCTTGAACGATGGTTCAAGCCGCGGCCCGACAGCGCACCAGCTCGCGGTCGGTGACGACCGCGTCCACCGGGACGTCGCCTTCCCCGTGGGGCACCTCGTCCACGAGCTGGAGGTGGAAGCAGATCCCCACGCGGAGGGCGTCCGGGCGGGTCCGCGGGAGGAAGCGGTCGAAGTACCCACCGCCGTAGCCGACCCGGTAGCCCCGCCGGTCGAAGGCGAGGCCCGGGACGACCACCACGTCGAGTTCCTCCGGGGGGACGACCTCGCCGGCCGCGGGCTCCAGCGCACCGAACCGGGCCCGGACCATCGGATCCCCGGGCCGGAAGGCGCGGGCCTCGATCTCCCCTCCGGCGAGCCGCGGCAGCGCCACGCGGCGGCCCTCCCGGAGGAGCCGACCCACGATCCCCGCGGTCGGCACCTCCGAGCCGAACGAGGAGAACACGAGCACGGTCCCCGCTCGCGCGAGCTCCGGGAGCGAGAACAGCCGCGCCTCGACGGCGCGCCCCATCGCCCGCCGCTCCTCCTCGGGGACGGCGTCCCGCAGCGCGCGGGCCCGCGCCCGCAGCTCCCGCTTGGCGGCCCGGAGGGCGTCGGGATCCGTCACGCCCGGCTCCGCAGCCGGGGCAGGACGGCCCGGGCGAGGAGCTCCACGCGGTCGGGGGGTCCGGCCGGCACCAGCACGGCCCAGGTCGCCCCGGCGTCCGCCAGCCGGTCCAGGAACCCCACCAGCGAGTCCGCGCTCCCCGCCCAGATCTCGCTCTCGAGCATGCCCCGCTCCCGGCGGCGCTCGAGGAGCCGGGCGGCCTCGCCGTCGTCCTCCCCGACGAGCGCGATCCCCGCCCACGTGGCCTCGGCCTCCCGGCCCAGGGCGGCGGCCTCCTCCCGGAGCAGCGCGGCCTTGCGGCGGAACACGGGGACGTGCATCCCCCACCCGTTCCAGCCGTCCGCGACCCGGGCCGCGATGCGGACGACCGCGTCGGCCTGCCCGCCGAGCCAGACCGGCGGGCCCCCGGGGGTCGCGACCGGCGGGGCGAGCGGGCCCCGGAGCGGCGGCACCCACCCGCCGCCCGGCCAGGCCTCGCCCGAGAAGAGCGCCTTCACCGCGCGGACCGTCTCCTCGAGGTGCGCCCGGCGCTCCCGTACGCCGAGCGAGGGGAACCCGTAGGCCCGGTGCTCGGGCTCGTCGATGGGATCCCCGGTCCCCACCCCGAGGATCACCCTCCCCGGCCCGGCGATCCCGTCGAGCGAGCAGGCGAGCTTCGCCAGGAGCCCGGCGGGCCGGAGCACCGCCCGGGCCACGAGCGTGCCGATCGCCAGGCGCTCGCTCCGGGCGGCGACGTTCGCGAGCACCGTGAAGGCCTCGAGCGAGGGCCGGTCGGGGGGCGCCCCCGGGGGGAAGAAGTGGTCGAACGCGAACACGCCGTCGAACCCCAGCTCCTCGGCGCGCTCCGCGGCGGCCAGGACCTTCCCGGCATCGCCGGAGAAGAGCGGGAGCACGAGCCCGACGCGCACGCGTTCAGCCCCCCGCCTCGTCGAGCGCCAGCGCCGCCGCCCCGACGGCCCCGGCCTCCGGACCCAGGGCGGCCGGGACGATCGGCACCTCGGGCCGGTGCTCCCGGGCCTCCACGGCGGCCGCGAACGCCCGCCGCGCCGGCCCGAGCAGCAGGTCCCCGGCCTCCACGACCCCGCCCCCCACCACCACCAGCTCCGGGTCGAGGATGTTCACGAGCCCCGCGATCCCCTCCCCGAGCCGCCGCCCGACCTCCGCCAGGATCCCCAGGGCCACCTCGTCCCCCTCCCGCGCCGCCCGGGTCACGAGCGGCCCGTCGACCCGCCCGGGATCGCCCCCCGCCAGGCGCGCGAGCAGCGACCCCGGCCGCTCCGCGGCGGCCCGCCGCCCGGCGCGCTCGATCGCCGCCCCGGAGGCCACCTGCTCCCAGCACCCCAGGTTCCCGCAGCCGCACCGCGGGCCGCCGGGTTCCACGATCACGTGGCCGATCTCGGCCGCGAACCCGTGGGCCCCGCGGAAGGGTCGCCCGCCGGAGACGATCCCACCGCCGATCCCCGTCCCCACCGTCACGAGCAGCATGTCCGCGGCCCCGCGGCCCGCGCCGAACCGGTGCTCGGCGAGGGCGGCGGCCGCGGCGTCGTTGTCGACGACGCAGGGGAGGCCGGTCGCCGCCTCGAGGCGCTCCCGGAGGGGGAACTCCCGCCAAGGGTTGTTCGGCGCGAAGCGGATCACGCCCTCCGGCCAGGTCACCAGCCCCGCCGCGCCGACGCCGGCCGCCCGGACCTCGGACGTCCGGAGCCCCGCGACGATCCGCACGATCTCCGCGAACGTCCGCTCCTGGTCCTCCGCGGGGGTCGGGGCCGTGGTCCGGGCCTCGACCACGCCCCCCGCCGTGGCGCGGACGCCGGCGATCTTCGTGCCGCCCACGTCGATGCCGATGGCCCGAGCCTCCACGGCGGCCGCGGCCCTCAGAACCTGAGGAACGCGCCGATCCCGCCCAGGTCGGCGAGCTCGGCGTCGGCGTTCACGGTCTCCACGTGCGCCCCCTGCCGGAGGGCGAGGGCGACGGCGGCCTCCACGACGTCGGGGACCGGGTGCATCTCGTCCCCGCACGTCGGGCAGGCCCCCGGCTCGAGCGACGGCCGCCCGCAGGCCCGGCAGGTGGCGCCCGGCAGCGAGAGGTCCACGTCCACCAGGAGCTCGCCCACCCGCCCCGCGGCGATCGCCTCGAACGTCGCCTCCGGGCCCACGACCGCCCCCCGGTCCCCCGCCGCGGCCTCCGCCAGGGCCGCCACGCGCGCCCGGTCCCGCTCCCGCGTGATCTCCTCCTCGACGGCCAGGGAGCGCTCCAGGACCTGCTCCAGGGTGGCGACCATCGGGAGGTGGATCCGGGCCCGCACCCGCTGGGCGAGGTAGTCGTGGAGCTCCCGCTCGAGCTCGGCCACGACCTCCTGCGGCCCGGCCAGGACGAGGTGGTCGAAGGGCCGGGACCGGAACCGGTGGAACAGCACCTCGGCCACGTGCTTGAGGTGCCGCTGCCGGTGGTCGTCCACGTGCCGCTGGTAGCGCATCTGGGCCCACCCGCCCTGGTCGTGGCGTCCAGGGACGTCGTCCCAGACGTCGGACTCCTCCTCGATGCGGCCCAGCTCCGCGACGAAGATCCGAGCCTTCTCGGAGTCCACGAGGGCCGTGCAGATCGACGGGTAGGTCTCGAGCAGCTCCTCCAGGGGGATGACGTCGGGCTCGGGCCCCACGACCGCGCGGTTGCGGACCGGGCGCGGGAGGGCGAACGCCTCCCAGAGCCCCGCCTCGGAGGAGGAGAAGAGGGCCAGCCCCCGGACCCCGTCCCGCTCGAACCGCTCCCGGACGTAGGAGGACATCGCCTCCAGGTCGGCCTCGACCGAACGCCGCGCGTCCCGGTCCAGCCCCTCCGCCTGGTGCCTCGCCGCGCGGACGAGCTCCTCGAGCCGGACGAGGTAGTCGGCCTTCCGCGGGAACCGCCGCCCGTCCACGTTCAGGTAGAGCGAGGTCACGGGGGCCCCTTCCGGGTCCCACGCCGCGAGGGCCCGGACCGTCTCCCGGTCCAGGTGGGCCGTGGGCGGATCCGCCGCGCGCCGCGTCATGCGATCTCGATCCGCTCGAGCGGCCGCTCCCCCCGCCCCGCGTCCGCCACCCTGGCGTCGAGGACCGCCCGGGCCGCGAGCAGGAGCTCGCGGGCTGCCGCCAGGAGGTGCTCGACCGCCTCGGGCGACGCCCCCCGGGCGACGGTGAGCGCCATCCCCACCGGGCAGAGGGCGACCGGGCACACGGGGGCGGCCGTCGCCGGCTCCTCCGCCCGCGGCCTCGCCCGGGACCGGGTCGACCTCCTCGCGCGTGCCTCAGCCATCCGCAGCCCTCCTCCCTCCGGCCTCGGTCGTGTCCGCCGGGTGGGGCTCCCGCGCGAACACGATCTCGAGGTCGTCCCCGTTGAAGGCGGCCCGCTGCACGTCGAGCCGCTGGAGCATCTGGGGGAGGATCAGGGTCCGCTTGTAGGACCCGACCCGCACCACCAGCTCCTCCCCGCGGCGGTGGACGTCGGTGTCCTCGCGGGCCACGAACGGCAGGCGGAGCGCCAGGACGTACGCCTGCTCCCGCTTGCGGACCCGGACCGGTTCGTCCCGGTACAGGACCCGCACCGGATCGAGGTCGCCGTACACCTCCTCGCCCATCCGCTCGAGCAGCTCGAGCCCCACCATCTCCCGGTCGAAGAGCCGGGCGGTGAGGATCGGGACCGGCTCGAAGGACTCCCGGACCGTCGCCAGGTGCTCGGCCTGGATCTCCTTCCACTGGCCGAAGTACGGATCGGTCACCGTGTCCGGCAGGAGCCGGTTCACCACCACCGCGTCCACCCGGTAGCCGAACAGCGAGAGGTACGTGTAGGTCCGCCGGGCCTCCGCGATCACCATCCGCTCCGGGTTCACCACGAGGCGCACCGTCGAGGACCGGGCGTCGGTGAGGATCCGCCGGACCGCGTCCAGGTTGTGGTGGAGCCGTTCCACCGCCGCGAAGAACCGGTCGTTCGCGATCGGCAGCGAGGTGATCCTCGTGACGAGCGGCCGGACCCCCTTCACCACCCGCCGTTCCACCGGGAAGATCCGTTCCATGTACCAGTTCATGACCTCGGGGAGCGAGAGGAGCCGGAGGGTCTCGGCGGTCGGCGCGCAGTCCACGACCAGGACGTCGAACCGCCCGCCGTCCACGTGCCGCTTCACGTCGATCAGGCTGAAGATCTCGTCGAGGCCGGGGATCACCGAGAGCTCCTCCGCCTGGATCGTCTCGACCCCCGCCCAGTTCATCAGCGCCACGAAGTAGTCCTGGATCTCCCGCCAGTGGGACTCCAGGCGCTCCTGGGCGTCGATCTGCTCGGCCCACAGGTTCGGCCCCACCTCGGTCGCCTCGCTCCCCACGGGGAGGTCGAAGGAATCGGCCAGCGAATGCGCGGGATCGGTGCTCATCACCAGGGTCCGGTGCCCCGCGCGGGAGGCGCGCACGGCCGTGGCGGCGGCCACGGTCGTCTTCCCCACGCCGCCCTTCCCGGTGAAGAGCAGGACCCGCATGCGTCCTAACTCTACCCATCCGGCGCCGGCCCGCGAGCGGGGCGCCCCGATCAGCCCCGCTCGACGCGCCGCTTCAGCCGCTCCAGCGCGTTCTCGATCACCCGCTTCGCGCCCTCGGTGCGGATGAAGCCGGGGACCAGGACCCCGAGGTCCACCTCGAGGCGGTACACGACCTCGGTCCGGTCGTCGTCGAGCTCGGTGAGGAGGTACTCCCCGCGGATGTCGCGCACCGCCCCCCGGGCCTCCTTCGTGGTCCAGGAGACCCCGGCGTCGCCGGGGGCGTAGCGGTAGACGAGCGTGTAGCGCGCCGGGCCCAGGACCGGGACGTCGACCTCGTACGCGACCTCCGTGGCCCGCCCGCCCTCCCCGCGCTGGAGCACCGTGGCGCGCTTCACGTCGGCCCACTCCGGGTAGGCCTCGTAGTCCGTGATCACGTCCATCACGTCGGCCAGGGGGGCCTCGATCACGATCGAACCCTCGGCGCGGGCCATGCTGCGATGGTACCGGCCGCCGGCGACCGGGGCCGCGGGTCCGCGGCCCCGGGCGCGCTACCGCCCCGCGGCCGCCACGATCGTGAGGGCCACGAGCAGCCCCGAGGCCGCGATCAGCGCGACCGACCCCCACAGGAGCGCGCGGGTCGGGACGAGCGGCTCCTCCCCCTCCGCCAGGCGGTGGGCCTCCAGGGCGGAGAGCACGTACACCGCGAGCGCGGCCGCCCCGTACAGCCCCGCCACCACGGCCGCCGTCCCCCGCCATGCCGACAGGAACAGCGCGGCCATGCCGAGGGTCCAGGCGAACAGGACGCCCCGCAGCACCCCCTCCCCGGTCCTGCCGGCCGCGGCGTGTCCCGCGCCCGGGAACAGGAGGGAGCGCACGACCGCATCGCGCGGCGAGACCTGGGGGCGCTGCCCCTCCTCGAACAGCCGGGCGAACGGCGTGCCGCACGCCTGGCAGGCGTCCGCCTCCAGCGGGTTGCGGTTCCCGCACACGGGGCAGGGCCAGGCCGGGGGGGCCGGGCCGGGCACCTCCGCCGGGACGGTCCCCGGGGCCGGCGGGGCCGCGCTCCCCGGCGCCGGGCCCGCCTCCTCCCCCGTGCCGCCGGGCTCGGCCGGACGGGGCCCGGCTCCCCGGCGCGGAGCTCCCCCGCCCGGCTCGGGGACGAGCCGGGCGAAGCACTGCCCGCACCACTCCGCCCCGGGCCCCACCAGGGCCCCGCAGGACGGGCAGCGCCGCTCCGCCGTGGAGCCCCCGGCGTCCGCTCCCGCCATGGCATCGAGCCTACCCCGGCCCGGGCCCCCGTTCGGCAGCCTCGCGGAGCCAGCCCGCGAGGAGCCCGGCGATCCGCGGCCAGGTGAACGACCGGAGCACGCGCTCGCGACCGGCCGCACCCATCGCCCGGGCCCGCTCCGGGTCCGCCAGGAGCCCGCCCACCGCGTCCGCCACCCGCTCCACGTCCCGCCCGTCGACCAGGATCCCGGTCACGCCGTCCACGAGCGCCTCCCGCGCCCCGCCCGAGTCCCCCACCACCACGGGACGTCCGCACGCCGCCGCCTCCAGGAACACGAGCCCGAACCCCTCGACCTCGAGCCCGCCGAGCCGGCTCCGGCACGGCAGCGCGAAGACGTCGCCCAGCGCGTAGTAGCGGGGCAGGTCCTCCTCGGGGACCTCGCCGGCGAAGACCACGCTCCCCGGCGGCGCCTCCGCGGCGAGGGCCTCGAGCCTCCCTCGGGAGGGCCCGTCGCCGACGATCACGAGGGTCGCGCCCGGCGCGTAGGCGCGCACCCTGGCCATGGCCCGGATCAGCACGTCGTGGCCCTTCCGGGCCACCAGGCGGCTCACCGAGGAGACCACGGGCCGGCCGTCGAGGCCGTGACGGGCCCGGAGGTCCTCGACCGGGAGGTCCGGGCGGAACCGCTCCGGGTCCGCCCCGAGCGGCAGGACCGAGACCGGCACGCGGGGCGGGACCGCGGTGCGCACGACGCGTGCCAGGAACCGGCTGCCCATCACCACCACCCGGGACGCCCGGGCCGTGACGGCCCGGAGCGCCGCGTGGGGGCCGGGGACGAGCGACAGCCAGTAGTCGAAGCCGTGGCAGGCCACGAGGTAGGGCGTCCCGCGTCGGGCGAGGCCGGGGCCCAGGGCGGCGAGCGGCATCGCGTCCCCGAACAGCACCACCTCCGCGCCCGTGGCGCGCACCGCGCCGCGTACCCGGCGGGCGACGGCGGGGGTGGGCCAGACGAACCCCGCGGGGTCCCGGAGGATCTCGTAGGGCTCCCCGGCGTCGAACCGCTCCGCGCCCTCCGACCGGGGTGCGTACACCGCGACCCGGTCCGCCGGGAGCTGGCGGACCAGCGAGTGCAGCGCCCGCTCGATGCCGCCGACCCGCGGCGGGAAGTCGTTGGTGACGACCAGGACCCGGGGGACCTCCACGGCGGCCCATGCTGCCAGAGCCGCGCCCCCCACGTCCGTAACGCGGCCCGGCCGCCTCGTCAAGTCGGCCGCTCGGCCGACTTGACCCGGACCCCGGCGGAAGGGTCCCCTGGAGGGTGCTCGGGGGGACCTCCGGCCCCTTCCCTGCCGGGCCCCGACTCTGGTAGGGATACGGAGTCGCCCCGGCGACGGAAGGGCCCCGACCCGACGGAGCGTGCGGTGATCGACGAGCGCCTGTTGGTCCAGTTCGACCTGAGGAGCCTCCCGTCCGACCCTTCCCCACCCGACGTCTGGCAGGACCGCGCGGCGTGCTACGGCGTGGACCCCGACCTGTTCTTCCCCACCTCCGAGGACGAGGCCGGCCCGGCCCTCGCCTACTGCGCGAGGTGCGCGATCCGGGCCGAGTGCCTGGCCTGGGCGCTCAAGAACGGCGAGCGCTACGGGGTGTGGGGCGGGATGACCGAGCAGCAGCGCCGCCGCCTCCTCCGGTCGGTCGCCTGACCCGGAGCCGGGCGGGCCCCGGCCCCTCAGGCTTCCCTTGACCTTCGAACGTCTGTTCGCTATCCTCCGGTCCTCCCGCGCGGCCCGGCGGGGAGACGGGTGCTGGCGACGCAGGCGACGCTCGAGGAGGGGGTGCCCCTGTCCGAGGTGACGTTCTGCGCGGTCGACGTCGAGACCACCGGGGGCTCGCCCGAGACCGCCGCGATCACCGAGGTCGGGGCCGTGAAGTTCCGGGGCGGCGAGCGCCTGGGCGCCTTCCACGCCCTCGTGGACCCGGGACGCCCCATCCCCGCGTTCATCACCCACCTCACGGGGATCGACGACCGCGCCGTCGCCGGCGCGCCGCCCATCGAGGGGGTGCTCCCCTCGCTCCTCGAGTTCCTCTCGGGCGCGGTGTTCGTCGCCCACAACGCCCGGTTCGACTTCTCGTTCCTGAACGCGAACCTGCTCCGCCTCGGCTACCCGGAGATCCCCCCGCCCCCCGTCTGCACCGCCCGCCTCGCCCGGCGGATCGTCTGGCCCGACGTCCCGAACGTGCGGCTCGCGACCCTCGCCGAGCACTTCCGCACGGCCGCCCGTCCCGCCCACCGGGCCCTCCCCGACGCGGAGGCCTGCGCCGAGGTGCTCCACCGGCTCCTGGAGCTCGGCGGCCGCCTGGGGATCCTCACGCTCGGCGACCTCCACGGGGCGGTCCGGGCCCGCGGCCGGCCGCACTTCCACAAGATCCGGATGGCGGACGCCCTGCCCCGCTCGGCCGGCGTCTACGTGTTCCGGGGACGCGGGGGCCGGGCGCTGTACGTGGGGAAGGCCCGGGACCTCCGGGAGCGGGTGAAGCGCTACTTCTACGGCGACGACCGCCGGCGGGTCGAGGACCTCCTCGCCGAGGCCCGGGGCGTGGAGGGGCTCCCCTGCGCCTCCGAGCTCGAGGCTCTGGCCCTCGAGGCCAGGCTGATCCGGGAGCACGAGCCCCCCTACAACCGCCGCGGGAGGGCCTGGCGTCGCCAGGCGTACGTGAAGGTCGACGAGGCCGAGCCGTTCCCCCGGATCAAGGTGGTCCGCGAGCCGCGGGGGCGGGGGGCCTTCCTCGGCCCCTTCGCCACCGCGGCCCAGGCCCACCTCGCCAAGGAGGCCCTCGAGGAGGTCTTCCCCGTGCGCCGGTGCACGCGGCGGATGGGCCTCCGCGCCCGGTCCTCGCCCTGCGCCCTGGCCGACCTGGGCCGCTGCGTCGCCCCCTGCGACGGCCGCATCACCCCCGAGCGCTACGGGGAGCTCGTCCGGATGCTCGTCACCTCCCTCTCCTCCCCGGGCGGGCTCCTCGAAGCGCTCGAGGCGCGGATGGGGACCCTGGCCGCGGCGGGGCGGTTCGAGGAGGCGGCGCTCGCGCGGGACCGGCTCCGGGCCCTCGCGGAGGCCCTGGTCCGCGCCCGCCAGGAGCGGTGGCTCACGGGGGGCGCGATGCTGCTCCGGGACGCCGACGGGCGGCGGGTCCGCCTCGTGGGCGGGGCCCCGGTCGTGGCGGGGTCGGCCGAGCCCATCCCGCTCCCCTGCCCCAGGGACCGCGCGATGGAGCTGGCCGCGGTCCGGGGCTACCTCTCCACCCACCCCGTGGAGCTCGAGGAGGCCGAGGTCCCGCCGGCCGAGCCGGTCGCGGGCGGCGCGGCCCTCCACCGGGTCCTCGCCCGCCTGCGGGCCGCCGCGCGGCCGCCCGAGGCCGGCCGGTAGACTGGCGGGCGTGGAGCGGGCCGTCATCGTCGAGGGGGCGCGGACGCCGATCGGGCGCTTCCTCGGGGCGTTCGCCGAGGTCCCCGCGGTAGAGCTGGGGGTGGCGGCGGTCCGGGAGGCGCTGCGGCGGGCCCAGGTCGAGCCCGGCGACGTCGACCAGCTGATCTTCGGCCACGCGCGGCAGGCCGGGAACGGCCCGAACACCGGCCGGCAGGTCGCCTACCGCAGCGGGATCCCCCAGGAGGTCGCCGCCTACAACGTGAACATGGCCTGCGGGTCGGGGATGAAGGCGATCCAGCTCGCCGCCCAGGAGATCGCGCTGGGGAACGCCGAGGTCGTGGTGGCGGGCGGGATGGAGAACATGAGCCGGGTCCCCTACCTCCTGGACCGGATGCGCACCGGCTACCGGATGGGGAACGCCCAGGTGATCGACGCGATGTACCGCGACGGGTTCCTCGATCCGCTCTGCGGGCTCGTGATGGGCGAGACCGCCGAGAACCTGGCCCGGATGTACGGGATCACCCGCGAGGAGCAGGACGCGTTCGCCCTCGAATCCCAGCGGAAGGCGGAGGAGGGGAAGGCCCGGCGGGCGCTCGAGATCGTCCCGGTGGAGGCCCCGGGACCGAACGGGGCGGCCGTGACCGTCGCCGAGGACGAGCACCCCCGCCCCGACACCACGCTCGAGAAGCTCGCCGCCCTCCCGCCGGTCTTCGACCGGGAGCACGGAACCGTCACCGCCGGGAACGCCTCGGGGATCACCGACGGCGCCGCCGCCCTCGTCCTGATGTCGGAGTCGCGGGCCCGGGCCGAGGGCCGCGAGCCCCTCGCCCGGCTCGCGGACTGGTCGTGGGCGGGCGTGCCCCCAGAGATCATGGGCATCGGGCCGGTGCCCGCCACCCGCACGCTCCTCGACCGCGCCGGGCTCCAGATCTCCGACTTCGACGTGATCGAGGTGAACGAGGCCTTCGCGGCCCAGGTGATCGCGGTCGAGCGCGAGCTCAAGCTGGACCGGGAGCGACTGAACCCCAAGGGCGGGGCCATCGCCCTCGGCCACCCCATCGGGATGAGCGGGGCGCGGATCACCCTCACGCTCGCCTACGAGCTGCGCGAGCGCGACCTCCGGCTCGGCCTCGCCACGCTCTGCATCTCCGGGGGACAGGGCCTCGCGCTGATCCTGGAGCGGGGATAGGGGGCGGCGTGGTCCACGCGGTCGTGCTGATCCAGTGCGAGATCGACCGGATCCCCGAGGCGGCCCAGGCCATCGCGGACCTCGAGGGCGTTTCCGAGGTCTACTCGGTGGCCGGGGAGTTCGACCTGGTGGCGATCGTCCGGGTCCCCGAGCACGAGGACCTCGCGCGGGTGATCCCGGGCGGCGTGGCCAAGGTCGACGGCGTCGTCCGGACCGAGACCCTGATCGCCTTCCAGGTCTACTCGCGGCACGACCTCGAGCGGCTGTTCTCGATCGGCTTCGAGGAGGGCTAGGCCGGGTCGTCCGGCGGCGGGGTGCCGGGGAACGGGGCCGGGAGCTCGACCGCCACCGGCAGGGCGGTCCGGCCCCAGGCCTCGAGATCGTCCCCGTAGCGGGGGCCGTACTTCTCGAGCAGCAGCCGCCTCGCCAGCGCATCCTCCTCGGGATCCTCGACCACCCGGGCTCGAGCGATGAAGTCGTGCCCGCCGATCCGCAGGCCCACCGTGGGCTCCCGCCGGACGTTCCGCACCCAGTCCGAGGCCTCGCCGCCGCCCGCGAGGAGGTACACGCGGTCGCCGTGGAGCGCGAACCAGATCTCGATCGTGTGCGGGCGGCCGCTCCGCCGCCCGGTGGTCGTGAGGTAGCAGTAGTCCAGCGAGGCGGGATCGGCCCCCTCGGTCATCCCCTACCGCGTCGCCCACCAGACGAGGCCGGCCAGGATCGCCACGGCGGAGGCGAGCATCAGGAGGTCCGCCTTCTTCACCCGCCCCGGCTGCATCGCGTTGAAGCCCATCTCACCCCTCCTCCCGGCCGCCCGGCGCGGGCAACCGGTAGTACTCCCGGAACCGCTCGGGGGAGAGCCAGTAGATGTGCTGGCGGACGGTGGAGGCGAACAGGCGCGCCTCGGCGCCGTCCCGGCAGGCCCGCTCGTGGACCACCGCCCCGCCGGGGTCGAGGATCCGCACCGTCCAGCCCCCCGGGCCGTCCTCCACGGCCACCCGGTAGCCGTTCCGGCCAGGCTCCACGTTCAGCCCTCCCGGGCCCGCGCCAGCCGCTCCAGGTGCTCTCGGAGCCGGTCCAGCACCGACCCCGGGTCCAGGACGAACCGGGGCTCGAGGTCCGCGATCTTCTCGAGCGCGTTCTCGAGCGTGCTCCCGGCGTCCTCGGCGTCCCGGAGCGCGTCCACCAGCACCACCGCGTAGTCGGGCTCGAACGGGATCCCGCACCACGGGCAGTGGCCGCCGGTCCCGACCACCTGCTGGACCAGGAAGGTCCGGCCGCAGCTCCGGCAGGTCCCCTCGATCTTCACACCCGTTCCTCCTCGGCCGTGAGTTCCAGGACGCGGTCCGCGAGCTCGAAGGGGTCCACGGGCTTCACGAACCACGCGTCCGCGCCCGCCCAGCGGGCGAGCCACGCGTCGTGCTTGCGCTCCAGCAGGATCACGATGACCCCTCGGTAGGGCTCGGGCGCGTCCCGGAGCGTCCGGGCGAGCGAGAACGCGCCGGCGCGGGAGGCGATCTCCTCCGCGATCACGACGTCCGGCCGCTCGCGCAGGGCGAGCCTCGCCCCCCGGTCGCCGTCGGGCGCCTCGAGCAGCTCGAGGGGCTCCCCCACCCGCCGCTCGATGCTCCGCACCGCGAGCCCGAGGAGCTCGCGGGCCCGGGGGTCCGGCGCCACGACCAGGATCCTCACGGCCGGCATCGTACCCGGCGCGGGCGCCGGCCGCCCTCGGCTACCCTCCCCGGGATGGACGCGCGCACCCGGGAGGGGCTCCTCGCCGAGGCGGCCGTGAGCTTCGGGGTGGTCCTGGTCGCGGCGGGGACCGCCGCCACCGAACGGGCCACGGGCGTCGGCCCGGTCGGCGTGGCCCTGGCCTACGGCCTCGCCGTGGCCGCCGCGGACGCCGCCCTCTCGCCCCCGGCCCTCGGGAACCCCGCCATCTGCCTGGCCGGGTGGGCGCGGGGCGAGCGGACCGCCCGGGAGGCGGCGGCCCTGCTCGGCGCCGAG
>DATMBJ010000263.1:0-6029 GCA_035559315.1 Actinomycetota bacterium
GAGGGCGGCGACCGTCGAGAGCCGGAGCGTCCCGCCCA
This sequence comes from Actinomycetota bacterium, assembly GCA_035559315.1. GTDB lineage: Bacteria > Actinomycetota > UBA4738 > UBA4738 > HRBIN12 > DATLZM01. Next base: position 39 of record DATMBJ010000263.1, read on the forward strand.
GGGCGAGCGCGAGCGCCGGGGCCCCCGGCCGCTCGCCCACCGCCGCGAGCCCCTCGTGGGCGGCCAGGCGGGTCCACCAGAGGTAGACGGGACCGTCGGGCCCGAGCGGGAAGCGCTCCCCGTGGAGGAGGAACGGCCAGAGGAAGAACCCGAGGAGGAGCGCGCCGAGGACAGCGAGGGCCACGAGGTCCGCCCGACGGCCTTCGCCCATCTCAGGCGCGGGCCGGCGCGGCCGATCGGATCGACGCCCTCGGCACCCGACCTCCTCCCGCGCGAGCCGCCCGTCCCCTCCCCGGCCCGCCACCCCGGCTCCGTGGCCCCGCCCCGGCGCCGACCCGCCGGGCCGGGTCCGCCGCGCTCGCCCCGGGGGGCCCGCCCGCGCCCCGCTAGGATACGGGCCCATGCTCGACCGCTCCCTCGTGCAGGAGGTGCTCCGCGCGGCCCTCGCGCGCGGCGGGAGCTTCGCCGAGCTCTTCGCCGAGGAGCGGGCCTCGTTCCAGGTCCGGCTGGACGACGGGCGGATCGAGGAGCTCACGACCGGCCTCGACCGCGGGGCCGGCGTCCGCGTCGCGCGCGGCACCAGCTACGGCTACGCGTTCTCCAACCGCCTCGACCGTGGAGCGCTGCTCGAGGCGGCCGCGGCGGCCTCGGCCGCAGCCCGGGACGGCGGTCCCGGGACGGTCGTCGACCTCCGCGCCCGGCGGCCGCCCGTCCTCCACCGGGCGCGCCGGCCCGCGTCGGACGTCGCGGCCTCGGAGAAGGCGGCCTGGGTCCGGGAGATGGACGAGGTGGCCCGCCAGGCCGGCGCGGAGGTCCGCCAGGTGGTGGCGGTCTACGCCGACTCCGTCCAGCGGATCCTCCTGGCCGCCTCGGACGGCCGCTGGGTGGAGGAGGAGCGACCCCGGGTCCGGCTGGTCTGTCAGGTCACCGCGGCTCGCGACGGCGTGATCCAGGTCGGGTTCCACGGGCCGGCCGGGCTGGCGGGCGTGGAGTTCGTGGAGGCCCACCCCCCCGCGGAGGTCGCCCGGGAGGCGGCCCGGCAGGCCCTGGCGATGCTCGACAGCCGCCCCTCGCCGGCCGGGGAGCTCCCGGTGGTGCTCGGCCCGGGGACGGGGGGCGTGCTGTTCCACGAGGCCTGCGGGCACGGCCTCGAGGCCGACCACGTGCAGAAGGGGATCTCGATCTACCGGGGGCGGGTGGGGGAGCGGATCGCCTCGCCCCTCGTCTCCGGCGTCGACGACGCGACCGTCCCGAACGCCTGGGGCTCGTTCTCGTTCGACGACGAGGGGGCGCCGGCCCGCCGGACCGTGCTGTTCGAGGAGGGGGTGCTCCGCGGCTTCCTCTACGACCGGCTCCGGGCCGAGGAGGACGGCGTCCCCTCGACCGGGAACGGGCGACGCCAGTCCTACGCCCACCCGCCGCTGCCCCGGATGACCAACTCCTACATCCTGCCCGGCGCCTCGCGGCACGACGACGTCGTGGCGGACACGCGGCGCGGCGTCTACGTCCGGGCCATCGGCGGGGGCCAGGTGAACCCGGCCACCGGCGACTTCGTGTTCGGCGTCTCCGAGGGCTACCTGATCGAGCGGGGGAGGATCACGGCGCCGGTCCGCGGCGCGAACCTCGTGGGCCGGGGGATCGAGGTCCTGGCCGCGGTGGACGCGGTCTGCGACGACTTCGAGACCCGCGAGGGGATCTGCGGGAAGGACGGGCAGGGGGTGCCGGTGGGGAACGGCTCGCCGACGCTCCGGGTCGCGCGGATGACCGTGGGAGGGACGGGTGGCTGACCGACCGGACCTCCTGGAGCTGTGCCGGTCCGCGGTGGCGGCCGCCCGCACGGGCGAGGCGCTCGAGGCCTACGCCGAGGAGTCGCGGCGGACCGAGGTGGAGGTCCGCGGAGCGGAGGTCGAGGGGCTCACGTTCGCGGCGTCGCGCGGGGTCGGGGTGCGGCTCATCGTCGACGGTCGGCTCGGGTACGCCTGGGCCGCCGACCCGAGCCGAGCCGAGGTCCTCGCGGCCGTGGCGCGGGCCCGGGAGAACGCCGCGCTCGCCGCCCCCGATGAGCACAACGTGCTCCCCGGACCGTCCCCGGTGGCTCCGATGCCCGAGCTGTTCCGGGCCGGACAGGCCGCGATGCCGACCGACCGGAAGGTCGCGCTCGCCCTCGACCTCGAGCGGGCGACGCTCGCGGCGGACCGCAGGGTCCGGAGGGTCGAGCGGGCGGAGGTGGGCGACGCCGTCTCCAGGGTGGCGATCGCCTCCACCGCCGGGATCGAGGCGGCCTACGAGCGGACGGACTGCTGGTGCGCGGCCGTGGCCCTGGCCGAGGAGGGGGACGAGACGCAGACCGGGTTCTCGTTCCGGATCGGCCGGGAGCTCGACGAGCTGGGCTGGGAGGAGGTGGGGCGGGAGGCGGCGGCCCGGGCGGCGCGGATGCTCGGCGCGGCCAAGCCCCCCACCGCCAGGCTCCCGGTGGTCCTCGACCCCTTCGCCGGCTCGTCGTTCCTCGGGGTGCTCGCCGGCGCCCTCTCGGCCGAGTCCGTCCTCAAGGGCCGCTCGCTCTTCGCCGGGCTCGTGGGGGAGCGCGTGGCCTCCGAGGCGTTCGTGTTGGTGGACGACGGCCGGCTCCTCGCGGGCCCGGCGGCGGCCCCCTTCGACGACGAGGGCGTACCGACCTCCCGGACCGAGCTCGTGACCGACGGGGTGCTCCGCGGCTTCCTCCACGACACCTACACCGCGCACCGGGCGGGCACCGTCTCCACGGGCAACGCTCGCCGGGCGGGCTACCGGTCCACCCCCGGCGTGGGGGCCACCAACCTCCACCTCCTGCCCGGCGCCGAGCCCCCCGAGCGGCTCCTGGCGCGGGCCGAGGGCGGCGTGCTGATCCAGGACGTCTCCGGGGTGCACTCGGGGGCGAACCCGGTGAGCGGCGAGTTCTCGGTGGGCGCCACGGGCCTGCGGATCGGCCCGGGAGGGGAGCTGGCCGAGCCCCTCCGGGAGATGACCGTGGCGAGCACGCTGCCCGAGATCCTCCGGGCGGTGGTGGCGGTCGCCGACGACCTCCGGTTCTTCGCCTCGGTCGGGATCCCCACCGTGCTCGTCGGCGAGATGACGGTCGGCGGGCGTTGAGCCCGTGCTCGGGCGACGGGGCCCGCGCTCAGGCCACGGGCGGGCGGACCCCGGCGAGGAGCAGGCCGAGGACGAGCGCGGCGAGCGCCAGCCGGTAGACGAGGAAGGGCCCGAACCCCCCGCGCGGCAGGAACGACAGCAGGAAGCGGATCGTGAGGAAGCCGCTCGCCGCGGAGGCCGCGAACCCCCACCCGAAGGCGGCCGCGTGGGGACCGAGCCCGCCGCGGAGGACGTCCAGGCCCTTGAACAGGCCGGCGCCCGCGATGATGGGGAGCGAGAGCAGGAACGAGAACCGGGCGGCCGAGGCCCGGTCCAGGCCGAGCGCGCGGGCCGCGGTGATGGTGACCCCGGACCGCGACACCCCCGGTTGGAGCGCGGCGGCCTGCGCGAGGCCGAGGAGCAGCCCCCGCCCCACGGTGAGATCGTCCAGTCCCCGGTCGCTCGCGCTCCGCCGGTCCACGACGTAGAGCAGGACGCCGAACGCCGCGAGCATCGCCGCCACGAGCCACGGCGCCCCCAGCCGCTCCTCGATGAGCTCCTCGAGCGTCGCCCCCACCACCGCCCCCGGGACCGTCCCCACCGCGAGGGCCCAGGCGAGGCGCTCGTCGACGGTGGCGATCCCCCGGCGTCGGATCGAGCGGAGCCAGGCCCTGAGGTACCTCGCCACGTCGCGGCGGAAGAAGGCCAGGGCACCGGCGAGGGTCCCGAGGTGGAGGGCCACGTCGAAGGCCTTGGCCAGCCCGGGGTCCTCGAACCTCCCCCAGCCGAGGAGCCAGGGGACCAGGATCAGGTGGCCGGAGCTCGAGATCGGGGCGAACTCGGTCACCCCCTGGGTGACCCCCAGCACGATGGCCTGCAGGACGCTCAGCGGCTGCCCCCTCCGGACGGCGTTCCCGGGATGCTAGCGGGCGGCGCGTCGCCCGCACGGGGGAGGTCCCGGGGGAGGACCTCCGGTCCCCCGCGGCGCCCGTCCGGCCGCACCGGACCGGGCCGCGGGGAGCGCGGCTTGGCCCGGACGGCCTATCGTGCCCGTGCCGACGGACGTCGATACAGGCATCGGACGGACGCCCGCTCGCGTCCCGGGAGGCGCATGGACGGCATCACGGTGATGGTGGCCGAGGACGAGTTCCCCGTCCGGGAAGCCATCGTCGGGCTGATCGAGGACGGCGACGGGATCCGGGTCGTGGCGACGGCCCGCGACGCCGACGAGGCGGTGGCCCGGGCCCTCGAGGTCCGGCCCGACGTCGCGCTCCTGGACGTGCGCATGCCGGGGGGCGGCGGGATCCGGGCGGCGCGGGAGATCCTCCGACGCCTCCCCGAGGTCCGCGTGATCGCGCTCTCGGCCTACCGGGATCGGGAGAGCGTGCTCGAGATGCTCCGGGCCGGCGCCACGAGCTACGTGACGAAGGACGCGAGCCCCGAGGAGCTCGTCGACGCGATCCGCCGGGCGGTCCGGCGGGAGGGCGAGCCCGTCCCGTTCGCCGGCCACGTCCTCCATGGCCTCGACCCCCGCCTCGACCCCGAGGAGGCGAGCGCGCGCATGGAGCGGATCGGCCGGGTCCTGGGGGCGGGGGGCCCCGACCTGGTCTTCCAGCCGGTCGTGCGGCTGGCCACCGGGGGGATCGAGGGCTACGAGGCGCTGGCCCGGTTCCGGGAGGGCGGCCGTGGCCCGGACGAGTGGTTCGCCGAGGCGGCGACGGTGGGATCGCTCGTGGAGCTGGAGCTGGCGACGGCCCGGCTGGCGCTCGCGCAGCTGGAGCGTATCCCGGCCGGCGGCCTCCTGTTCCTGAACCTCTCGCCCTCGACGGTCACCTCGCCGGCCCTCCGCCGGGAGCTGGAGGGCGCCGCCGCCGGGCGCATCGTGCTCGAGGTGACGGAGCGGGCGCCGGTGGCCGACTACTCGGCGCTCCGTGAGGCGCTCGACGTCCTCCGCGGGACGGGCATCCGGTTCGCCGTCGACGACGCCGGAGCCGGGTGGGCCAGCCTCCAGCACGTCCTCGAGCTGTCGCCGGACTTCATCAAGCTCGACCGGGCCCTGGTCCGCGGGGTCGAGGACGACCCCAGCCGCCGCACGCTGATCGAGGGCCTCCTCCCGGTCGCCGCGGGGATGAACGCCCGGGTGATCGCGGAGGGGATCGAGGACGCAGCGCAGCTCGAGGCCCTCCGGGAGCTGGGGGTGCCGCTGGGGCAGGGCTTCTTGCTCGGCCGTCCGGCCGAGCTCCCGGGGGTGGAGCTCCGCTCGGCCACCGGCTGAGCTCGCCGACGCCGACCCCCGCTCGCCGGCGACCAGCGCCCCACGCCGACCCCCGCTCGCCGGCGACCGGCCCCGTCGGGTCAGGCGCGCTCCTCGGCCGAGCGGACGGCGACCGAGAGCTCGGCGAAGGCCCGGGCGAACGCGAGGCGGTCGGCGGTCTCGGGCGTGACCAGCAGGACGAGGTGGGTCGGGCCGGAGCCTGCGCCCGACCCGAGCAGCCCCTCCCCTTGCCCGCCGCGCCGGAGCACCGCCAGGACCTCGACGCCGGCGGCGGCGGTCTCCACGTGGGGCTGCGGCCCGCCGAACGTGGCCAGGACGTCGACCAGGTCCCCGGGGCGAACGACCCCGGCCGGGACCTCCACCGCCACCGGGACGGCCCGCAGGCCGGGATCCACGAGGGCCGCGACCGGCCCCGCCCGAGGCTCCGCGATCCGGCTCGCCGTGAGCGGCTCCCCCGCCGCCAGGGGCGCCAGGAGAACCCGCCCGGAGACCGCGAGCGGGTCGGGGACGGCGCCGGGCGGGGCGTAGCGCGCGGGGACCTCGACCACCCGGAGCGCCCCCGGGACGAGGACCTCCCCGCGGGCCAGGTCGCGGACGGCGACCGCCAC
>DATMBJ010000264.1:0-16856 GCA_035559315.1 Actinomycetota bacterium
TTGCGGGCCCCCGCCCCGGAGGCCGGGCCGAGCCGGTCGGCCCGCCCGCGCCCCGAGCCCCGCGCGCCGCGCTCCCTCGTGGTCCGCGCCGCCGACGGCAAGCGGCTCGCGGCCCGGAAGCTCGACGGCCCGGTCCAGATCGGACGGGGGCCGGCCTGCGACCTCCGGCTCGAGGACGCGTACGTCTCGAACGTCCACGCCCGGATCTTCCCGCGGGAGGGCGGGTGGTACGTCGAGGACCTGGGGTCGACCAACGGCACGTTCGTGAACGAGGAGCGGATCGTCTCGCCCGCGCCGGTGCGGGCCGGGGACCGGGTGCGGGTGGGCACGACGCTGATCGAGCTCCGGCGGTGAGGCGATGAGGGCGCGGATCGGGGAGGCCACCGACATCGGGCTCGTCCGGGAGCGGAACGAGGACGGGTACCTGGTCCGGCCCCCCCTCTTCGCCGTGGCCGACGGGATGGGCGGGCACCGCGGCGGGGAGGTGGCCTCCCGGCTCGCGCTGGAGACCCTGGAGCGCCCCGGCGACGCCCCCCTCGCCGAGCGGGTCCGGGAGGCGAACCGGGTGGTGTACGAGCGGTCGATGCTGGACCGCTCGGTGGCGGGGATGGGCACCACCCTCACCGCGGCCGTCCTCGAGGGCGACCGGCTGCGGCTGGCCCACGTGGGGGACTCCCGCGCCTACCTGCTCCGCGAGGGGAGGCTCGAGCGCCTCACCGAGGACCACACGATGGTCCACCAGATGGTGCGGCAGGGCCGGCTGACCGAGGAGGAGGCGGCCTGGCACCCCTACCGGAGCGTCCTGACCCGGGCCCTCGGCACCGAACCGGACGTCCCGGTGGACGAGGCCGTGGTGCAGGTCCGCCCCGGCGACCGGGTGCTCCTCTGCACCGACGGCCTCACCTCCATGGTCGAGGAGGCGCGGATCGGGGAGGTCCTCCGCGCGACGCCGGACCCCCAGGAGGCCGCGGACCGGCTGGTCGAGGAGGCCATCGCGGCCGGGGGCCTCGACAACGTCACCGTGGTCGTCCTCGACCTCGAGGAGGACCCGGACGAGGCGGCCCCGCACGCGGTGGGGAAGGGCGGCGGGCGGCGGGGCGGGAGCTCGGCCCTCCTGCGGCGGCCCGGGCTCCGGCGCGCCGGGCTCGCGCTCCTGGCCGCCCTGGCCCTGGGGGGACTCGCGGCGGCCGGGCTCCGCGCGTACCTCGACCGGCAGTGGTACGTGGGCATCTCCCACGGGAACGTGGCGGTGTTCCGAGGCGTTCCGACCTCGGTGGCGGGCTTCGAGCTCCACCGGGTCGTGCTCGAGACCGAGATCCCGGCGCGCGAGGCCCTGGAACTCGCCTTCTACCGCGACCTGCCGACCGGGATCACCGCCGACGACCGCGAGGCGGCGATGGCGATCGTCGACCAGATCCGCGAGGACCTGGCGGCCCGCGACCGGGCGGCCGGAGGAGGTGGCGGCCCGTGAGGAGCCCTGCGGTGGCCGGCGGCCCCGCGAGCGCCCCGGCGGCCCTCACGCGGCGGCCGGGCGGCCTCTCGCTCACCCTCCTCGCGGTGATCGTGGCGGTGGGCGCCTACGCGCTGGTCGCGCTGGGCAAGCGGGGACGGCTGCCGGCGAACCTGGCGCTCTACGGCTCGGTGTTCGCGGCCGGCTACCTGGCGGCGCACCTCGCCGTGCGCCGACTGGCGCCCCGGGCGGACCCGGTCCTGTTCCCGACCGCCGGGCTCCTCGCGGGCCTCGGGTTCGCCCTGATCTTCCGCCTGGACGGCGACCTCGCGGCCGAGCAGGCCACCTGGCTCGCGGTGGGGCTCGCCGCGTTCGTGGGGACGCTCCTCGTGGTCCGCGACGACCGCCAGCTCGACGCGTACACCTACACGATCGGCCTCCTCGGCCTGGTCCTGCTGCTCCTGCCGATCGTCCCCGGGATCGGCCGGGAGATCAACGGCGCGCGCCTGTGGGTCCGGATCGGGCCGCTCGGGTTCCAACCCTCCGAGCCGGGGAAGGTCTTGGTCGTCGTGTTCCTGGCCTCCTACCTCGCGGCCAAGCGCGAGCTCCTCGCCTCGGGGATCGTGCGGGCCGGGCCCTTCCGCCTGCCCCCGGCGAAGCACCTGGCGCCGCTCCTCCTCGCGTGGGGGGCCTCCCTGCTCGTGCTGTTCCTGGAGCGGGACCTCGGGGCCTCCCTCCTGTACTTCGCGATCTTCGTCGCGATGCTGTGGATGGCCACGGGGCGGGCGGGGTACCTCCTGATCGGGCTGGCGCTGTTCGCCGCGGGGGCGGCGCTCGGGTACGCGGCCTTCGACCACGTCCGGGCCCGGGTCGACATCTGGCTCCACGCCCTCGACCCCGGGAAGGTCCACGAGCTGGGGTACGGTCAGCTCGCCCAGGGTTGGTTCGCGATGGCCACCGGCGGCCTGGTGGGCTCGGGGCTCGGCCGGGGCGTGCCCCAGGACATCCCGTTCGCCCCCACCGACTTCATCTTCGCCGCGATCGGCGAGGAGCTGGGGTTCCTCGGCACCGCGGCCCTCCTCCTCCTGTTCCTCGTGCTCGTGGCCCGGGGGTTCCGGATCGCGCTCGAGCGGACCGATCCCTTCGGGAAGCTGCTCGCCGCGGGCCTGGCCACCGTGATCGGGCTCCAGACCTTCGTGATCGTGGGCGGGGTGACCCGCGTCATCCCGCTCACCGGCATCACGCTCCCGTTCGTCTCCTACGGGGGGTCGAGCCTGGTCGCGAACTTCGTGATCCTCGCGCTGCTCGTGCGGGCCTCGTCGGGGCCGGCCCCGGCGCGGGGGAGGGGGGCCGATGGATAGGCAGATCCGACGGGCCGGGCTCGCCACGGTGGCCCTGTTCCTCGTCCTGTTCGCCCAGGTGAGCTACGTGCAGGTGTTCGCCGCCGACCGGATCGCGGACCACCCCGCGAACGCCAAGCGCCAGCTGATCGCCGAGTACCGGGTGGACCGGGGCGACATCCTCGCCGCCGACGGCCGGACCGTCCTGGCCACGTCGCGGCGGAGCCGGGGCGAGCTGGTCTACGAACGCCGCTACCCGCAGGGCCCCAGGTACGCGGGGATCACCGGGTTCTACTCGATCGTCTACGGGCGGACCGAGCTCGAGGCCTCCTTCGACGACTACCTCTCGGGCGACGCCCCGGAGCTGCTCCCCACGACCCTCGGGGACCTCGTCCTCGGGCGGCCCAAGCGCGGCGCGACCCTGGTCACGACCGTCGACCCCGACGTCCAGGCCGCCGCGGAGCGGGCCCTCGGCGACCAGCCCGGCGCGGTGGTGGCGATGGACCCGCGGACCGGGGACGTCCTGGCCCTGGTCTCCAACCCCACGTTCGACCCCAACGAGCTCTCGTCCCAGGAGCCGCGCGAGGTGCGCCGGGCCTGGGAACGGTTGAACGCCGATCCCGCGAAGCCGCTGCTCTCCCGGGCCACCGACGAGCTCTTCCCGCCGGGGTCCTCGTTCAAGATCGTCACCGCGGCCGCCGCCCTCGAGGCCGGGTTCGGGCCCGAGAGCTCCTGGCCGAACCCCCGGGAGCTGGACCTCCCGCTCACCGAGAACACCCTGGAGAACTTCGGGGGCTCGCACTGCCTGGGGGGCGCGGCGAGCATCACGCTCGCCCAGGCCTTCCAGGTCTCGTGCAACGTGACGTTCGGGGAGATCGCGCTCCGGCTCGGGCCGGAGCGCCTGGCCCGCCAGGCCTGGGCGTTCGGCTTCGGGCCCCGGCCGGGCGCGGGCGACGTGCCGTTCGACATCCCGTTCGAGGAGGGGGCCTTCCCCGACCCCTCGGCCTTCGAGGGCAACGACCCGTTGGTGGCGTTCGCGGGGATCGGGCAGTTCGAGGTGGCCGCGAACCCGCTCCAGATGGCGCTCGTGGCCTCGGCGATCGCGAACGGCGGGGTGGAGATGCGCCCCCGGCTGGTCGCGGAGATCCGGGACCCGCAGGGGCGGGTGCTCCGCGAGATCGCGCCCGAGGTCTGGGGCCGGCCGATCTCGGCCGCGACCGCCGCCGCCCTCACCCGGATGATGGTCTCGGTCGTCGAGAGAGGCACGGGCACCGCCGCCCGGCTGCCCGGGGTGACCGTGGCGGGGAAGACCGGGACGGCCCAGCACGGCGAGGGCGAGGCGCCGCACGCCTGGTTCGTCTCGTTCGCCCCGGCCGAGGACCCGCGGGTCGCGGTGGCCGTCGTCGTGCTGAACGGCGGTAGCCTTGGCAGCGAGGCGACCGGGGGGCAGGTGGCGGCCCCCATCGCCCGCCAGGTCATCGCCGCCGCCCTCCGGATCCCTGGGACGGGAGCATGAGCGAGACGCTGCTCGGAGGCCGGTACCGCCTGGAGGCGCCGATCGGGTCGGGCGGGATGGCCCAGGTCCACCGGGGCACCGACACCGTCCTCGGGCGGCCGGTGGCCATCAAGATCCTGGCCCCGCAGTACGCGAAGGACGCGGAGTTCGTGGCGCGGTTCCGCCGGGAGGCGCAGGCCGCCGCGCGCCTGAACCACCCCAACGTGGTGGGCGTCTACGACACCGGTTCGGACGACGGGACCCACTACATCGTGATGGAGTACGTGGAGGGGCGGACCCTCGCCGACTTCCTCGCCCGGAACGGCCGCCTCCCCCCGGCCCAGGCCGTGGAGCTCGCCGAGGCGGTCTGCCGGGCCCTCGCGGTGGCCCACGCCCAGGGCGTGATCCACCGCGACGTGAAGCCGGGGAACATCATGGTCACCCGCGACGGCCGGGTGAAGGTGATGGACTTCGGGATCGCCCGCCTGGCCGACGGCGCCGACACCGTCGCCCAGACCGCGGCCGTCCTGGGGACGGCCTCCTACCTCTCCCCGGAGCAGGCCAAGGGCGAGCCGGTCGACGCCCGCTCGGACCTCTACTCGCTGGGGGTGGTGCTCTACGAGATGCTCACCGGCCGGCCCCCGTTCGCCGGCGACTCCCCGGTGGCCGTCGCCTACAAGCACGTGAACGAGGCCCCGACCCCGCCCTCCGAGCTCGCCCCCGACGTCCCGGCGGACCTCGAGGCGGTCGTGATGCGCTGCCTCGCGAAGAACCCGGCGAACCGGTACGCCTCGGCCGAGGAGCTCCTCGCGGACCTGGAGCGGGTCCGGGCCGGGCAGCCGGTCCAGGCCACGCCGCTCCTGCCCGACCGGCCGACCACGGTCCTCCGCGGACCGGCCCCCACCGCGGTCCTCCCCCCGGGCGAGGAGGGGCCGGAGGAGGGTCGGGGCCGTCGCGTCCTGGTCGGGGTCCTCGCGACCCTCGCGGCGCTCGCGCTCCTCGGCGCGGGCCTGTACGTGCTGCTCCGGGCGCTCCTGGCCGAGCAGCAGCGCCCGGCGAGGGTGGAGGTGCCGCGGGTGATCGGCTTCCCGCTGGAGCAGGCGGAGAGCGTCCTCGTGAACGAGGGCCTCGAGGTCGGGGACGTCTCCCGGGAGTTCTCCGACGAACCGCGGGGCATCGTGATCGACCAGGACCCGCCGCCCGGGCGGTCGGTGCTCGAGGGGGCCCAGGTGGACCTGGTCGTGTCGAAGGGACCGAGGCCCGTGGCGGTCCCGGAGCTCATCGGGATGACGGTGGACGAGGCCCGCGCCGCGCTCGAGGCGGTGGGGCTCGTGCTCGGGACGCAGACGCCGCAGGAGACCGCCGACTTCGAGCCGGGCGTGATCGTCGACCAGTTCCCGGAGCCCGAGGACCTCGTCCGGCCCGGGACCCCGGTGGACGTGGTCGTGGCGGTCGCGCCCCCCAGCCCCTCGCCGGTCACGGTGACCGTGCCCCCCATCGTCTGCGAGAGCCAGGGGAAGGCCGAGGCCGAGCTGAGGAAGGTCGGGCTCTCCTGGGACTACGCCGAGCCCCGCTTCAACCCGGAGTGCCCGGAGGACGGCCGGATCGCCGCCGTGGATCCCCCCGAGGGGAGCCCCGTCGGACAGGGGTCCACCGTGATCCTGTACCCCTCGACCTCGGTCCCCCCGACCTCGCCGCCCCCCGAGGGCGACTGACCCGGCCCGCGCCGCCGCGCGACCCGCCCGTGACCTGCGGCGGCGTGGACGTCGGCCCCGGCGTGTAGCATGCGGGCGCCGATGGCCCTCTGGTTCGCCCCCGAGACCTACACCGAGGAGGAGCGGGCCGTCCTCTCCCGGTACTTCACGAACCTCGACGGGCCGGTCTTCGCCCTCGTGAACCTCCCCGAGGTGGTGAAGGGCGCGCTCTTCGCCCGGTACTCGCGCACCGCCAAACCGCTCCGGCGCCTCTTCCTCGACGAGTTCGCCGAGCAGGTGGAGGAGGCGGGCGGGACCGGGCAGGTCGGGGTGGCGAGGGCCGAGCGCCTCTACGACCGGGTGTTCTTCGAGTACGGGGACGACTCCGTGGCCCAGCTCGGCGGGGTCCACCTCGCGTGCGAGCAGGCCTCGCAGCTCCTCACGAAGGCCATCGAGTGGGGGCGGCTCGCCGCCTACCTCGAGCAGTCCACCCGCTACATGCGCTACGACGACCGCCCGGGGGGGCGGTGGCGGGTCGTGGTGCCCCCCGAGATCGAGGGCACCCCGTTCGAGCGGGGCTTCGCCGACCTCGTCGACCTCGCGTTCTCCACCTACGGGCGGCTCTTCGGGGAGATGGAGGCCTACTTCCGGGAGCGGTTCCCGAAGGACCCCGACGACCCCGAGTCGGTCTACCGCAGCACGATCACCGCCAAGACCTGCGACACGCTCCGTGACCTGCTCCCCGCCGCCACCCGGTCCAACGTCGGGATCTACGCCACCGGCCAGGCCTACGAGCAGATGCTCCTCCGCCTCCGCGCCCACCCCCTGGCCGAGGTCCGGGAGTACTCCGACCTCATGCTGGCCGAGCTCAGGAAGGTGATCCCCGCCTTCCTCCGCCGCGTCGACGTGGAGGACCGGGGCGTCGCCTGGTCCCGCTACCTGCGGGAGACCAGGGAGCGGACCGAGGAGGTGGCCGGCAAGCTCCTCCTGGGGCGGGCGGCCGAGCCCCGGCCCGAGGTGACCCTCACCGACTTCGACCCCGAGGGCGAGGTGAAGGTCGTGGCGGCCGCCCTCTACGCGGTCTCCGACCTCCCCGACGACCAGCTCCTCGAGGTCGCCCGCGGGATGTCCGAGGCCGAGCGGGCGGAGGTCCTCCGGGCCTACGTCGGGGACCGCGGGAACCGCCGCCACAAGCCGGGCCGGGCGTTCGAGCGCACCGGCTACCGGTTCGACGTCCTCTGCGACTTCGGCGCGTTCCGGGACCTCCAGCGCCACCGGATGCTCACGCTCGAGTGGCAGCGCCTCTCCACGCGGCACGGCTACGAGACCCCGCCCGAGGTGGAGGAGGCCGGGCTCCTCCCGGAGTGGACCGAGGTCATGGAGGCGTCGGCCCGGACCGAAGGCGAGCTCCTGGCGGCCGGGCTCCCCGACGCCGCCCAGTACGCGGTGGCCATGGCCTACCGGATCCGGTTCGTGGTGCAGATGAACGCCCGGGAGGCCATGCACCTCACCGAGCTCCGCTCCCAGCCCCAGGGCCACCCGGTCTACCGCCGGGTGGCCCAGGAGATGCACCGGCTGATCGGGGACGTCCACCCGGCGATCGGGGCGGCGATGTCGTTCGTGGACCACTCGCGGGTCGAGCTGGAGCGGCTCGAGGCCGAGCGGCGCACCGAGGCGAAGCGGCGGGCGATGGAGGGCGGCTCCGCCGGGTAGCCGAACCCGTCAGTCGTCGCGGCGGCCGACCGCCGGGCCGGGGATGGGGAACGCGGCCGCCAGCTCCCGCACCTCGCCCGAGATCCGGTCCAGCTCGGCCTCCTCCCCCCGCCGGACGGCCTCCACCCCCCGCGAGATCCACTCGGCGATCCGCTCCATCTCGGGCTCGGCCATCCCCCGCGTCGTCACGGCGGGCGTGCCGAGCCGGAGGCCCGAGGGGTCCGAGGGCTTCCGCGGGTCGAGGGGCACCGCGTTCGCGTTCGTCGTGATCCCCGCCCGATCCAGGGCGCGCGCCGCCGCCTTCCCGGGAACGCCCTTGGACGTGAGGTCGACCAGGATCAGGTGGGTGTCGGTGCCCCCGGAGACCAGGTCGAACCCCCGCTCGAGGAGCGCCCAGGCCAGGGCCTTGGCGTTCGCCACCACCTGGCGCGCGTAGCCCGCGAACCCCGGCTCGAGGGCCTCCTTCAGGGCCACCGCGATGGCCGCCGTCACGTGGTTGTGGGGCCCGCCCTGGAGGCCGGGGAAGACGGCCCGGTCGATCGCCGCCGCGTGTTCCCCTCGGCCCATCAACAGGGCCCCCCGCGGCCCCCGGAGCGTCTTGTGGGTGGTGGCCGAGATCACGTCGGCGTGGCCCACGGGCGAGGGGTGGACGCCCCCCGCGACCAGCCCGGCGACGTGGGCGATGTCGGCCACGAGCACGGCTCCGACCTCCCGGGCGATCTCGGAGAAGCCCTCGAAGTCGACCGTGCGGGGGATCGCCGTCCCCCCGCAGAAGATGAGCTTGGGCCGCTCCCTGCGGGCGAGGTCCCGGACCTCGTCCAGGTCCACCCGCCCGGTGTCGCGGCGCATCCCGTACCGAACCGGCCGGAACCAGCGGCCGGTCACCGAGGCGCTCCAGCCGTGCGTGAGGTGGCCCCCCATGGGGAGCGCCATGCCCATGACGGCGTCCCCGGGCTCCAGGAACGCGAGGTAGACGGCGAGGTTGGCGGGCGATCCCGAGTAGGGCTGGACGTTCGCGTGCTCCACCCCGAAGAGCCGCTTCGCCCGCTCGACGGCGAGCGACTCGAGCCGGTCCACGACCTGCTGCCCCTCGTAGTAGCGCCCGCCCGGGTAGCCCTCGGAGTACTTGTTCGTGAACACGGTGCCCAGGGCGGCGAGGACGGCCGCGGACACGTGGTTCTCCGACGCGATGAGGGAGATGGTCTCGGACTGCCGGCGTACCTCGGCCTCGACGAGCTCCGCGACCTCGGGGTCGGTCTCGCCGAGCGCCGCCCCCACGGTCCCCTCTTCCAGCAGCTGCACGCGCACGGACACCTCCTCTCGCTTCCAGGGTGCCCAGGCGCACGGCGGGTCTCGCTGCCGCTCCCCGGTGGTGCTCCACCCGAACGCGCCAGTCACGGCAGCGGCGAGAGTCTACCGCGCTCCCGGCCGAGGGTGGGGGAGGTGGACCCGCGGATCCCGACGCGCCCGAACGCCCCACCGGCGCGCGGTAAGCTTCCGACCCGGTGGACACGCAGACCACGTTCCTCGTGGCCCTGGGCATGCTCGCCGCGGCCTCCCTCGCGGTGGCGGCGGCGGGCTTCACGCTGTTCGCCCGGGACCGGCGGGCCCACCACGCCGACCTCACCGCGCACCACCCCGGGGCCGTCGAGGAGCGGTAGATGCTCGAGCTCCTCGACCTCCGGGGACGGAGGGAGCGGCTCGAGCCCCGGCGCCTCGAGCCCGACCCCTCGGTCGAAGCCGCCGTCCGCGACATCCTCCGCCGCGTGCGGGAGGAGGGCGACGCCGCCCTCCTCGAGCTCACGCTGCGCTTCGACGGCGCGGACCTCCGCGCCTCCGGCCTGCTGGCGAGCCCGGAGGAGCTCGCCGCGGCCGCGCGCGAGGTCCCGGCCGAGCTCCGGGCGGCCCTCGACGCGCTCGTGGAACGCCTCCGCGACCTGCATGCCCGCCAGCTCCCGGGGGGCTGGACCGCGGAGCGCGACGGGGTCCGGTTCGGCGAGGTCGTCCGCCCCCTCCGCGCGGTGGGCTGCTACGTGCCGGGGGGCCGGGCCGTCTACCCTTCCTCGGTGGCGATGACCGTGGTGCCGGCGGCCGTCGCCGGGGTCCCCGAGATCGTCGTCGCCACCCCGCCGCGGGCCGACGGGAGCGTCCACCCCGCGGTCCTGTACGCGGCCGCGACGGCCGGCGCGACCCGCGTGGCGAAGGTGGGCGGCGCCCAGGCCATCGCCGCCCTCGCCTACGGCACCGCGTCGATCCCCGCCGTGGACCGGATCGTGGGGCCCGGGAACGTCTACGTCACGGAAGCGAAGCGGCAGCTCTCGGGGCTCGTGGGCATCGACGGCCTGGCCGGCCCGACGGAGCTCGTGGTCATGGCCGACGGCTCCGCCGACCCCGCGCTCCTCGCCTGCGACCTCGTGGCCCAGGCCGAGCACGACCCCGAGGCCACGGCGGTGGTGGTCACCACCGACCCCCGGCTCCCCGCCGGGATCGAGGAGGCCCTCGCGGCCGAGCTGGCCCGCGCGGGGCGGCGCGAGATCGTCGACGCCTCCCTCGCCCGGAGCCGCGTGGTGCTCGTCGCGGACGACGCCCAGGCCGCCGAGGTCGTGGACGACCTCGCCCCCGAGCACCTCCAGCTGCTCCTGGCCGATCCCGCGTCCTTCCTCGACCGCGTCCGGAACGCGGGCGCGGTCTTCCTGGGGCCCTGGAGCGCGGTGCCGTTCGGCGACTACGGCGTGGCCTCGAACCACGTGCTCCCGACGGCCGGGACCGCCCGGTTCTCCTCCGGGCTCCGGGCCGCCGACTACGTGACGATCCGCCCCTGGGTGGAACTCTCGGCGGAGGCGGCGGCGCGACTGGCCGGGGAGGTCGCCACGATCGCCCGGGCCGAGGGGCTCGTCGGGCACGCCCGGGCCGTGGAGGTCCGGGCGGAGCGGGCGCGGGGGGGGCCGTGAGCCCCGCCCCCCGCCCCGGCCTCCGGGAGGTGGAGCCCTACCAGGCCCCCCAGCTCGAGGTGCGGGCCCGGCTCAACACGAACGAGTGCCCCTACCCGCTCCCCGAGGGCTTCGTGGAGGACCTCGCCCGCGCGGTCCGCGAGCTCCCGCTCCACCGGTACCCCGACCGCGAGGCCACGCGCCTGCGCGAGGGGCTGGCCGAGGCCGCCGGCCACGCCCCCGAGGGGACGTGGGTGGCGAACGGGTCGAACGAGGTGCTGCTCCAGCTCCTGCTGGCCTACGGGGGGCCGGGGCGGACCGCGCTCGTGTTCCCCCCGACCTACGCGCTCCACGAGCGGATCGCCTGGACCGCCCACACCGGGGTGGCGCGGGTGCCGCTCGGGCCCGGGTTCCTCCTCGGGCCCGAAGAGGTCGACCGCGCGGTGGAGCTCCGCCCCGAGGTGGCGTTGGTCTGCTCGCCCAACAACCCCACGGGGAACGCCCAACCCCTCGACGTCGTGGAACGGCTCGCGTCCGCCCTCGACGGGCTCGTGATCGTGGACGAGGCCTACGTCGAGTTCGGGGGGGAGAGCGCGCTGCCCCTCGTCCGACGGCACCCGAACGTCGTCGTGGTCCGGACGTTCTCCAAGGCCTTCGCGCTCGCCGGCGCCAGGATCGGGTACTGCCTCGCCGCTCCCGAGGTCGTGGAGGACCTCCGACGGGTCCGTCTCCCCTATCACGTCTCGGCCCTGACCCAGGCCGCGGGCCTGGCCGCCCTCCGCCACCGCGCGGAGGCCGAGGCGATCCTCGACGCCGTCCGCCGCGAGCGGGACCGCATCCTCTCCGCGCTCCGGGCGATGCCCGGCGTCGAGGCGTTCCCCTCCGACGCGAACTTCGTGCTGTTCCGGCCGCCCCGGCCCGCCCCCCTCGTGTTCCGCGGGCTGCTCGACCGCGGCGTGCTGGTCCGGGACCTCTCCGAGGCGGTCGAGGGGTGCCTCCGGGTGACGGCCGGGACCCCGGCCGAGGTGGACCTGTTCCTCGAGGCCCTGGAGGAGGTGCTCGGAGCGTGAACGACCCACGGGAGGCGACGGTGGCCCGGACCACGAAGGAGACCGAGGTCCGGGTGGAGCTCCGCCTGGACGGGGCCGGCGAGGCGCGGGCCGAGACCGGGCTGCCCTTCTTCGACCACATGCTCGAGCAGCTCGGGACCCACGCCGGGTTCGACCTCGCGGTCCGGGCCAGGGGCGACCTCGAGGTCGACGGGCACCACACCGTCGAGGACGTGGGGATCGCCCTCGGCCAGGCCCTCGCGCGCGCCCTGGGCGAGAAGCGCGGGGTCCGGCGCTTCGCGTCGATCGTGGTCCCGCTGGACGAGGCCGCGGTGGAGGTGGCGCTCGACCTCTCCGGCCGCCCCCACGTCGTCTACGAGGTGGACGTGCCGGCGGAGACGATCGGCACGTTCGACACCGGGCTCGTCGAGGACTTCGTCCGGGCCTTCGCCACCGAGGCCCGCCTCACGCTGCACGTGCGCCTCCGGTCGGGGCGCTCGCCGCACCACGTGGTCGAGGCGCTGTTCAAGGCGCTCGCCCGGGCCCTCGGGGACGCCGTCGCCCTCACCGGGCGGGGCGCGCCGCCCTCCACGAAGGGGGCGCTGTGAGGCCCCGGATCGGCGTGCTCGACTACGGGATGGGGAACCTCCGCTCCGTAGCCCGGGCCCTGGAACGGGTGGGCGCCGCGGTCGAGGTCACCGACGACCCGGACGTCGTCGGCGCGGCCGCCGGCCTGGTGGTCCCCGGCGTCGGCGCGTTCGGCGCCTGCATGCGGAACCTCTCGTCCCGGGGGCTCGAGGGGCCGCTCCGCGCGTTCGTGGCGGGCGGGCGGCCGGTGTTCGGGGTCTGCCTGGGGATGCAGGTGCTCTTCGAGCGGAGCGAGGAGGACCCCGAGCCCGGGCTCGGCCTGCTCCCGGGCGCGTGCCGCAGGCTCCCCTCGACCGTGAAGGTCCCCCACATGGGGTGGAACGAGGTCCGGTGGGCCCGGCCCCACCCCTACGCCGCCGGGATCCCCGACGGCACGCGGTTCTACTTCGTCCACTCCTACGCGCCGGACGTCGCCGACGGGGTCACGGTCGGCGTCGCCGAGCACGGCCGGCCGTTCGCGGCCGCGGTGGCGCGGGGGAACGTCTTCGCCACGCAGTTCCACCCCGAGAAGTCGGGGGAGCCGGGCCTCGCGCTGTACGAGGCGTTCGTCCGGGAGGCGGGGTCGTGAGCGCGGCCCGGACCGCGGCGGGACCGGGGGGCGCCCGGTGGTGGTGATCCCCGCCATCGACCTCCGGGAGGGCCGGGTGGTCCGGCTCCGCCGGGGCGACCCCGGGACGGCGACGGTCTACGGCGACGACCCGGTGGCCGTGGCGCGCCGGTTCGAGGAAGGGGGGGCGCGCCGCCTCCACGTGGTCGACCTGGACGCGGCCCTCGGGGAGGGCGACAACCGGGACGCGATCGTCGCGATCTGCCGCGCTGTCCACGCGCGGGTGCAGGTGGGGGGCGGGGTCCGCTCGGTCGCGGCGGCCAAGGAGCTCCTCGCCGCGGGGGCCGCGCGCGTGGTCCTGGGGACCCGGGCCGCGCTGGACCCCGCCTTCGTCCGGGAGGCGGTGGCCGCCGCGGGGGACCGGGTGATCGTGGCCCTCGACGTCCGGGCGGGCCGGATCCGGGTCGCCGGGTGGCGGGAGGAGGGCCCGCCGCTCGAGGAGGCCCTCGCCGCGCTCGACGCCGCCGGCGCGCCGCGGTTCCTCGTCACCGCGATCGACGCCGACGGGGTGCTCGCCGGGCCCGACCTCGAGCTGTACCGGGCGGTGCTGGCGCGGACCGAGCGCCCGGTCCTCGCGAGCGGGGGGGTCCGGGGCGCGGACGACGTCCGGGCCCTGGCCGAGCTGGGGGTGGAAGGGGTCGTCGTGGGCAGGGCCCTGTACGAGGGGACGCTCCGCCTCGAGGAGGTGGCTGGGTGACGCGCTCCGGGTGGCCGGGTGACGGCCTCGGGGTGGCCGCATGACGCCGGCGGGAGGGCCCCCGTGACGCTCGCGAAGCGCGTGATCCCCTGCCTCGACGTGGACGCCGGGCGGGTGGTGAAGGGCACCCGGTTCGTGGACCTCCGCGACGCCGGGGACCCCGTCGAGCTCGCCGCGCGCTACGACGCCGAGGGGGCCGACGAGCTCGTGTTCCTCGACATCACCGCCACCGTCGAGGGCCGGGAGGCCACGCTCGACGTGATCGCCCGGACCGCCGAGCAGGTCTTCATCCCCCTCACCGTCGGCGGCGGTGTGCGGGGCGAGGACGACGTCCGCGCGCTCCTCCGCGCCGGTGCCGACAAGGTCGCGGTGAACACGGCGGCGGTCCGCGACCCCGGGATGCTCGCCCGGTGCGCGGAGCGGTTCGGGACCCAGTGCATGGTGATCGCGATCGACGCGCGCCGCCGCGACGGCTCCTGGGAGGTCGTGGTCGAGGCCGGGCGGACCCCCACGGGCCTGGACGCCGTGGCCTGGGCGGTGGAGGCCACCACCCGCCACGGGGCCGGCGAGGTCCTGCTCACCTCGATGGACCGGGACGGGACGAAGGACGGCTACGACGTGGAGCTCATCCGGGCGGTGGCCGACGCGGTCCCCGTGCCGGTCGTCGCGAGCGGGGGCGCGGGCCGGCCCGAGCACTTCGCCCAGGCCATCCTCGAGGGGCACGCCGACGCGGTCCTCGCGGCCTCGCTGTTCCACTTCCGGGAGCTCACGATCGGCGAGGTGAAGGACCACCTCGCGGCCCGGGGGATCCCGGTGCGGAGGTGACCGCCGTGGAACGGATCGCCATCGACGACCTCCGCTTCGACGACCGCGGCCTCCTCCCCGCCGTGGTCCAGGACGCGGAGAGCGGGGAGGTGCTGATGGTGGCCTGGATGAACCGGGAGGCGCTCGAGGCCACGCTCCGGGAAGGCCGGACGGTGTTCTGGTCGCGCTCGCGCCGGGAGCTGTGGCGGAAGGGGGAGACCTCGGGCCACGTGCAGCACGTCGAGGAGGTCCGCGCCGACTGCGACGCCGACGTCGTGCTGGTCCGCGTGCACCAGGTCGGGGCCGCCTGCCACACCGGCGCCCGCTCCTGCTTCTTCCGCGGGGTCGGGGCCTGAGCGGGCCCGGGCGATCGCCATCGCCTACACTGCGGCCGTGCTCCGGCTGGTGCTCCCGAAGGGCTCCCTCGAGGAGCAGACCCTCCGCCTGTTCGAGGCGGCGGACCTCCGCGTCCGCCGCGGCTCCCCCCGCGACTACCACGGCCGGATCGACGACGAGCGGATCGAGCGGGTCTCGCTCCTCCGCCCCCAGGAGATCCCTACCTACGTCCAGGACGGGTTCTTCGACCTCGGGATCACCGGCCGCGACTGGGTCGTGGAGACCGGGGCCGACGTCGAGGTGATCGCCTCGCTCGAGTACGCGAAGAGCGGGGCCGGGAGGGTGCGGATCGTCCTCGCCGTCCCCGTCGACCACCCGGCCACCTCCGCCCGCGACCTCCCCCCGGGCTCGCGGATCTCGACCGAGTACCCGAACCTCACCGCCAAGTTCTTCGCCGACCTCGGGGTCCCGGTGAAGGTGGTCTGGTCCTACGGCGCGACCGAGGCCAAGGTCCCCGAGATCGTGGACGCCATCGTGGACGTCACCGAGACCGGGAGCACGCTCCGGGCCCACGGGATGAAGGTCGTGGACACGCTCCTCGAGTCCGAGACGCTGCTCATCGCGAACCGCGCCTCGGCCAGGGACCCCGACCGGCGGCGGGCCATCGACGACGTCGCCCTGCTCCTCCTCGGGGCCATCCGGGCCCAGGGGAAGGTCTTGATCAAGCTCAACGTGGACGAGGAGCGGCTGCGGGCGGTGCTCGACGTGCTGCCGGCGATGAAGGCGCCGACGATCTCCTCCCTCGCCGAGGGCGGCTACGCGATCGAGACCGTGGTCGAGAAGGCCACCGTGAACACGCTAATCCCGCTGCTCAAGGCGACCGGCGCCACCGACATCCTCGAGCTCCCGATCTCGAAGATCGTCCCCTGAGCGGGCCGGGCGAACGCCGGGGCCCGACCGCGTCCGGGACCGTCGGCCCCGGGGCCCGCGCCCCGGGCTTCAGACACCGTTCAGCGACCGCGTGCGAGCCTGACCCCATCCGGCGCCGTGGACGAGAGGAGGGACGATGCGAGGGAGGTTGGCCCGGACGACGATCGCCGTGGCGGCCGCGGCGGTCGTGGCCCCGCTCGGGGCCCGGTGGTCGGCGGGCGGCGCGGCTCCCGCCCGCCGGCTCGAGGCCGCGCCCCGGAGGTTGGAGGCCGCCCGCCTGGCGATCGAGCTGAACGCGACCGACGGCGACGCGGGCCTCCAGGTCTTCCTGAACGGCGCGCCGTGGCGCGAGCTCGCGCTGCTCCGCCCCGACGGCCGCGAGATCCTCCACCTCGAGGCGACCGGCCCGATGCGGCGGTTCGGCCTCACCGAGCTGTTCTCCGAGAGCAGCGAACCCCCGTTCACGAGGTTCCCGCTCGAGGAGTTCCTCGCGCTGTTCCCGGAGGGCCGGTACCGCCTGGTCGGGCGGACCGTCGACGGGCGACGGCTGGCCGGTGCCGCCTCCCTGAGCCACGTCCTCCCCGCCCCGCCGGAGATCCTGACGCCCGCCGACGGCGCGGCGGTGCCCGCCGACGGGTTCCGGGTGCGCTGGCGCCCCGGGCCGGCGGCGCCCGGGGAACGGGTCGTCGCCTTCGAGGTGACCGTGGAGCGCGAGGATCCCCTCCGGACCTTCTCGGTGCAGGTCCCGGCCGGGGTCCGGGGCGTTCGCGTCCCCGGCGCGTACCTCGAGCCGGGGGTCGAGTACGCCCTGGAGGTGGTGGCGCTCGAGGAGGGAGGGAACCGGACCCTCACGGCCGTCGCCGTGACGGCCCGCTAGCCGCCGAGCTGGGCAGCGGCCGGGGACGTGTGTCACCATCCGCGCCGTGGCCCGCTTCGACGACGCCGGCGTGGAGGTGCTCGCCCCGGTCGAGGGGCGCGGGCGGGAGGCCCTCACCCCCGAGGCGCTCGGGTTCGTCGCGCTCCTGCACCGGGGGTTCGACCGACGGCGGCGGGAGCTGCTCGACCGGCGCCGGGAACGGCAGCGGGAGCTCGACCGGGGCACGCTCCCCACCTTCCTCCCCGAGACCCGGGGGGTCCGGGAGGGCGAGTGGCGGGTCCCGCCC
>DATMBJ010000265.1:0-7505 GCA_035559315.1 Actinomycetota bacterium
CCGGGCCAGGACCCTCCCCCAGGGGTCGACGATCAGGCTGTCCCCGTGGCAGCGCCGGTTGTCCCCGGGCGGCCCCCACGGCCCCCACTGCGCCGGGGCCACCACGAAGCACTGGTCCTCGATGGCCCGGGCGCGGACGAGGACCTCCCAGTGGTCGCGGCCGGTCTCCTCGGTGAAGGCGGCGGGCACGAGCAGGACCTCCGCGCCCTGGGCCACGAGCATCCGGTAGAGCTCGGGGAAGCGGACGTCGTAGCAGATCGAGAGCCCCGCCCGGACGCCCTCCAGGTCGGCCGTCACCACCTGCTCCCCGGGCGTGAACGTCGCCGACTCCCGGATCGGCGGCTGGCCGGGGAGGTCCACGTCGAACAGGTGGATCTTCCGGTAGCGCGCGGCGAGCTCGCCCGTCCGGTCGAACAGGAGGCTCGTGTTGTAGATCCGGTCCCCCTCGCGCTCGTAGATCGAGCCGCCCAGGATCCACATCCGGTGGCGGCGGGCGACCTCGGCCAGCCGCTCCGAGGTGGGGCCCGGGATCGGCTCGGCCACCTCGGCGTGTCGCGTCGCGGGCCCCATGTACGGGAACAGCTCGGGGAGGCCCGCCAGGTCGGCCCCGGCCTCGGCGGCCTCGGCCAGCAGGTCCTCGGCGGCGCGGAGGTTCTTCTCGACGTCCTCCCCGGGGTTCATCTGGCACACGGCGACCCGCATGCGACCCTCCCACGGCTCCCGACGGAGCCCGCGTGGCACCATCCTACGGGGTCGAGCGGGGCGGAGAGGAGGGGCGGTTGCCGAGCGGGCGGTACGTGGTGATGGACGGCACGGGGAACCCCGTGGGGACCGAGGACTTCCGCTGCGCCCCCGGCCCGGCCGGATGGCGGTACGTGGCCGACATCCAGACGCGGGTCCCGGAGCCCCACCGGGAACACGTCGACCTCGTCGTGGACGCCGCGTGGCGGCCGGTGCGGTGCCGGATCGAGACCGGCGAGCACCGCATCCTGCTGGAGCGGCGCGACGGATGGTCCGGGCAGCGGGACGGCGGGCCCGTGGCGCTCCCCCGCGTCGACCTCCCCGACCTCGACTACCTCTCGCCGTGTTTCAACGCGGCCACCGCCAACCGGCTCGGGGCGACCGCAGAGGTCGAGGTCCTGTTCCTCTCCCCGGTGACGCTCGAGCCGAGGGTCGAGCCTCAGCGCTACGAGCCCCTGGGCGAGGAGGAGGTGGAGACCCCGGTCGGCGCGTTCCGGGCCGTACGGTGGCGCTACACGGCGCTGCGGACCGGGTTCACGCGCGACCTCTGGGTGGCCGGGGAGCTCGTCGTTCGGTACGCGGACCTGTTCGAGCTCGTCGCCTACGACCCCGGCGCGACCGGGCCGGTTCCGCTCGGGGAGGGCCCCACCGCATAGGGCCGGGGTCGCCGGGCCGGGGCTACCCCCGGCCGCCCGCGTACGACGGCCCGTTCCTCGCGGTCCCCGACCGCGCGCCGGATCCCTACGAGCCGGCCCCGACGCGCTGGGACTGCCAGCCGCCGATCATCGCCACGAGCCCGCCGATCAGCGAGATCCACAGGCCCGTGGCCCAGTCGCCGTCCGCCGGGCCCCCGGCCACGTCCTGGGCGATGGCGTCGAGCCGCAGGAGCGCGATGATCGCCATCGCCGCGGCGAAGACCCCACCGACGCCGGCCAGGGCCGCGCCCAGCTTCCCCACCGGGCTGTCCTTGATCAGCATCGCCGCCCCGCCGCCGATGAGCGCGGCGAGCCCGGCGACGACCGCCACGAGCCCCGTCCAGTCCTCCGTGCCCCGGACCTCCGCCTGCACCCCGCCCGCCGTGACCGTGAACCAGTTCAGGTACACGCCGAGGAAGGCGATCAGCCCGCCGACGGCGGCGGCCCCGGCCGCGATCGGCAGGGAGTCGGTGCCCTTCGACCGCTCCATGGACTTCCTCCCCTCCGGATCTCCGTCGAGCGATGCTCGCACCCACCGGGGGCCCGTTCAACGACCGCAGGTCCAAGGACGCGGTCCCCCGGGCGGGGGACACCCGCGGCGACGGCCCGGGGGGACACCCGTGGCGATGGCCCCCCGGGCAGGGAACACGGGCGGACGACGGCCCCCGGGGAGCGGGACCCACCTACCCCGCGGTCCCCGGGCCCAGCTCCCCAGCGATCGCCACGTCCTCGGAGTAGTCGATCGGGAGCACGATCAGGGACGGCACGTCGAGCCCCAGGGCCTCGCGGAGACGGCGAGCGAGCTCCGCCGCGGTCGCGCACCGCCAGGCGGGCATCCCGAAGGAGGCCGCGAGCCGGACGAAGTCCGGGTTCCCGAACGCCGTGCCGAAGGCGCGGCCGAACCTCGCCCGCTGCTTCCAGGCGATCGAGCCGAACGCCCCGTCCTCCCAGACCACGCTCACGAACGGGGTCCGCAGGCGGACCGCGGTCTCGAGCTCCTGGCAGTTCATGAGGAACCCGCCGTCGCCGGACACGGCCACGACGTTCCGGTCGGGGTGGACGAGCTTCGCCGCGATCGCTGCGGGGACGGCGAAGCCCATCCCGGCCAGGCCGTTCGAGATCAGCACGGTGTTCGGCTCATGCGCCGGGAACATCCGCCCGACCCACAGCTTGTGGAGCCCGACGTCGGAGACGAGGATGTCCCGCCGCCCCAGGGCCCGCCGGAGCTCGAGGAGCACGCGGGGGGGCAGGAGCGGCTCGTCCGGGTCGGCGGCGGCCCGCTCGAGCCGGCCGCGGACCGCCTCGCGGAGCCGGGGCGAGCCGCCGGCGCGCGTGCGCCCGGCGCACTCCGCGGCCAGGCGCCCCAGGACGTGGCCGAGGTCGCCCACCAGCTCCACCTCGGGGACGAAGTGCTCGTCGATCTCGACGGGGACCGCCCCGATCGAGACGATCCGCTTGTCGCGCCGGGGGTTCCAGTGGACCGGGGCGTGCTCGACGAGGTCGTAGCCGACCGCGATCACGAGGTCCGCCTCGTCGAACCCGGCCATCGCGTAGTCGCCGGCCTGGAGCCCGACGGCCCCCAGGGCCAACGGGTCGTCGTCGTCCACCACGCCCTTGCCCATGAACGTCACCGCCACGGGGATCCCGGTGCTCCGCGAGAAGGCGCGGAGGGCGCCGGCGGCCCGGGCGCGGGCCACGCCGTTCCCGGCGAGGATCACCGGCCGCTCGGCCTCCACGATCAGCGCCACGGCGCGCGAGAGGTCCTGGGCGGTGGGCTCGGGCCGCGGCGCGGCCCGGCGGGGCAGCGGCTCCCCGTCGGCCTCGGCCCGCATCACGTCCTCGGGGAGCTCCACGTGGGTGGGGCCGGGCTCGTCGGTCTCGGCGACCTTGAACGCCTTCCGGATCACCTCGGGCACGATCGCCGGGTCCGAGACCCTCGCGTTCCACTTCGTCACCGGCCGGAGGATCCCGAGGACGTCCACCGACTGGTGCGACTCCTTGTGGAGCCGCTCCAGGTCGGCCTGCCCGGTGAGCGCGACGAGCGGCGCGCGATCGAGGAACGCGTCGGCGACGCCGGTCACGAGGTTCGTGGCGCCCGGGCCGAGCGTGGCGAGGCACACGCCCGCCCGCCCGGTGAGCCGCCCGTAGGCATCGGCCATGTAGGCGGCGCCCTGCTCGTGGCGGACAGGGACGAACCGGATCGACGAGCGATCCAGGGACTCGTTGAGGTCGAGGGTCTCCTCCCCCGGCACGCCGAAGACGTGCTCCACGCCCTCGGCCTCGAGGCACCGCACGAGGAGGTCGGAGGCCTTCATCCCGCCGCCCAGCCTACGCGAGGCGCGCCGGCGGGACGCTCCCGAGCCCATCGGGGCTGCCGCGGAACGGACCGCCGGCAGGTCCGCGCGCGGGAACACGACGCCTCTGCTACGTTGCTGCGAGACGCATGATCCCGCGCGTGCGCTCGGTGGTGGTGCTCGGGGCCGGGACGATGGGCTCGCAGCTCGCCTGCCTCCTGGCCGGGGCCGGCGCCTCCGTCCGGCTCCTGGACCTCGACGGGGACCTGGCCGCGGCGGGGCTCGAGCGGGCCGCGAAGCTCCGCCCCACCCCGCTCCATCACCCCTCGCACCTCCGGAGGATCCGCCCCGGCGGGTTCGACGAGCTCCCCGGCGCCCTGGGGGGGGCCGACTGGGTGCTCGAGGCCGTCGTCGAAGACCTCGGCGCCAAGCGGGAGCTGCTCGCTCGGGTCGACGAGGCGCTCGCGGGAGCCGATCGGGTTCCGCTCGTCACCACGAACACGAGTGGGCTCCCGGTCCGGGCCATGGCCGAGGGCCGCTCGGAGCCGTTCCGCGCGGCGTTCTGCGGCGCCCACTTCTTCAACCCCCCGCGCTACGCGCGGCTCCTCGAGCTCGTGCCCACCCCCGACACCGACCCCGGCCGGCTCGCGTGGCTCGAGGAGCTCGCCTCCCGCCACCTGGGGAAGGGGACGGTCCGGGCCAAGGACACCCCGGCCTTCATCGCGAACCGCCTGGGCGTCCACGGGATGCTCACCGCGCTCGCGCTGGCCCTGGAGCTCGGGCTCGGGCCCGACGAGGTCGACGACCTCACCGGGCCGCTCCTGGGCCGGCCCCGGAGCGCCACGTTCCGGACCCTGGACCTGGTGGGGCTCGACGTCGCCCTCGCCGTCGCCGACCACTGTTACGCCTCGCTCCGGGCGGACCCGGACCGGGAGCGGTTCCGGGCGCCCCACGTGCTCCGCGAGCTCGTCTCGCGGGGGGCCCTGGGCGAGAAGGCGGGGGCGGGGTTCTACCGCCGGCGGGACGGCGAGATCCTCGCGCTCGACCTCCGGACCCTCGAGTACCGGCCCCGGCGGCGGGCGGAGGGGGCGGCCGTCGCGCGGGCCCGGGACGAGGCCGACCCGGCGCGGCGGATCCGGCTCCTGCTCGAGGCCGACGAGCCCCCTGGCCGCTTCGTCCGGCGGCTCCTCGCGGCCACGCTTCGCTACGCCGCGGCCGCGGGGCCCGAGGTCGCCGACGACGCCGAGACCGTGGACCGCGCGATGCGCTGGGGCTTCGGCTGGGAGCTGGGCCCCTTCGAGACCTGGGACCTCCTCGGGCCGGCGGAGGTGGCGAAGCTGGTCGAGGCGGAGGACGGCGAGCTGCCCGAGGCGGCGCGCGCGGTCGTGGACCGCCTGGGCTCGTTCCACCGGGAGGCGGACGGAGCCCGGGAGACGCTGGCCTTCGCCCCGCTGGCCCACGTCCCCGTGCCGCCCCGGCCCTGGGTCGTGGACCCCGCGGAGCTCCGCCGCCGGGCCCGCCGAGAGGGTCGCGAGCTCCCCTCGAACGCCTCCGCCTCCCTCGTCGACCTGGGCGGGGGGATCCTCGGACTCGAGCTGCACGGGAAGCTCAACGTGATCGGGTTCGACACGATCGACCTCCTTGAGCGGGCCGTGGCGCTGGCCGAGGGGTCCTACGACGGCCTCGTGATCGGGACCCGGGCGGCCGACTTCTCGGCCGGCGCCAACCTCGCGCTGCTGCTCATGGCGGCCGAGGCCGACGAGTGGGACGAGCTCGAGCTCGTCGTCCGCCGGTTCCAGCGCACCACCCGGGCCATCCGCGGGGCCGCGGTGCCGGTGGTGGCGGCGCCCCGGGGCCGGACCCTCGGGGGCGGGGCCGAGCTCTGCCTGGCGGCGGCCCGCCGCCAGGCCCTGGCCGAGACCTACATCGGGCTCACCGAGGCGGCGGTGGGGCTGGTCCCGGCGGGCGGCGGCTGCGCGGAGATGGCGCGACGGGCGGCCGCGGCGGTCCCCGAGGGGGTGCCCGCCGATCCCTTCCCCCGCTTCCGCGAGGCGTTCGAGGCCGTGGCGGGGGCCAGGGTCTCGACCGGGGCCGAGGACGCCCGCGACCTCGGGTTCCTGGGGCCGGAGGACCCGGTGAGCGCGGATCCCGACCGCCAGTGGGCCGACGCCCGGGCCCTGGCGCGCCTCCTGGCCGAGGCCGGCTACCGGCCCCCGGTCGAGCGCGGGATCCGGGTCCTCGGCCGGCGGGGCATCGCCGCGGCCGAGGCCCTCACCTACAACGAGCTCGCCGCCGGCCGGATCAGCGAGCACGACCGGCGGGTGGCCCTGGAGCTCGCGCGGGTGCTCTCCGGCGGCGACGTGGCGGAGGGGACCGAGGTCCCGGAGTCGCACCTGCTCGACCTGGAGCGCGAGGCGTTCCTCCGGCTCCTCGGCACCGAGAAGACCCGGGAGCGGATCCGCCACACCCTGAAGACCGGCAGGCCGCTCCGGAACTGAAGGAGGCTGCGATGCGCGAGGCGGTGATCGTGAGCGCGGTGCGGACCGCCGTGGGCAAGGCCCCCCGGGGGGCGCTCCGGGAGACCCCGCCGGGGGAGCTCGCGGTGGCCGCGGTCCGCGAGGCCGTGGCCCGGGTCCCGGGGCTCGACCCCGCCGACGTCGAGGACCTCGTGCTCGGCTGCGCGATGCCCGAGGGCGCGCAGGGGCTGAACGTCGCCCGCCACGTGGCGCTCGCCGCGGGCCTCCCGGTCTCCGCGAGCGCGATGACCGTGAACCGGTTCTGCGCGTCGGGGCTGCAGGCGCTGGCCCTGGCCTCGCAGGCCGTGGCGGCCGGGGTCCACGACGTGGTGGTGGCCGGCGGGATGGAGTCGATGAGCGCGGTCCCCATGGCCGGGTGGCACTTCGACCCCGACCCCGACCTCGCCGGGCGCTGGCCCGAGGTGTTCCTCAACATGGGGCTCACGGCCGAGGAGGTGGCCCGCCGGGAGGAGGTGGACCGGGAGGAGCAGGACCGCTGGGCGCTGCGGAGCCACCGGCGGGCCGCGGCGGCCCAGGACGCGGGGCGGTTCCGGGCCGAGATCGTCCCGGTCGAGGCCCGGCGGACGGTGGTGGAGGACGGGGAGGTCCGGGTGGAGCGGTTCCGGTTCGACGCCGACGAGGGGATCCGCCGCGACACCGACGAGGAGAAGCTCGCCCGGCTCGAGCCGGCCTTCGCGGTCCGGGGAACGGTGACCGCGGGCAACAGCTCCCAGATGAGCGACGGGGCGGCAGCGATGGTGGTGATGAGCGACGAGCGGGCCGCCGCGCTCGGGATCACCCGTCCCCTCGGGCGCCTGGTCTCGTTCGCCACGGCGGGGGTGCCCCCCGAGATCATGGGGATGGGCCCGGTGGAAGCGGTCCCGAAGGCCCTATCCAAGGCGGGGCTCGCGCTCGACGATCTCGACGTGGTCGAGCTGAACGAGGCCTTCGCCGCGCAGGTCGTGGCGGTCGTGCGCCGCCTCGGCCTGGACGAGGAGCGGACGAACCCGAACGGCGGCGCCATCGCCCTCGGCCACCCGCTGGGGGCGACGGGGGCCAAGCTCACCGTGCAGCTCCTCTCTGAGCTCGCCCGCCGCCGGGCCCGCTACGGACTCGTGACGATGTGCGTGGGCGGCGGCCAGGGGGCCGCGGGGGTGATCGAGTGGCTGGGCGGGGAGCAGCAGGCGGCCTGAGCGCGGAGGAACCGGCGGGCGGCGCCGCGACCGGGCGGGCCGCGGCGACCGGGGGCCCGGCCGCGG